>JAFUQZ010000084.1 GCA_017472085.1 Akkermansia sp. | reverse complement strand
GGCTGAGCAGGAAGCCAATGCCAAGGCTGAGCAGGAAGCCAAAGCCAAGGCTGAGCAGGAAGCCAATGCCAAGGCTGTGCAGGAAGCCAAAGCCAAGGCTGAGCAGGAAGCCAAAGCCAAGGCTGAGCAGGAAGCCAAAGCCAAGGCTGAGCAGGAAGCCAATGCCAAGGCCGAGCAGGAAGCCAAGGCCAGGGCCGAACAGGAAGCCAAGGCCAAGGCCGAGCAGGAAGCCAAGGCCAAGGCCGAGCAGGAAGCCAAGGCCGAGCAGGAAGCTAAAGCCAAGGCCGAACAGGAAGCCAAGGCCAGGGCCGAACAGGAAGCCAAGGCCAAGGCTGAGCAGGAAGCCAATGCCAAGGCTGAGCAGGAAGCCAATGCCAAGGCTGAGCAGGAAGCCAAAGCCAAGGCTGAGCAGGAAGCCAATGCCAAGGCTGAGCAGGAAGCCAATGCCAAGGCTGAGCAGGAAGCCAAAGCCAAGGCTGAGCAGGAAGCCAAAGCCAAGGCTGAGCAGGAAGCCAAGGCCGAGCAGGAAGCTAAGAAGAAAATCAGCGTGTCTTCTCCCGCCGAGCTGACCATGGCAGAACGCATCCTCTCCAAGCCGGGAGTCATGCTGTATACCTCCGTTGGTGAGGAAAAATCGGAAACTTACCTGCCGAACTTCTCCATTCTGGAAGTTATTTCTCGAGAGGCCGGACGCATTCAGGTGCAGGCTCCCGGCGGCAAGGGGCTCAAAGGTTGGGTGAAGGAAGAAGACACCCTCCCCTGGAAACACCAGCTGGTGGTTCAGTTTGCCAACCCGAACGGCCGCGCGCGAACTCTTTTCTTTGCCAATAAGGAAGATGCCCTTCGTTACGCCGAGATGACCCCGGAAGAACGGGAAGTGGCTCTGCGCCCTGCCTACGAAAACATCGAGAAAAACCAGCCGGTTGCTGACAAGAGCATCGTGGCATGCGAACCGGAAGGCTGGGCCACCATGAAGAGCAATTTCTATCTCATGCCCATTGTGGAATTCTCGGACGAGCAGTCAGAAATTGCCGCAGAATACGATATGACTGCCATCAAGGTGTCCGCAGCCACGGAAAACACGGCTACCTCCACAGAGCCGCTGACCGCAAAAAACATGTCCCTGGATTTGGTCTTCGTCATGGACTTATCCCGCAGCATGGGTCCCATCAAAGACCAGGTGCTCAAGACCATCCGTCAGATTGCCGAAGCCACCTCCGGCAACCCGAACTTCAAGGACTCTATGATTCACTTCGGCTTCTGGGGTTACCGGGATGACATGAAAGCCTGCCCGGGCATTGAATATCTCACCCACGACTATACCGCCGAGGGACTCCAGACAGCCGCCGAATTCGTCAAGACTCTGGAGAAGGCCAAAGAAACCCGCATTGACTCCGTGGACTACGCGGAAGACGTGCTGGCCGGCATGAAGGATGCCATTGAAAAGACCAAGTGGCGCGAGGGCGCGGCACGAGCCATCATCCTCATCGGCGATGCCCCCGGTCGTGAGCCAGGCAAGACAGACCCCTTCAGCCGCCGCAAGGATAAACCCGTGGGAACAGCTGCCGAAATGGGAACCAATGAAATCCGAGGGCTTGCGGACAAGCACCGCGTATCCGTGGGTACCGCCTATGTGAACGTTCCCCGCTACAAGGAGCACCTGCCCATTGCCCGCCAGCAGTTTGATGCCCTTGCCACCGGCGAAAACAAGCGCGCCACCGCCATCCTCAACATGGGCAAAGCCGGCGATTTTGAGAATTTCTCCCGCGAGGTTATCACTTGGCTCGTAGCCCAGACCATGGTAGCCAATCAGGGCGGCTCCGAAATCAAGCCTGCCACCAATGGACAGAGCTTTGCAACAGCCCTCTTCCAAAACGCCCGGGTACACTGGATTTCGGAGGCACATAAAGTGGGGGTCACCAATGAGATGAGCGGCTGGGTGCTGGACAAGGATCTGAAAGATCCTGCGCTGGATTCCGTGAAACCCTGCGTGATGCTGACTCGCCAGCAGCTGGATTCCGTGCGCTCCATCCTGGAAAACGTGGTGGCAGCAGGCATGAGCGCCAAGGGAACCTCCACCGCCTTCTTCTCAGCACTTCAGAGCACGGTTATGGCCACCCAAAAGAACGCGGACATGCTGAATAACATCAACATGCTGGCGGATTCGCGCTTCGTGCCTACCTTCCTGAAGGATTTGCCCTACCGCAGCAAGGTTCTGACCATGACCAACGAGTACTGGCAGAGCATGCAGCAGGATGAGCAGGATGAATTCATCAGCAATGCGCAGAACAAGCTCAAATTCTACAAGGCCGTATATGATAACCTCGACCTGTGGATGAAGCCGGATGCATCCTGCGATGAGAGCCAGATGCTCACCCCCATTCCGCTGGAGCAACTGCCCTGATACACCAACATGAGCTACGAAGCGCTGTCAGCCTCCACCGTTCTCACAGCCCGCGAGCTCTCCCGCTTTTATGCGGGGAGCGAGCGGAGCTTCCGGCTGTTGGTACCGGAACTGAATGTGGATGCCGGCAGCGTCAACATCATCATCGGTCGCAGCGGATGCGGAAAATCCACCCTGCTGGACATGCTGGGCATGATATCCCGCCCGGATTCGGCACAGTCCTACCGCATCCGCCGCAACCCGTGTCAATGGTTTGATGCCCTGCGTGCCACCCCGCACGAAGCAGAGCACCTGCGCCGCACACAGCTGGGCTACATCCTGCAGACCGGAGGTCTTCTCCCTTTCCTGAGCGTAGAGGATAACGTCGCCCTGCCCCGGCAGCTCTGCGGCAGCCCCCGGGACGGCATCGGCAAGCTGATGGAGAGACTGGAAATCGCCGGGCTGAGCCGCCAGTACCCGGCGCAGCTGAGTACCGGACAGCGGCAGCGTGTCGCCATCGCCCGGGCTCTGGCGGCGGGGCCCCGCATCGTGCTGGCAGATGAACCGACCGGGGCGCTCGATCCGGAATCTGCCCGCATTGTCAGAGAACTGCTGCTGGAAACCGCGCGTGAGCGCAACGTGGCGGTTCTCATCGTCACGCATGATGCAGAGCTGTTCCGCACCGCCGCAGACCGGGTATACGGATTTGATATCAGGGTGGAAGGCACCTGTGTCACCTCCACCCTCCGCCGCGAAAGCAACACTATATGAACCTCTGTCTGGTACTGAAACTTGTCTGGCAACAGCTGCGGCATGAATGGCTCGCCGCTGCCTGCCTCTGCATTGCCATGGCCGCCGCCCTGGTACCGGTGCTGATGATACTGGGGCTGAAGGAAGGCACGGTGCAGACCCTGCGGCAGCGTCTGGCGGCAGACCCCGCCAATCTGGAAATCCGCATGCCCATTTCCACCCATATCAGTTCACAGGAGGTGGAGAGCCTCCGCGCGCTGCCCGGGGTGGGATTCTGCATCCCGGCCACACGCATTCTGGCCACCTCTGCCCATCTGGTCACAGACAGCGGCAGTGAGGAGGTCAATCTCATCCCCACCGGTGCGGGCGACCCCCTGCTGGCGCGGCATTCTCTCCCCGTTCCCCGTGCCGGGGAAATTGTCCTCGGCTCTGCCATCGCAGAAAAGCTCTCTCCGGAGGTGGGTGGCGAGATACGGCTGCGACGCGGACGCATGGAAGGCGGCAGGGCACAGTACACCGAAGTCCCTTGCAGGGTAGTCGGTATCCTGCCGGACAGCAGCGGTGTCGGCGCACAGGTATTTGTGCCGCTCTCACTCGTCATCGCTGTGGAAGAATATGCCGAGGGGGCTCGGCAATCACTCTCTGCAGAGGGTGCGCAGGGGCTCACGCCCCCCGCCCCGGTCTACCACGGCATGTGGCTCAACAAACCGGGGCTGAAAGACAGTACGCCGGATTACGTCTGGGATCGAGCCTGCCCCTTTTCGGAACAGCGTCCCGCCACAGAGGACGAAATCCGCCGCGGTATGGCATCTCAGGAAGCAATCCTCTTCTTCAACTCCGCACAGCACAAAGCTGTCGACAAATTACGCCGGGCCTACCAGTTAGCCAAGCAGAACCGGGCAGAATTCCGACTCTGGAATCCGCCCGTCTCCGCCACCCGGCAAACAAGCGATAAAACTGAAACATTCACGATTCACTGCATCCCCGAACCGCTCAACCTCCGCGCCGCCGCCCCGGCGCTGCAAATCCGCTGCGGCAATCCCGCTGATGCCGGCTTCCACACTCTGCTGCTGGCCGGAGGGAAAGGCAGTATGCGAGTGGAAGCGGTGGCGGATACCTCCCTGCCACCGGGGGAATGGACGGCGTCCGCCTCCGTGCTGGGCGTGCTGCACGGCATCTGTCAGCGCGGGCTTTTCTGGAGCGAGGAAGCGGGCGGGCTGACACAGCCGCACCGCGCCTTCTCCCGCATCCGGCTCTACGCACGTGGGCTGGATGATGTAGAGCCGCTGGTGCAACACATCACCGCCCGCGGCTACCACGCAGAGGGCAACATTGCCGGCATCCGGCGCGTGCAGGAGCTCAACGCCCAGCTGGAAATCCTCTTCACACTACTGGCCGTCATCTGTGTGACAGGAGCAGCCATCTCCCTTGCTCTCAATCTTTTCAACGGAGTTCTCAAGCGCCGACGCGACTACGCCATCCTGGCCACCCTCGGATTCTCCCGCGCCACCCTCACCTGCTTTCCCATCTGCGAATCCCTTCTCCTGACTCTCCTCTCCATCGGGCTGAGCTTCTTCCTCTTCCACGGCATGGCTCACGCCATCAGCGTGCTGTTTGCTGCAGAAATTGAGACAGGGGAGAACCTCTGTTTCCTCTCCCCCGCCCATCATGCCCTTGTGCTGGGCTGCGGTATCGCCATCGGACTGCTGGCGGCTGTCTGTGCCGCCGTCAACGTCCTTCGCACACAGCCCTCCACCGCCATCCGCGAAATGTAATTTCACCCACGCTTCACTAACCATGACCAAATCCTCCATCCTTGCTATTTCTCTCATTGCCAGTCTCGCCACTGCTCAGGACGGCACCCCTGCCGCGCCCCCCATGGAACTCCTGCTGCCGCAGGGGCAGAAAATGGTGTTCATACCCGTGGAAATTTCCGATAACCCGAACATCTTTGCCTACCGCAGCTTCAATGCCGGCAGCGGAGATTACACCAACGAACCCGTCACCCGCGTCAATCTGGCGGGCACCGCCTTCAACGGCAAAAAATGGTACATCCCCTTCTGCGAGACAGAAGTCACCCGCGCCCAGTACGCCGCCGTCATGGGCGAACCCATGCCCCCGGCAAAAGAGGCCAATCTTCCCATGGTCAACATCTCCGTGACCGATGCTCAGAACTTCCTCTCCCGACTCAACAGACTCATGGCCGCCAGCGAGGAATTCGCCGCCGCCCTCATCCCCTACCGCAACGACAAGACACACGCATTCTTCTTCCGTCTTCCCTCCCCCGTGGAGTGGGAATTCGCGGCGCGCGGCGGCGTGAATGTGGATGAAGGCATCTTTGATGCCTCCACCCCCTACCCCGCCAACGCCATCTCTCGCTACGAAGTCACCTTCACCGGTTCGCGCAACGTGGCCCCCCGCCCCGTCAAAGGCAGTCGCAAGCCCAACCCCGTCGGGCTCTACGATATGCTCGGCAATGTCTCCGAACTGGCAAGCCCCATCTATTACTTCGACAGCAGCCTCGGCCGCTCCGGCGGCATCCTCACCTGCGGCGGCAATTTCCGCACAGAGAAAGCCACCCTCCACTCCTCCGACCGATCGGAGTGCATCCCCTACCGCGAGGACGGCTCCGAGTTCCGCAGCGAGCTGGTCGGCTTCCGCCCCGTGCTCGGCTCCGTCATTCGCCACAAGGAAATGTCCATGCAGGCCTTCTCTGACCAGTGGAAGGAATTTGAGGAACTCCGCACCCCGCCTCCCCCGGTAGAAGCCGCCGGATCCACCACAGAAGTCTGCCTGGAAGACCTCGCGCAGCAGGCTGAGGAGGAAAACGCACGCCTCCGCAGCCGCGTGGAGGAGCTGGAAGCCGCCGCTCTCACCGCCGATGTGGAAATGAAAGACAAGCTCACCGCCATCCGCAAGCAAAGCACCGTGGTGGAAGCCCAGCTCAAGCAATCCCTGGCCCTGGTCCGCCAGAGCGAACAGCTCAAGGCAGATGCCGCCCTCACCATGCTCAGCACCTCCGCCGCCCACCTCTCCTACTACCTCAAGGCAGAGGCAGACCTCACCTCCCTCCTGGAGCGCGAGGATACGGATGATGAAGCCCGCGCTCTCATCCAACCCAAGCTGGAGCAATTCCGCACCAACATCGCCGGTGCCCGCAGCCACCTCTTCAAAGGCTGCAAACTCCTAGCAGATGTCCCCGCCGATATCGCTGATGCAGAGCTGAACCGCCACCTCTCCGAGCTCGCCTCCAAAGAACCCCGCCAGCAATCCTGCCTCCGCCACGCCGCCGACTTCTTCTCCCAATACCGCGCCACAGCCAAATTCCCGGATACTCAGCAGCTCATGAAACAACTGAGCGATGTGAAATAATTTTTCCAAAAACCATATTTTTCTTATGAAACATCTTTTATTCCTTTTCTCTCTCGGTTTAATTCTCCATTCCCAGGAGATATCAGCAAATGAGGCTTACAACAATGACCACTGGTATTTTAAGGGTTTTACAATCGACTACCCATTTAGTAGTGAAATTGTAGCCGGGCGTTATAGACATAATAAAGCTTATGATGCTGAATTAAAAAAACTGGCAGAGGAAAAAGTAATTCCATTTTTTTCAAACGAGGCAGTAATGACAGATTCCCGAATTCTGGGAATCTCAACAGATGGCAAAATTGACATAACGGATAATGTATCGCTTTTTTTCACGGAACCAAATGATTACTGTTTAGTAAGAGCCGCACACGGTAGATATTCTGCTCAGGATGCTAAAAAGTACGGATATACATTCAGAGATTATATCGCCGTTATGGCTGAAACGGATACACCTGAAACAAAAGACAAAAATTTCTCTTTCAAGCCGGGACTTCCCGGTGATGCTGATATCTGCATAGCTCATGAAATGGGGCATGCTATATTTTCGTATGAACAGCCAACGATTGATGACGTCCGATATGAAAAAAAACCGGAGGAAGGAGGATACCCCCCCGATTTATTTACACTTCGCTATCGGCTTAGGTTTGTTTCCACAGAATCGTATGCTGTCTATGTACAGTACCTGTACGAACTTCAGCGACACAAAAAAACTGACAATAAAAGCAATTTTGTAGACTATATTGCGAAAGAGTGCCCCCCGGAAATGGCTTTATCTTTGTTGTTGTTTACCGAAGTAAAAGACAACAAAGTTACCTACACATACGAAAAACTAGATACCATTGAATACCTTTTGGGATTCAAATATCCAATAAAAAATCAACTTGATTATGCGTTAGCTTGGTTTATCTACGCGCAAAGTGCAGATATTTTATTTACTAATTGGGAAGATGCAACTAAGCATGTTCGTGATGGATTAAGCGCACCCGATAAACAAGAAAAAACAGGTGGAGTGTGGGAAAATAATAAGTGGATCGAACCCGAGTGCAGTGTTAAGAACACCGAAGGGGCCAAAGCCGCAAAAATAGCAGTCAGCACATTATTGAAGCTCGTTGCATTTAACACACAAATGCGTTATGGCAAGACGGGCGAGGAGGAAAACTAAGAGCATCTGATGATATGAAACGGATTATTTTAAGCATGATAGCCGGAGCATGCCTGTTGGCGAGTGCCACGGCGGCGCCAAGCGAGGCAGAAATGGACAGCCTGCTGAGAAAGACACTGGCAGGAGTGGCAAAGATTATTGCAGAGGAATTCGGCAAAATAGGATTCCCTGCGGTGGCAGCAGAACAGGTACAACAGCAGGCAAAGTTCAGCTATCTGGAGGAAGAAGAGTTCAACAAACGAAAAATCCACGGCGAAACAACATGGAAATACATGTATTATGATGGGAATGAACCGGCGCGAGTGAAGGTGAACAAGACCGCAGTGGCGGCCTTGTTGGAGCGCCCCGCACGCGATGCAGACGTGGAGGCAGGCGCACGCAAACTGGTGGAAGAAGCCGCACTGGTGAGCGGAGAAGCCCGGGCAAATGCGACGTATGATGGAATCAAGGAATACTGGTACTACGGTCGTTCCCGGAATGCCAGTCATTTGTTCGACAGGCAGGAGCGCAGTAACCCTGAAACGCTGTTGTGTCTGTATGCTCTGCATGTCGTTGACCGCCGGCTTCTGTCCCGTGAGCAGAAGTTCCATGACTTCCTCAAGCAAAAGGCCACCGCAGAACCGGCGTACAAGCGCTATGTGGAGGATATTGTGGCACACTATCCGGAAGAAGGAGCAGGACTGGACGACAATAAGGGACTGTTTGCCATGCTGCGCTACGAAAATCAGCGCATACAGATTTGGATGCTGGCCCTAGATGCTGTCGCGGAAGCCGTGGAGAAGAAAAGCACGGAACACCACAAAGTAAAGGAAACAATAGACCAGACAAATCAACACATCCGCACAACTCTGGCACAATCAACCCTGGAACACAAGCAGAAAGTCTATATCAACGCCAAATACGCCATTGACAAGACCCTGGCCGCCGTCATCAAAAGCTATAAACCGAACGCAAATGTTGATGAGAAGCTGGTGGAACAACTGGGCTTTGAAAAAACACTCTCCGCAGAAGAAGGGGCAGAGTCCATACGCCAAGCCAAATTTGCAGCTGCGCGAAATGCGTATCTGCAATACTATGCCCTGCAGGATAATGCCAAAGTATGGAAAGAAGGGGACAGCGTTTGCCATGAAGAACTGGAAGCCCTGCTCAAATATGTACTTCCGGAATCCATCAGACTGCTGGATGAATGGGTGACGGAATACCACCGAATAACCAAACTGATCGTGGATAAAGCCAGTGCAGACAAATATGCAGATTTGCTGAACCAACAAATGCTGATACTGGAGCAACTGGCCTCCAACATTCTGTGCATTTTCGACGCATACGGGGAGGGATGCGGATGGCTTCTGTATGATAGAGAAAGCGTCAAGGTGATGAAGAACACTCACGACTTACTTAAAGCGAGTGGTGAACATGCGTTGCAAGGGTATAATGCCCCCATGTGGTTTGGTTCCGAAAAACTGAGAAATCATTTTGATTCGCACTCCGAAATGGGCGGCATACAGCGTCTGTACTTATCTTACGCAGCCCTCATACTGATGCATCGTTAACAAAATGGCATTCACAAATAATCCGCGTCTCTGAGAAGGAACTCACACGAGAGGAGACTATAAACCACAATCCTCACTTCACCAACAAATCACCAATATGAAACACACACTACACAATTTGCAATGGCTGCTGCTGTTGCCGGCAATGGTGCTGCCGATTACGGCGACACCGACACAGAATACCGGCGAGGCACCCCCCATGCCGGGACAGAACCAACAGAAAGATGACAACATGCTGGCAGCATGCCGGGAACGCATCATCAACGTTCTGGTGACAAATGGAATCATCACCCCGGAGAACGGCAAGGCCATCACGCAGGCCCCTATCATTAACACAGGCAAGGATAGCGTGCAGGTGCGTCACGACAACGGCAAGCTCGTATTCGGCTCATCAGCAGCCACCCTTCTCCGCATTCAGCAGGAGCACAGCAAAGATGCCAACCCCAATCAAGGGACGGCAGAGGCATATATCGAAGACGTCTCCAAGGCCATCGCCACGGCAGACCTGCTCCTGAAGCTCGGTAACCATTCGAAGCAGCTCGAAAGCTCCATCGACAGCGGCTGGAGAGACTGCGTCCTCGTCTCCGTGCAAAATCTGCTGCTGCAGAAAAATGTTGATTACAACTCAGCCGTTCAGAAGAGTGCCATCCCCGGTGTTCAGAAATATGTGACCTGGGATGAAGAATTGAAGGCATTCCGATTCAAGGACGCGGAATTTGCCAAAGACATCGAAAAAGAAAATGCAAACGAACGAGCAATTGAAGAATTGCTGAGTGATGATGCCGGGGATGCTGCCCCCGAGACTGTTACTCAGGCCTCAGATAAGGGCGATGAAAATCCGTACGCAGACAAATACCCCGGAATTCCGAAGGCCATGCGGCAGTTCTGGTACAACCTGAAACCGCTGGAGAATAAGACGGATACCACGGGCTTTCACAATACGGTCAAAGCTATCGCGCAGAATCTGACACCTCAACTTACTGTCGTTCCCGGGCAGCAATATCGGCCTGTTCCCTTTGAAAAGCTCTCTGCCGACCAGGCCCAAAAAGGCAATAACTGGTATACGGGAGCCACGGCGCATGTGCGTGTCAGTTCAGATTCTGTCCGTTTTTATCATGAGGTCATTGTTCCCAAATACGGAGCCTTCCTGAAAGCCCTGAGCACGGAGGTCGCCGTCCATCGCATCAAAGGAACGATTAGCCTCAGGCAATCTGAATACAGCCTCAGATACAACAGACCCAAAGATTTCAAAAACAGAGGCTCCTGGATTTACTTCCTGACCGCAGATGAACCGGAATCCCTGTTCAGCAGAAAGGACGGTGCCACGGTCAACCTGAAGATGACGGTCTATTATTTACCGGAAGTTTTCTCGGAATACTATACCTCAACCGAAGGTACAAAGGAGAACATAACAGCCCGACTGTACGATAATGCGGGAAACAGCGTGGCCTCATGCAACAGTTCCTTCGTCTGCCAACCGTACTGGATACTGAAAACTTATGCAAAAGATCTTTCCTTTGATGATATCTGTCTGGAAGAAGGTATCACGCCGGACAAAACGCAATTTAGCATCGAAACAAATAAACCGCGAGTCGTTGAGGAAGCATCTCCTGTCGTATACGAAAACCTTGAGATAGAACAGCCTGCAGCATCTGATGGTGTCGAATACGTCGGAATTCCTCAGGACATGCAGGACTTCTGGCTGAATCTGGAATTGCCGGAAAGCAATCAGGATTTGGATTGGTTCAAAAAATTTACTACGGGCGTAAAAGAACACACGCAGACCCAGTACATCATCAAATCGGCCAGTCCGTATAAACAGACGTCTTTTGGGTTATTGAGCTCAGAGGAAGCCAAGCGCAGTCGCTACTGGTTCACAGGAGCAAGCGCAACGCTCGAAGTCAGTCCGGAATATATCCGATTCTACAAGGAGGTCATCATTCCGAAATACCATGAAGTGCTTTCATTCTTTGCCGACTATAGTTACACAGAAAATATACAGGCAAAGGTCGGCTACGGAAAGCTGGACTACAAAAACAAAATCAAATGGCCCGACGGGGTGTTCGGACTGTATCTGTCTGATATTGACGCCCCGGAAAAAATACTCAACGCCTCCATCGGTGATTTAGTTGACCTGAAAGTATCTATCTACCGTTTGCCGGATGCATTCAAGAATTATTTCGTATCATCCGAACAAAAGAAAGTAACCTGCTATGCTCACGCAACGGATACGGCCGGGAAACATATTATCACAACAGATCAATATTTCTACAGTAATTGGATTTGGCTTTCCAACGATTTCCGTACATCAGTCAATTTTGCATCATTTTACATCTACGAAAACGACACCGGAGAAGCCTCGCAAGAATATGAAAAAACCATTATCAGTATGCGCGACAAATGGGATACGTTCGGTATGGAGCGCCCAGCTGCGCCGGTATCAATCGAGGAATCTGCCGAAAATGCAATCCTGACCATTATCATCACTATTGTCACGCTGTGGCTGTTGTCAATCCCTTACATGGGGTGGATTTTGTACCGGGAAAATAAACGCCGCTGGAAAGCACTTGAATTGCCGGAAGATTATGAGGTCCCTCAAGGCTGCGTCTTTGATGTCGAAGGCTTGCGCAATGAATTTAATGAATTGCGCGAAATATGGGACAATATGGAAAGGGAAAATATGGACGGAGTGGAAGTACGCTACTTTTCTCTGAAGAAAGAAATCGACAAGGGCTATGCAGCCTTGGCGAAATTCAAGGGAATATCGGATTTGAGTGATGATGAAAAATATGCACTCAATGCCTTTGGTTCAGATTTAAACAACGCTCAGAGTCGTATACTTGGGTGTGAGAAAAAGCAATTTATCATTATCTGTTCCATTTGCATAGCGGCAGGGTTCATGATTGGCTTTGTGGCCTGGGCTATACCCTTTGTCTATTACCTGGCCCTGCTGACGCCCCGATATAAAACGGTTAATCCGGAACCCTGGTATCTCCTCCTCATGCACCGTTTGCTCTACGGACTCGGCATCGGCATGTTCGTAGCTGCCGCATGCAGCGCCAGAGGTGATTTTGATACCGTGTATGTGGATAAGCACGGGCGGCTCTACAAAGATTTGGAAAACAAAACCATGGGATGTGCGGTGGCAGCGTGCATGCTGATGCTGGCACTTATCCTTGCTCCGTTCCTTATCATGGCACAATGCCTGATACACTTCATCCGCAACTACATCAGCAACCGATAAATTATCCTCTCATCAACACTAACAACACTAACAACACTCAACCAACATGACCAATATCATTAAATGGACAGTGGGCGGAGGAGCAGGACTGCTCCTCACGCTCGGGAGTCTCGCCGTGTTCTATCCCGAAAAAACAGCCGAAGCAAAACAATCAATCGAAGCAACCGGAGCTGTGGCGGTGGACAAAATCATCGCCTCCATGGAGGAGCGCGTGGGAAAAACACGCGTGGCTCTGGAACACTACAAAACCGCCTACAAGGCCAAGCGGGAATCACTGGTACAGCTTAAGACCCTGCACTCCGAAGCGAAACGTAAAGCCGCAGAAGCAGCTATCAAAGCCGCAGAACTGCGCGCAGGCGGTAAGGAAGCCTCAGCTGTTGCAAAGGATGCAGAAAAGGCCATGTTTGAGGAACAGGCTGCCAAACTGGCAGATTCCTCTGCCAAGGCCGAAGCCTCCTACAAGGAATTTGACCTCTTCTTCAAACGCAAGAAAGTGGAGCTGGACACGCTCAGCGCCAAAACCGAAATGCTCAAGGGAGAGCTGACAGCCCTGAGCGGCGGCGATGCCGGCTTTGCCATGCAGCGCGCCCGCGAGCTGGAAGAGGAAGTAAAGAAGACCTGCAGCCGGCTGGATGCAGAGCTTCAGGTGCAGCAGCTTGACAATGATATGGAATAAATCTCTCTTCCCCTCACTCCCCATGTTAAAAAAAATCATCACCTATAGCATAGCAGCCCTCCTGGTACTGTTCGCAGGCACCATCATCCTCTCACCGGAATACAGATCCGATGCCAAAATTATCTGGTACTCGTTTGTGGGAGACAAAGTCTCCCGCATGGAGGCTCAGGTGGACCAGGGAACGCTGGCGCTGGCCCGCTATGACCAGGCCTATAACTCTGCCTACAATAAACTGACAGCCCTGATGGGCTCACAGACAGATGCCCTCGTCTGTGCCAGGCGCGCACGCGAAACGGCCGAAGCGCAGCGTAAGGAAGGGAGGGAAGACCTGGCACTCCGCAGCGAGGAACAGGCTGTCTTTTTCGAGTCCAAGCACGAAACCGTCAAAAACAGCATCGAAAAACGAAAAACGAAGCTGGAAGAGCTCAAAAAAATACGCGAACGCGCGTACCAGGATGTTCGTTTTGCGCGTCAGCGCATCGCTATGATGCAAACCATGCGGGATTCTCTGGACGATGCCGGAATGCAGGAAGTGCTGGATAAGGCCGAGCAGAATGTGGCCAATCTGCAAAGCAACTGCAACCGGCTGAATGCGGAGATAGATGTTCTGATGATGATGGACTGAAAACCACCGCTGCACACACCATGATGCTCATAGAAAATGAGTTCTGGAACGCTGTAATAGTACTGTTCTGTCTCTGCGCCGTCCTATCTGCCATTATACGGGGTATTTATTTTCACATTATGTCCGGGCAAGTGGGCAGAAGTGAGGAAGAGGAATACCGGGATAAGGGCAACAGGAGCTGCTCCATGGGCTGTGCCATAGGCGCTCTCTTTCTGTTTTTCAACGCAGGAGGGTTGCTGGCTCTGAGTGAACCCTTCCTTTTTGGGAACAAGAAGGCAGAGGCTCGCAGACAAAAACAGGAAGATGCTGTCGCAATCAATCCTCTGACACAGGGGCCTATTTCCATTCTGGCGAAAGAAAAGCCTCTGCTGTTTGAGCACTATTGCGAGTTGGGACGCGTGAGTGATTCCCTTGATACTCTACGCAAAGAGGAGGAATCTGCCCGTGCCGGCATGCGTAATCGGGAAGCAAGAGATAAATTAAGCAAGAGCATCGCCTCGCATAAAGCATCAATGAAACGCTATGCAGAGCTCAGGAAAAACGTCGAAACGCAGGCGGGGTATCTGTATTTCGCCAGATTATTCTCCAATCTGGGACGGCGATTCAATGATACAGAGCTTCTTGATGAGCTGAACAGAACGGAACAGGCACTTAAACAGGAGCTGCTCAATCAGACGATTAAATAACCTTAAGCTTATCAATCAACATGAAAGGATGGTTTCTGTTTACCCTCGTTCTCTTTGTGCCAACGGCCGGGTGTTATTTCTTTTCTCAGAATCAGGACGCACAAAAAAAGGCATTGCCGGATGTGGATGTATTCATCACCAGTATTGAATCAAAAGACTTTGAGGATTTCCTCTCCGCCGGCAATGATCTTGTTGCGAACGACTACGTCAACCGTCTGCCTTATCCCGGTATTCGGGAAAAAGCAGAAGAATTGAGAGAGCGTTACAACCGCAGAGCACAGATGATTCGTATCATCGATACCCGCAAGAGAGAATTCAGCAGCAGAAAGCTGATTAATCGGGATGTCGTGTTGCGAGTCAACGGCAATCTGAAGGAAGAAAAAAGAAAAAATGCCGCCGTCAGGCAGCACTATGAGAAAATCATCAAGTTTGCAGAAATGCACGAAGCGGAAGCTCTCATTTCCCGAAATTCAGCCATGATGCAAAATCGGGTCAAGGAATTGGAAAAGGAAAATGAGGAGCTGCTCAAAACGCTGGATACTCCGCAGGATTTCTGACCAAATGCGGCATTGGTATTCATGCCCCACCCCCGCTGTACCGGAAAGGTTCAGCGGGGGTGCTTTTCGCTTCAGGGCTGGAGGCGCTCAATGCTCCAGGAGGAATCCGGCTGCAGGGTGTACATGAAGCGGTCATGCACGCGGCCGGGGCCGCCCTGCCAGAACTCCACATGGTGCGGGACAATGCGGAAGCCGCCCCAGAAATCCGGCAGAGGCACCTGCCCCTCCGAGAATTTGTGCTTCAGCTCCTGCAATTTCATCATCAGAAGCTTGCGGGTGGATATCACCTGACTCTGGTGCGATACCCAGGCGCCCAGCTGGCTCTCACGCGGGCGGGAAAGGAAGTATCTGAGGGTTTCGGCGCGCGATATCTTCTCTGCGCGGCCGTAGACGATAATCTGGCGCTCCAGCGTGACCCAGGGGAGCATCATGCATATTTCCGGGTTGGCTTCCAGCTCACGTGCTTTGCGACTGGTGTAGTTGGTGAAGAACACGTAGCCGCGGTCATCATAATACTTCAGCAACACCGTGCGCAGGGAGGGGCGACCCTCCGGGGTGGCGGTGGCGATGCTGATGGCATTCGGCTCCGGGATGCCGGCCTCCAGCGCCTGTTTGAACCAGCGGTCAAACTGGACGAATGGAGAATCCGCCAGATCCCGGCGATGCAGGGTGTCCTTGAGGTATTCTTCTCTGAATGCAGATAAGTCCATACCCGAACTATACCACCGGCGCGCCGCTTCCGCAAGCCAAAGACTTGCTCATATTGCTAAATTATGCTAGACTCAGGCCATGGCCTTGCCGGATTTCAGCAGCTTTCCCCTGTATCTGGCTCCCATGGCGGGAGTCACTGACCCCATCTTCCGCACGCTGTGCAAGGAGGAGGGGGCCGATGTCATGGTGACGGAGTTCGTCTCCGCCGAGGGGGTATTGCAGGCGTGGGAACGCAATCGGCGCTACGTGGAGTTTGCGGAGGAACACCGCCCCCTGGGTATTCAGATATTCGGCTCCGTCCCGGAACACATGGCGCGCGCCGCCCGCATCATTACGGATGCCATGCACCCGGATTTTCTGGATATCAATGCCGGGTGTCCCGTTCCCAAGGTGGTGGGCAAGAACGGGGGCTCCTCGCTCCTGAAAGACTTGCCGCTGCTGCAACGCATCGCCGCTGCCGTGGTGCAGGAGCTGGGCAACGACTGCCCCGTGACGGTCAAAATACGCATCGGCTGGGATGCGGAGCATATCTGCGCGACCGAAGCCGCCCAACGGCTTCAGGATGCCGGGGTACAGGCACTCGCCATTCACGGCCGCACCCGCTCCCAGCAGTACGGAGGCCGGGCCGACTGGGATATCATTGACTCCTGTGCCCGCAGCATCAGCATTCCCGTCATCGGTAATGGCGACATCTGCACCCCGCAGGATGTGCAACGTGCCCGCGAAACAACCGCAGTCTCGGGTGTGATGATTGGCCGCGCCGCCATGAATGCCCCCTGGCTCTTCCGTCAGGCGAAAGAATACCTGCACAGCGGCATCATCCCGGCTGCCCCCTCGCCCGCGCAGCGCATTGCCTTCATGCTGCGCCACACGCGCATGGCCATCGACAGCGGGCATTATGGGGAAGAGCTTGTCACCATGCGCGCCATGCGCGCCCGCCTGCTGGCCTACGCCAAGGGCATCCCCGGCACCAAGCCGCTGCGCCCCCGGCTCTCCCGCGTGGCCTCCTATGCGGAACTGACGGACATCCTGGGCGAAACGGGAATTGATTTCTGAGCGACAGACTCAGAGGATATCGCGGAACTTGGCCGCGGTATCGCGAAACTGAAGGAAAGAGGTCAGGTGCTCATTTTCCAGCAGAGTGACAAAGCGTCCCTCTTTCACCAGAGTGCGGAGTCCCTGGTCTCCGAAAAGCTGCAGGAAACGCGAGGGCTGGGGGATTCCCCGCTGTGCCAGCTGCGCATTATAAAAAGCGGTGTAGGTGGGCTCATCCAACGAGCAGCCGAAAGCCACCAGACACGCCAGATTGGTCTGCTCGCGGTTCTCCATCAAATCAATGGCAGACACCCAGGAGGTCCAGGGATGCTGCCGCAGGGTATCACAGGCCCGAGTGCTCCAGGGCAGAGACGGCAGGGCTGCACCGTTTATCTGCGCCTCTGCCAGCTCGTGATAATGGCGAATCTTGGCAATACTGCCGTAGTAGGAAAGCCCCATCACGCCGACCCAGAGCATCAGCAGACTCATCAGAATGGTGGTCAACACCCCGCCGGCGCTCAGCTTTTTCTTCCAGGAGAACAGCTGCGTGAACCAGGAGATGATGTGAAAGAAGAGCAGCAGGATAAAAACAGCCGCCCCCCAGGCCAGCACCTGCACCATCCACGGCTGCGGTGTGTCCGTGACAAAGGCCAGATAGGTGAATCCATTGCGTTGCAGGAACATCCATGCCGCCACGGCACAGATGACAGCGGTAGCCAGGACAATCATCCTGATAACTCCCTTGAATATCACAAAGAACAGGATAGCAAGCAGGATAACGCCGAGGACTATCAGCAATGCGTGGTTCTGTAACAATTCCATAGTAAAATTATCGTTGTTGCGGCTGTTGGTTCAGTATTCTCAGGGTCTCTGCGGCGGCAGCATGAGTCGGTTGCAACCGGACGGCCTTTTCCAGCGCACGGCGCCCGGCCTCCGGCATGCCCACCTCCACCAGCAGGATACCGAGACGATACTGCGCCTCCGCATTATCCGGTGCGGCGGCAGTACAGGCCAACATTTGCTGCAGGGCTTCTGCCAGGCGATTCTGCTGTGCCAGGAACACGGCGTAATCCATGCGGGCCACGGCCGAGGAGGCATCCAGATGAATGGCACGGCGATACTGTTTCTCTGCCTCGGCCCGATTGCCCTCTGCCGCTGCCAGCATGGCCAGCTGCATGGCTCCGGGCGGCTGGTCGCTCTGCAAGGCAGCCGTTTCTTTCATCTCTCTGAGCACCGTCCCAGCCCCGGGCATGCGTGTAATCCGGGGGAAAAGCTGCCAACCGGCCGCATGGCGCACCACGCGCGTGTCGTCGCCCAGCAGGCGGACCACCTCCTCCGGCGGCAACAGAGCCACCGCCGCAGCGCGCACCAGCGGGTCGCTATCCTGCTGTGCCTGCCGCGACAGAGCCTCCACCTCCGGGGTGCGGGGGTACTGTGCCATGAGTCCCAGCAGCGTGGCCCGCCAGGCGCTCACTTCCTCGGCTGCATAGGCCTCCATCAACTGCGCGGTGTTCCCCCTGCCCTGCATGGCTGCACCGGCAGCACGGAAACGCAGGCGGTATTTCTCCATACGCTTCCCGTAGCGTTTTTCCAGATAATCGGCCGCCCATTGATGGTCCTTGTCCTGATGGCAGGTCAGACAGGGATTCGGCACCCCCAGCTCCATGCTCATGCGGGGATCGGGCCAATGGAGGGCATGGTCGCGGCGGGAATCGCGCCCCATGTAGGTCATCTCCGGCATGTGGCAATCCACGCAGCGGTTCTCGTGCCCGCCGCAGAGGGCATTGCGCTTCACCTGCGGGGCAAGCACCCCGTTGACCACCTTGTTAGTGGCATGGCATTGCAGGCAGAGTTGGTCATTGTCCATGGACTCCGTCAGCCCCCCGGTATGCGGGTTATGGCAATCATAGCAGGTCACCCCGGTGTGCCCCATGCGGCTGAGCCGGAAACTTGTCTCGCAATAATCCTCCTCCCGTTGCAGACCGTTGGGATAGAACACCCCGGGTACAGCAGGCAATTCCAGGCGATAGTGATCATCAAAACGATCACCGATGGTGAACCGATCCGTCAGTTCCTCGCGGCGGGCATGGCAGGAAGCACAGTTGTCATCGTGCTGCTGCGGGGTGAGCGCGCGGTCTTCCCGGCTGACCATGCAGCCGTCATCCGCAGGTTTCTCTGCCACGCGGTGGCACTGCACACAGGTGACCCCCGGCTCGGTCCATGAGGAGGCATACTGATTGTTCTCCGCATCATAATTTTTACGGAATCCGCTCATGTGACACCAGGCGCACTGGGAGTTCCAGTTCATGCCCCGCCCCTGCCAGTGTCCCCACTCGCCGGGGTTGCGCTCCGCACCGCCGGAGGCCTGTTGCAAGGCATCATCACGGAACACGTCAAACCATTCTTTCTTCTGCACATCCCAGGCGGCACTCGGGGTCTGCAATCCGCCGTCGGGCCAACGCACCAGGTACTGTTCCAACGGCGTGGTTCCCACCACGGAATCCACGGCATATACCTGCCCGGAGCGCACATCGCGTATCTGAGGATTACCCTGTGCATCCGTCTCCATGCTCAGCTCCATACCGTGTGCGGTTATGCGGCGGCCGTCAAACGCCGCCGCATCCTGTGCGCGCAACTTTCGCCAGGCCCGGGCATGGTGGCTGTCTGCCCATTCATCATACTCCTTGCGGTGGCAGGCGGCGCATTGCAGCGAAACGGGTATGGCTGTTTCATCCCAGTGAGCGGATGAAGCCGTCGGAGTGGCAGAGGGAGACCCGGCCACGCTCACAAAAGCAGCCGTCAGCCCTACCAGAGACAAAACTATTCCCAACGCTCGCACGGTTGTATGGTAGCACAACCGGCTGCATTTGACAAACGGAAAACGACCTGCTGCCGAAAGTTGGCCGCAGGTCGTTGTCCGAAATAATTAAATGAGGAGAATCAACGCAGGTCAATCATATCCTTGACGATATGCAGGCCCTCTCGCAATACCGGATCCAGATTGGAGGGGTATTCCGGCGTTTCGGTCAATTCCTCCTCAGGGTCTTCCACCTCATCCATGAACTCGGTTTTGTCCTCCTTGGAAGCAATGGGAAGTGTGGCTGCTTTCACATCCGAGAGGTTCAGACGATAGATAACCATGTTCTTCGCATCCTCAGCCGCCATTTTTTCGTAGCGTACCTTGCGCTCCTCATCTATGCGCTTCTTACGGGCAAGGAGGGCTTCATTTTCTTCCTCGCGCACTTTCTTGTTAAGGGAAACGCTGTTTTTCTTCTGGCGTTCATCCGCCCGCACGGCATCCTCCTGCATGTACTGCAAATCCGGGTCTTTCGCCACACGGGCTGCACTGCGGCCCAGCAGAGACGGCAGGATGCGGGCAATGCGCGTATTCATCACATATCCGCCGGCACGGGGAATCTCATCATAGGGCAAGGCATAATCCTGCTCACCCTCAGAAATACGCAGCCCGGTGGTAGCCGTCGGGAGAACGATATCGCTGGGCACACCCCGCAGCTGCGTGGATGCACCGCCCACTCGGTAGAACTTCTGCGTGGTCACCTTAATCATGCCACAACCCTCGCGTGAGGAGAAATAGGGCATGTAGTCTGCCAGCCCTCTGGGAACCTGTACCGTACCCTTGCCGAAGGTGGATTCATCACCGGCCACCACGGCGCGGCCGTAGTCCACCATGGCCCCGGCAAAAATCTCGGAAGCAGAGGCGCTGAGCTTGTTGATAAGCACCACCAGATCACCACGGAAAATGGGACGACCGCTCACCGTCAGGCGCTCCACATGCCCTCGGGAATCCTTCACCTGCACGACCGGACCGGCTCCGGTAAAGAAGCCCACCATCTTGCGTACCTCATCCAGAGAGCCGCCACCGTTGAAGCGAAGGTCAAGCACGATACCTTCCACGCCCTCCATTATCATCCGGCGCAGAATGCGCTTCACATCCGCCGCGCAGTGAACCTCCCCGTCATCCAGATCAACGTAGAACGAAGGCAGCGTCAGCACACCCAGGCAATACTTCCGCGGCTGCCCATTGGCATCCGGGGCGGTCAGGTGAATCACGCGTCCGCTGGCCAGCTCCTCCGACATGGGGATTTCATCGCGCACGATGGATACGACGCGCTCATTGCCGCCCTCGGCATCCAGCACACGCAGTTTCACCTGCTGTCCCTTCCTGCCGCGAATGAGGTCCACCACCTTATCAATGCTCAGGAACATGATATCGGTCCAGTTCTCATCCCCATCCTTGGCAACGGCCACGATACGGTCACCCAGCTGAAGCTGACCACACTTGGCGGCAGGGCCGCCCTTCACAATACCCTCAATGACGGTGGAGCCATCGTCATCAGACTTGAGGCGGGCACCGATACCGACGATGGAGGCCTTAATCATGTCCTTGAAGCGCTGCTCCTCCCGGGCACCCATGTAATCGCTGTGCGGGTCGTACACATGCGCCACGGCATTGAGCAGGTAAGACACCATATCCTCGCGGTCTGCTTCCTGGATATCGTTGCGCATGCGCTTCAGACGTGCCAGCAGTTTCTCCACTATGGGCTTCTCCTTGGCATTGGGGTCGGGTTTCCCCTTTTCTGCTGCCAGTTTAGCCACATTTTCGCGACGGATGACCTCGGAGAGCAACATATCCTCCACCTGGTCACGCCAGACCTGCTCCAGCTCAGCAGCGTTGGCCGAACGCGGCAGCTTGCGCCGTGTGCGAGCGGTTGTTCGCTCGGAATCAAAGGCGGGCAACTTATCCTCATACTGTCGCAGAAGCTTCTCTGCAAAAGAAATGCGAGCCAGCGCCCGTTCGCTGTAAAAAGAGTACAATTCCTCTGCCAGGCGCGCCGTCTGATTGGCCAGCAGGTAATCCCCGAAGCTTGTGGCATACTTGCTGCGCAGTTGCTGCACCTCGTCTTCGCTCAGGAACAAATGCTGCGGGTCCTGGGTCTGGACATAGCACTCCAGGAATCTGGCATACTGCTCCTGCGAAAAACGCTCACGGGAAAAGTGGGCATTCTGCAGAACAAGCGAAAACTGCTTACCTATCAAATCATAATCAGGCTCGGCCTGCACAGGAGCAGACACAGCCGCAACCGCCGCGATTGCCAGCGCTCCGGCAACCCGCATTCCTCTCATCCATTGTTGAAAACTCTTCTTCATATTGTAAAACATCCGGCATTGCGCCCGCACATGCACGCGCGATGCTTATCATGCCCATTGATACGGTTCAGACACTCCGCATCTGTCATCTTATTTGAATCATGACACACCAAAACGGGGGACACCCCCGGAAACAGGAATCACCGGCAACTCCTCAGAGTGCACCGGTGATTCCATGTTCGCCGGCAGAGGCAGCGAAACTCAAGCTTTGCGGGAACCGCGCTTGGCGCGCTTCTTCACCAGCTTGCAGCCCATGGCTTCGGACATGGCCGTGATACCCTGCTCCAGGGCAGTCAGACGCTCAGTAACCTCCTTGAGCTTATTCTCCGCCTTGGTAGCGCGGGTTCTGGCTCGACGAAGCTCAGACCTGGCTGCGCGGACATCTTCCTTCACGGCAACCTTGGGCTCCGTGGATTTACGACGACCGGGAGTCGCATTCTCAAAGCGATTGAGGATGGCCTCTTCAGCCTGCTTTTTCCAGAGAGAAATCAGCGTGGGCACGATGTTCTTTTCCGCAGCCACTTTCTGAATGGTATTATCACGACCTTTCTGAAGAATTCGCAATACTATCTCCGTTTTTTCCTTTGCTGTATATGTTGCGTGTTTCTTAGCCATAAAAAAGTTGTTACTGGTCTCCTTTTACTCTTTTTTTCCACACATTGCAAGCAAGAAAGATATTTTTCCTCCATTTCTGCCCCATTTTATCACTTTTTTGTGTCATTTACTGAAAAACAAGCCATTTATGAACTCCAAACCGCATAATTTCATTCAATATATTTTCCGCAGATGCGACGACTTCCTCTTACCGATTCTCATAATCACCCTCTCTTTTCTCCTGCAACAATCTCGCTCCCCTCACGCAAGACGCGACATCCGATTAACTCTCATTCATTGATATAAAGCAACAAACGAAGCAGCAACGCCAACCTATCAAAGCAGCATACGAATCAATCAGCACCAATCAGAATAAGCCCCAGCGGAAGAAAACATTTTTCCCTAACAAAAAGACAAGGAAAAACGCCTGTAGTCAACAGACCACAGGCGAAAAGCAACAGCAACAAAGCAGATTCACTTATTTCTTTCTGATGATGACACGCCCGTAGCAGTTGCCGCCATTTTCAACGCGCACATGTAGTGTCACATTATCGCCCTTGGGAATGTTCACGGTATACACGTTATTCAT
Organism: Akkermansia sp.; assembly: GCA_017472085.1. GTDB lineage: Bacteria > Verrucomicrobiota > Verrucomicrobiia > Verrucomicrobiales > Akkermansiaceae > Akkermansia. Next base: position 41,449 of record JAFUQZ010000084.1, on the reverse strand, counting down.
CTCATTATCATCTTTCTGCGCAGAGCGTGCACGAGAGCTGAGACGCCGGGGGCCTTTCTGTTTCGGGTCTGCCTCTTCTTTTCTGGGGGTCTGAACCACGCAGGTATGCTCATCTCCGCCGACTTTTTTCCCGTCTTTGTGCACCTCCACGGCAAGAACTCGCAAATCCGAGCCGCCTGTTTTGACAAAGGTTACGGTATAGCGCCCGGGTGAGCTGATGGGCACCCGACCGACAATCTGCACCAATCCCCCACCGGGAGGAAGGCACAGCGGAGACCACCCGGTCTCGTAGTTAATCTGCCCGCCCCAGAGCCGCCCTGCCACCACCGCAGAGCGCCCCAGCAGAGAATCCGGGTTCAGTTCCTGCATCTTCTTCGTCATCTCAAGGATTTTGGCGCGATCATCATAAGTACCCTCCAGGTGAATCTTGCCCACCATGATGGCGTACATGGACTGGCGCTGTTCCGGCGTGAATACCGGATCCTGCAACAGTTTCTCCATGTCGGCTATGGCTTCTGCCATGGTTTTCTCACTATAGGCCTCAGCCTTGGCGCTGGGTTCATACGTCAGCGTGCGGGTGGCTCCGGACTGGTCCTGAGGGTCTGCTGATTTGATGGTTTCCAGGATTCTGTCAGGGCGGTGCAGGCCGGGAATACGGCAGGCCTCCAGCAGAAGTTTTGCCTTCTCCACCCCCTGCGCTGCGTCTGCCCTGGTCATAATCTCATCCCGCTTGTGTTTGTTGGCGATGGTTTCCCTGAGCACGGCAGCCACTTCTGCCGGGGTTCCTTTCTGCACCAGGGCACCATTCAGGGCGGCATAATTGACCTCGTTCTTATCGTAGAGCAGCAGCGCCGGATAGGACTCAGCACTGAAAACATGCGGCACTTTCAAAGCCCCCCACTTGATATTCTGGTCTGTTTTCTGCTCATCCGTGGGCAGCTGGTAAAACGGAACCGTCCACAACACGGCATCGCCGGCCGCCTCTTTCACCTCCGGTGAGTCCATGTGTTTCCTGCAAATCTGCAGGCCGGTCGGATCCCAGTTGGCACCATAGACGAACACGATGTACCCGTTCTTGCCCACGGCCCTGGTAGCCTCATCATAGTTTTTGACCACCGTGGCTGCGTGCAGGGAAAGCCCCGCTGCCAGCACCACAGTCAATATTGTGCTAAAAATCTTTTTCATAGTATGGAACATTATACGTTGAATCCTCACAAATCAGGCGGCGGGGCGACCGTACACATAAATGGCGTTGATTTGCAGCGGCGTATTGCCCCCCTTACGCAGCACGCGGATGAACTTGCACTTGCTCTCCTGCCCGCCGAAATCAGCGCGGCTGATGCGTCCGGTGCATGCACCCAGCGGGCTGCCTACCGTCTGCCAGGAGTCCTCCTTGCCGGTTTCGGAAACCTGAATCACCATATCATTGCGATTCCGGTTCTTGCCCTCCGGTCCAATGATGACAACCCCGGAGATAAAGGCATCCTTGGGCAGCATCACGGCCACCCAGGGGTTGGCCTCCGCAGCGGTCTCAATATTGCCGCCGCACCCCTCCAGCACGCCCCAGTGGCCTGCCGGAGTATCGCTCTCGGCATAGCTGCCGGCAAAGACGAGCCCGCCCTGTGACATGATGGCACCGTTCAACGCCTCATGCGGCGGCATTTCGCCGCTCAGCAGGCCCTTTTCATCGGCCATATCACGCCCCATGGACTGGAATGCATCCATGTTGAAAGAAGCTTCTGCCGCCAGCAACATGCGGTTCTGCATCATTTCGCCCTGCGGCCCGGAGGGCACATGGCTGAAATGAGCCGTCATCTGTTTCACGCGGTCAGACAGGACGTGATTGTGCATGGCGTCCAGCTCGTTCATCCAATCCGTCACACGGGTGGGCAGCACCGGCTTGGCCGACACCGCAGAATAGATGGAGGCAAAGAGGTAACAGGCTCGCTCCACATTGAGCTTGTCCACCTTCTTCGTCTCTTTCTTATCCCCTTCGCCCACGGTTACAGTCACCTGGGGCTGCTCGGCATCCTTTTCCAGGAGCCGCATCTGGCGGTCAGCCATCACGCCCACTTCCCAACGGGCCGGGCCCTCATCATAGAGCGAGCTCCAGAAGAGATGAATGCACTGCTTGATTTCATCCTTGGATATGGAAGTTTTGGCCAGGTTGTCATAGACGTGCTTCTGAAGGAACTCTGCCCCCAGCTCCGGGTAACGCGTTGCCAGCAGAGTGCAGGCCTCATCCTGAAGCCGGCGCCAGAGGGCAGTATCACCGGGATAATTCTCCTGAAGGAACTTCGCACAGGCACGCCAGGCGGTATAATTGAGCGGCTGCGTTTCCACCGAGTGGAAGAAACACTTGAGGGCTTCTTTCTTACGATTCCGGTCCTGGAAGATGCGCCCCAGCACCAGATAGGCATTAGCCACATCGTTATCCCTGGCATCAGACTCCTCCAGCCACTCCGTCATCATGTGCAGCGAGGTATAGCGCCAGTTGTTGGCCCAGGGAGTCCAGTGCAGGCTGTGCTGCCAGAACACGGAGTAGGCGGGCGTCCACTCACCGTTGACGCGCAGCACAAAGGCACAGTGCCCCGGCTCACCCATTGTGAGAGCGGGAATGCCGTGCGCCGTGGCCGCATAGGCACCGAAGTGGGACAACCCACCGCAAACGCCGCCCACTTCATAGGTGAACTGGTGGTGATTGCTGTCAAACATCCCATTGAACGGGTTGCGGTAATCCGCACCATGCACACTCTGGGCATACGGATTCCAGAGCTTGTACCCGCAGCGCCAGCAGCACCCGGAAAAACGCTCGGCAGGAATGCGCACATTGTCCTGCACCCACTCAAAGCTGGCAGGCAGACCGGCGGAAGCGTTACCGAAACCATCCGAACACTTACTGGCGCAGAGGATGCGGCGCTGCCAGAAAGGCAGGGATTCAAAGACGATGTTCAGCTTCTTCTCACGCCATTTGCCGATATAGTAATCCGCACGATCCATCGCCTTGCCGTATTCCCAGCACTCGCGGGCGAACTCCAGGCCGGTGGCGGTGGCGATATCGCGCACCATGCGGGTCTTATACATATCCGGATGCCGCTCAGACACGCCCTGAATAATGGCCAGCGCACGCCCGGGGTTGATGCATTCACCGCTGAATACCAGCTGGTACATCCACCCCAGGTCAGATGATAAAGCCTCCAGCAGCTTCTTGCTGCTCTTCTCCTCTGCAAAGTCGGCCAGTGTCCACGGCAGGTTCTGGTGCTTCTCCAGCATATCCAGATCCCTCCTGATTTCATCCAGTTTCCGCTGTTGTTCGGGGCGTTCCTCCTTGGGCATATCCGCCAGAATGGACTCCTGCACCTGGAAGTCCAGCTCGCGGTTGGTGAACTTATTGGCAGCCGCTCTCACCGAGTTCTGAATGGCCTCCGAGTTCGAGCAATTCCGGTCACACCAGGCCAGCATCCACTGCGCCAGCAACAGGCGGTTGGCAGGCTTCTCCACAAAGCGCTGCACAGCCTCCGGGTCTGTACCTTTCACTCGCTCCGTAATGGCAGCACCCAGACGCCGGAGTGTCTGGTCCGGGTTTTTCCAGTTTTCTGCCATCTTGCGATTCACATACTCACCATCATCGGCAGCCTCAGCCCTGGCTGCTTTCTTAGCCGGTTTACCGGCCGGTTTTGTCGGAGCTTTATCCTGAGCACCGCACAACATGGCGGCCCCTATCAGCACCAGAGCTGATACATACGAAAAGGGTTGACGAAGTTTCATAGTCTCTTTTCTCTTAAGTCGTTATTTTCTGCGATGCGTCTGCGGTCTGCGACGCGGCGCGCCCAACTGATCGGCAGAGGTAGCCGTTCCCAGCCGGATATTCTTCTCTCGGTTCTTTCTGATATCACTGTTCATTTTGCTGCGCACAGCCACCACGATGATGATAAGCAACACCAGCACCCCGGCGCCATAGGTCATCATCTCGCCTTCCGTCATGTCGCCCAACCCCAGTTTCTCCATGAAAGACTTCTCGCGTGCCGTCTTCTTTTTCTTCTTGGTCGTGGCCACAGGCTTCTCCTCCGTTGCAGCCTCCTGCTCCTGCGCAACAGGCTCCTCTTTCACCTCCGGCTCTTCCTCCTGCACGGTATTCACCGCTATGGAAGTCGATTCCTCCCCGGATTCGGCCTGGCGCTTGCGGGCTGCCGCTGCCGCCTTGGCCAGCTCGGCCTTATTCGGGGTAAAGAAGATTTTTTCCTCCTCAGCCATCAGCTGGCGACAATCCGCCACCGACTTTGAACTATCGAACCCACTCTGTCCGGCCTCACTGACCGCAATTTCGCGCAACAGGAGGCGACTTTCCTTGGGAGCATGCGGATACACGGTGATTCTGCGGCACTTGCCGGAAGCCGTTGTCTCATAAAAAGCAAACCCCTTGCCCACTTTCATGGCACGGGCTCCCGACACACCGATTTTTTCCATCTTTTCCTCCGGCATCCTGGACCAGGAAACCTTATCCTTGCCGGTCATCACCTGCAGAGTCTTCATGGCCTCCTCCTCCGCAATCGGTTTGCGGTATTCCATGAACATACTCAGCAACGCGCCTTTCTTCGGGTCAAAATCCAGCATCAGGCGGCTGTTCGCATCCGGACTCCAGGTGCGGCGCACCGAACCATCTTCCAGCACGCGATAGACATAATCCTTGGTCAGATAGTCATCGGCATCCTGACGAGTCATCGTCGGGGAAAGAACCTCCAGCTCCAACCCACCGGCCGGAATCCCGACCAGCACTGCCAGCAACGGGAAAATAAAAAATAAAAATTTGGGTATCATGTTGTCCCTATGCTAACACCTATAACACCCGAACTCAAGCATATTTCCCGCCGCCGGAATCTTTTTACGCATTTTCTGCCATTGTTTTGTTCCCCGTCTATCGCTTCCGGGAAACACAGGCCTGCCTTCACATACTGACTCCCGGCACATCTTTTTTTCAGAAAAAAAAGTTGCGGATTGACAGCGAATGTGGATTATATTGAGTAGATATGATGCATACTCCGTCCACACTCCTCGCCCCGGTGATTCTGCTCACAGTCGGGTGGCTCATCACGGGCTGCCGGACACCCGCAGCAGAACCGGCGCTCAGACTGACGCATGAACAGTCGCAACAGGTCTGCGAAGCCAAGCGGAGGGAACAGCCCGCCCCGGGGTGGGATAAACTCTATCAATTGCAGGGAGTGTACTGCTACGATTACGAACGACCCGACAATGGGCTCGACAGCGGCTCCCCCCATCTCATGATTCTCCTCCCGCAATACGCAGGGAAATACCACTACGGCGTCACCGTCATCGAAATCTTTCAGGACCACTACCTGGAAGACCCTGAAATGGAGTGTGCACTGAACCTGGAACTGAGAGACAACACCCTGCTCTCTCAGGATAATCAATATACCCTCACCTTCAAACACGATTCAACCGGAAAAGTCACCGGTGTCATCAAAAAATATAAAGATGACCCGACCGAATATCATTTCCGAAAAAGCATCGGCCATCGCGATTTCCGATAAATCCGGGCAGAAAGAAGCACCGCACTTGTTTTCTCTCGCACTTGTTTTCTCCACTCAGCGCAGCGCGCTGAGTTCTTCACCCAAGTGCCCGGCAGGGCACTTTTCTTCACCATCGGCGAAGCCGATTCTTCACCACGCCCGGCAGGGCGTTCTTCACCACGAGCGCAAGCGAGTTTTTAATGCAAGATGAAGAACAGAGCTTGCGCCCTGTGGTGAAGAAAAATGCCTGCGGCATTTGGGCGAAGAACGCGCTGTCGCGCACGGTGAAGAATTCCTGCCGTTGGCAGGAATGGAGATTGTTTTCTCCACTCAGCGTCCGCGGCTGAGCAGCTGCGTCAGCTCAAATTGGAATGCCTGCAGCTCTTCCTGTGTGGGCGTGCCGCTCAGGTCATTCCAGGCGAAACGGCCCATCTGGTCAATCATCCAGGCACCGCGTGTGCCGGAGGGGAACTCTACCTTGCCGGAAATCAGAGCGCCGGGGAGCTGCAGCTCATCCAGGGTCACTTTCGGCGCACCGGGAGCTGCTGCCGCATCGGCAGTCTCTGCGGGAGCAGGCTCAGCCGGTTTCGGTGCGACCGGTTTTTCAGGAGCTTTCACCGGTGCCGGAGCGGTGGCAATTTCGATACCATTGTCCAGCAGCAGGAAGCGGACATCCATGTAGGTGAGATGCACCCCGCACTCCGACACCAGCTTCTTCTGGATGCCGTTGAGGTCAATTCCCTCGGATGCCCATCCGCGCACCATATCCAACTGTTCAGCCGTTACTTTCGAACTCATACCTGTATCATACCCTCTGCCCTGCCTCCCTGCAAGCGGCAATCGTGGCTTACTGTTCCTGAAATGTCACCGACGGAGCTTCCGCAGCCCTATTTAACTTTTGAATAGTTCTAAAAGTTTGATAAAACTAACCATAGAACAGGTTATCATCCGGCTGATTTTCCGCTGTCGGGCAGCACTTTAGGCTTGAACTTTACAAGTGAAAGGTGTTTAATATCTCCGCACGATAGTGGCCGGAGGTGGCCCTGCATATAACCGGTTATGAAGACAACAAAGATTTTACAAGTGCCTGATACATCAACCGCTGCGGTAGATTACCTGAAAAACGACGCCGAGGACCAGGGCGAGCTGGTGACCCTGAACATGGGTCCCTCGCACCCTGCAACGCACGGTGTGCTGCGCCTGAAGCTGGTCATTGACGGTGAGGAGATTGTATCTTGCGACCCCGTGATTGGCTACCTGCACCGAGGCATGGAAAAGATTGCCGAGAACTGCCACTACAACCAGTTTGTGACCTACACGGATCGCATGGACTACCTGGCCCCGATGAGCAACAACATCGCCTACGCCTGCGCGGTGGAGAAGCTGATGGGCTGGGAGCTGCCGGAGCGCGGCCAGGCCATCCGCGTGCTGTGCTGCGAGCTGTCCCGCATCTCCTCCTGCTTCCTGGGGACGGGTGTGTATGCCATGGACACCGGTGCCATGACTGCATTCCTGTATGCCTTTGAGGAAAAGGAGCGCGTGCACAACATCTACGAACAGATTTGCGGCGCCCGTTTCACCTCCAGCTACACCCGCATCGGCGGCATGACCCGCGACTTGCCGAAGGGTATTGAGAAACAGATACTTGCTTTCTGCGACAGCGCCCTGCGCACCGTGGATGAAATGGAGAAACTGCTTCTGCACAACAAGGTATTCATCGACCGTCTGGTCGGCGTGGGTGTCATCACCAGGGAGATGGCCCTGCAGAACGGCATGACCGGCAACAACCTGCGCGCCAGCGGTGTGAACCGCGATCTCCGCAAGACCAATCCCTATCTGGGCTACGAGCAGTACGAATTCGACGTCCCCGTGGCAGAGGAAGGTGACTGCTACGCCCGCTTCCAGGTGCGTATGGAAGAAATCCGCCAGTCCGTCCGTATCATCCGCCAGGTGCTGGCAAAGATGCCCGGCGGTCCCATCTGGGTGCAGAACGACAAGGGTATCCTGCCGAACAAGCAGGCCGCCATGGAAGGCATGGAGGAACTCATCCGCCAGTTCATGGTCAGCACCGAATGCGTGAACGCCCCGGTCGGCCAGGTCTACTTCGCCGCCGAAAACCCGAAGGGCGAGCTGGGCTTCTTCCTGGATTCCAAGGGCGGCGGCATTGCCAACCGCCTGAAGATGCGCAGCCCCTCCTACTGCACCCTTTCCATCCTGCCGGAGCTGCTGCCGGGTCACCTGGTCAGCGACGTACCCGCCATTCTGGGTTCCTTCGACTTCGTGCAGGGCGAATGCGACCGCTAAACCTTTCAAAGACAACACTTCTGAACTCACATGTCTGAACAACCCAATGCGATTGACGCCCTGACGGCGGCCAAGCCTTCTCCCGGAGAGAAGTACTTCCCCAAGTTCGAGGTCACCAAGGAGCTGACAGAGGAAGCCGCCAAGCTGGTGGCTCTGTATCCGGAGGGCAAGGAACAGTCCGCCGTGCTGCCCATCATCCACATGATTCAGGAAAAGCACGGTTACATCTGCCCGGAGGCCATGCCCTGGATTGCGGAAATGTGCAAGAGCACACCCATCCACGTGGCCGGCGTGGTTACCTTCTACCCCGGTATTCACACCTCCTGCCCCGGCAAGTACCACTTCCGCGTGTGCCGCACCATCGCCTGTGCCCTTTCCGGCGGCGAGGAGCTGATGGCCTACATCTGCGGCAAAATCGGTGTCGACCCCGCTTCTCTAACAGATGAGCATCCCATGGCCGTGAGCCCGGATGGCCTGTGGAGCATCGAACCGGTAGAGTGCCTGGCCAACTGCGGTTTCGGCCCCAATGTGATGATTAACGACACGCTGTATTCTCAGGTCACTCCGAAGATGATTGACAAGCTGATCAGCGAATACAGCAAGAAAGATTAACCCCCTCTGCGAAACATGAGCGAAATCACCTATATCCGCGGCCGCGAGCCGCACCCGCGTGAAACGCGCCGCATTTTCCGTAACATTGACCGCGAGGGATACAATCCTTCCATCAAATGCTTCATGGAGGACGGCGGCTACGAGACGCTGAAAAAGGCTATCAAGATGGAGCCTGCCGACGTCGTCAACGAAGTGAAGAAGAGCGGTCTGCGCGGCCGCGGCGGTGCCGGTTTCCCCACCGGTGTGAAGTGGACCTTCATTCCCAAGGGCAACACCAAGCCCGTGTACCTCGTCTGCAACTGCGACGAATCCGAGCCCGGCACTTTCAAGGACCGTTTTGTGGTGCACCAGGACCCGCACCAGCTGCTGGAGGGTATGATTATCGCCTGCTATGCCGTGCAGGCACACTTTGGTGTCATCTACATGCGCGAGGAGTTCCCGGAGGCCGCCAAAATCATGCAGAACGCGATTGAGGAAGCCAAAAAGAAGAAATTCCTGGGCAAGAACATCCTCAAGAGCGGCTTTGATCTGGAAATCATCGTCCACCGCGGCGCCGGTGCCTACATCTGCGGTGAGGAAACCGGTCTGATTAACTCCATTGAGGGTCTGCGCCCCTATCCGCGCATCAAGCCGCCGTTCTTCCCGGCCGCCATCGGTCTGTACGGCTGCCCGACCATCGTGAACAACGTGGAATCTCTCTGCCAGGTGCGCCAGGTGCTCATGCGCGGCGGCGAGGCCTTTGCCGCAGAGGGTGCCCAGCGCTCCCCCGGCACCCGCATCATCGGCGTGTCCGGTGACGTGCGCCGCCCGGGCTACTATGAGATTATTTCCGGCTCCATCACCTATGGTGAACTGCTGTACGACATCTGCGGCGGCCCGAAGCGCGGTCGCAAGTTCAAGGCCATCATCCCCGGCGGTGCCTCTGCCAAGGTGATGCGCTGCGATGAGGTGCTCAAAGACCGCAATCCGGACGGTACCGTGCGCGAGATGAGCGTGTTTGACATCCCGCTGGATCTGGATTCCATCGCTAAATTCGGTTCCATGAGCGGTTCCGGCGGTGTGATTGTGATGGATGATTCCCGCAGCATGCCCAAGGTGCTCAACAACCTGAACCGCTTCTTTGCCTGGGAGTCCTGCGGACAGTGCTCTCCCTGCCGCGAGGGTAACCCCTGGATGCTCAAGCTCTCCACCCGTATCTGCGAGGGCAAGGGGTCCCCGGAAGATGTCGATTTGCTCAAGTCCGTGGCAGACAACATCTGCGGTCGCACCGTCTGTGCCTTCGGCGAGGCCTGCTCCTGGCCCACCCAGGCATTCACCACCAAGTTCCGGGAAGAGTTCCTGGCGCTCACCAAGCCCATCAACGCCCTCAAGGCCCACTCCCCGGAGACGGCCGAGGCCCGCAAGTACCTGATTCGCGAAGACTAAACCTCTCTTAACTACATGAGCTCTATTCCCGCAATACTGCCGAAGGACGCCGCAGCCGCAGAAGGCAAGGTGAACGTCCAGATTAACGGCACCTGGTATCGATTCCCCAAGGGCACCCGCATCGTGGATGCCTGCAACTCCGTGGGTGCACATGTGCCCACATTCTGCTATCACCCGAAGCTTTCCATCGTGGGCTCCTGCCGCATGTGTCTGGTGGAACAGGGCATGCCCCCCCGCCTGGCTCCCGGTGCAGCCCCCACCTATGATGAGAACGGCTACCAGCCCATCTCCTGGATGCCCCGTGCCGTCATCGCCTGCGCCAACACCGTGGGTGAGAACATGGGGATCCGCACCAACAGCAAAATGACCGAAGAGGCCCGCAAGGGCGTGCTGGAGTTCCTGCTGACCAACCACCCGCTGGACTGCCCCATCTGCGACCAGGCCGGCGAATGCAAGCTGCAGGAGTACACCGCCGACTACGGTCGCGGCACGCACCGCTTCACTGAGGCCAAGACCAAGAAGGGCAAGAACCTGTCCATCGGGCCGCGTGTGAATCTGGACCAGGAGCGCTGCGTGCTCTGCCGCCGCTGTGTCCGATTCATGAAGGAAATCGTGGGCGAAGAGGTGCTGGGCGTCGTGAACCGCGGCACCCACAACGCCATCTCCTGCTATCCCGGCACCACGCTGGACAGCAATTACTCCATGAACACCGTGGACCTCTGCCCCGTGGGTGCTCTCACCAGCAAGGATTTCCGCTTCCGGATGCGCGTCTGGTTCCTGAAGAGCACGCCGACCATCGACGTGAACTGCGGCACCGGCACCAACATCAACATCTGGACCCGTGAGAGCAAGGTATACCGCATCACCCCGCGCCAGAATGACGAGGTGAACAGTTGCTGGATGCCCGACAGCCACCGCCTCAACTACAAATACATCAACGCCCCGGAGCGTATCCTTACCCCGCTGGTCAAGACGGATACCAAGGCACCGCAGCGTCCCGCCACCTGGGACTCTGCCCTCAACCTCGTGGTCGAGCAGCTGCACAAGTGCGCCCCCACGGAAACCGCCATCGTGGCCTCTGCCCGCATGACCAACGAAGAGCTCTACATGGTGCGCGCTCTGGCCCGCCAGCTGGGTATCACCAAGCTCGACATCGTTTCCCGCAAGGGTGCCGGTGACAACATGCTCGTGAGCGAAGACCGCAACCCGAACACCAACGGCGTGAAGATGATTCTGGGTAAGACCGGCACCGGTCTGAACGCCATCCGCCGCGGCGTACGCAACGGCACCGTCCGCTTCGTCATCGCACTGGGCGAGGATCTGACCTCCCCGGAGGCCGGCTTCACGAAGGAGGACCTCGAAGGGCTGGACTACCTGCTGACCATCCACCACAGCGAGAACGAAACCACCCGCATGTCCGACGTGGTGCTGCCCGGTGTGACCTTTGCAGAGAAATACGGCACCATGATTAACGTGGCCGGCCGCATCCAGCGACTGAACAAGGCCATCGAGCCGATGGGCGAGGCGCATTCCGACTGGGCCATCTTCCGCGATGTGTCCGAGCGTCTGGGCTGCGACTGCGTAAAAGTGATTGCCTGCCCCACACCGATGATGGTGCTGGAGGAAATGGCACAGGAGTTCGAGCCGATGAAGGGCCTCACCTGGGGCAACATCGGCAACGAGGGCAAGGTGATTCTCAACACCGGTGTCACCATCCCCCTCATCGAGCGCACAAAAGCTAAGAACTAATCTCAACACCAACGTAATATAAACCTGATATGATGGACGCTATCTTAAATTGGTGCGACAACCTGCTGGAAAACGACATCTGGTTCTACCTGATTACCACGGTAATCAAGTTGGTGCTGATGTTTGCCGTGATTCTGGCATTCGTTGTCCTTTCCGTGTGGATTGAGCGCCGAGTCGCCGGCTGGATTCAGGATCGCCCCGGCCCCAACCGCGCCGGCATTCCGCTGACTCTCTTCAAGCGCTACGGCAGCAAGGAGAAGCAGCCGCTCAAGAACCTGCTGCACTACTTCGGCATCCCGGAGACCTGCTGGATTGCCAGACTCTGCACCTGGCTGAAACTCGACCGCGACATTCCGACCTTCGGTCTGATGCAGCCCTGTCTGGACGGCGGCAAGCTCTTCCTCAAGCAGGAGAACACCCCCTCCTACGTGCGCAAGCTCTACTTCACCATCGCACCCATGCTCGTGCTGGGGCCGCCCATGGTGGCTGCGGCCGTAGTGCCCTTTGCCTCCTCCGCCTCCACCTGCTGGGGTGATATCAACATGGTGGTGGCCAACATCGGCATCGGCCCGCTGTGGATTTTCGCCATCTCCGGCCTCTCTGTCTACGGTCTCACCATGGCCGGTTGGTCCTCCAACTCCAAGTTCCCGTTCCTGGGCGGTCTGCGCGCCACGGCTCAGCTCATCTCCTACGAGGTGGCCATGGGTCTCTCCATCATCCCTCTGCTGATGATGTTCGGCACGCTCAACCTGCAGGACATCGTGAGCAACCAGGCCGCCAACGGCTGGACTCTCCTGCCGCTCTGGGGTGAGGGTCTGAGCCTCCAGCGCTGGGCCATGATGGTACCGATGGCGCTCAGCTTCATCATCTTCGTGACCTGCGTCTTTGCAGAGGCCAACCGTACGCCTTTCGATATGGCCGAATGTGAAACCGACCTGGTGGGCGGTTACCACACGGAATACTCCTCCATGAAGTTTGCCTCATTCTTCATGGGCGAATACGCCGCCATGGTCATCGGCTCCGCGCTGGTGGTCACACTCTTCCTGGGTGGTTGGTCCATCGGCTTCGGCATTGATGAGGCACTGGCCGCATGGTGCGACTGGGTAGCCGTCATCTGCCAGTTCCTCATGTTCCTCATCAAGCTGGTGGCTTTCATCTTCTTCTTCGTGTGGGTGCGCTGGACACTGCCGCGCTTCCGCTGGGATCAGGTGATGAAGCTGGGCTGGCTCGTATTCCTGGAGCTGGCCGTAGCCAACATCTTCCTGACCGCCGCCGTACTGTACTTCATCAAGTAACCCCTTTCACTCATCATGTCTTACATCAAGATTAAACGACCCAAGTTCTCCATTCTGGACAAGGTGTACGTGGTGGAGCTCGTCAAGGGGCTCTGCATCACCCTCAAGCACCTGGTGCTTTCCCTCCTGGGCAAGACCCCGGCCAAGAAAGAATTCAACGGCAAGGGCGTGGGCGCCTGTATGCCCTTCCCCGAGCAACGCTGGGATGACCGCATGCCCGAATACTACCGCGGCGCCCCCACGCTGGTGCGCGGCGAGGACGGACGCGAGCGCTGCGTTTCCTGCCAGCTCTGCGAGTTCATCTGCCCGGCCCGCGCCATCACCGTGACCCCCGGTGAGGTCTCACCGGAAAGCGGCTGTCAGAAACAGGAAAAAGCCCCCAGGGAGTTCGAGATTGACATGCTGCGCTGCATCTACTGCGGCATGTGCCAGGAAGTCTGCCCGGAACAGGCCATCTTCCTCTCCAAGGAATACCTCATCACCATGACCGACCGCAAGAACGCCGTCCGCAACAAGGAGACGCTCTACCGCCTGGGCGGCACGCGCAAGGGTCTGGTCAACAAGTGGAACCAATACAAATAATATACCGCCATGTTTGAATCCGCCATTTGTCAGATTATCTTTTACGTGTTTGCGGCACTGGCAGCCCTGTGCGCCATCGGCGTCGTAGCCTTCCGCAACCCCGTGGCATCGGCCATGAACATGGCTCTGAGCTTCGGGTTCACCGCCGCCATCCTCTTCGGCATGGGGGCACAGTTCATGGGCATCGTCCAGCTCATCGTCTATGCCGGCGCCATCCTGGTGCTCTTCCTCTTCATCGTGATGATGCTCGACGTGAAGGCCGAGGAGCACTCCGGGCTGATGCCCATGGTCGTGGGCGTGGTCGTGGCCTCCGTCTTTGCCGGTATCGTCACCCATGTGGCTCTGCACCTGCCGGGTGCCGGGGACAATGCCTGCCCGGTGCTGACCGCCTGCGAAAACATTGATGCCCTCGCCGTGACCGATGAACCCAAGGCAGAGACACCCGCCGCCAAGCCGACCGGATTCGGCGGTTCCCTGCCGCAGCTGAACAGCACGGCCGCCAACCTGGCAGCCAATCCCGGCATGAGCCCCGAGGCAGCCGCAGCCGCCACCGGGTACCCGGACGTGAAGCTGCTGGGCAAAACCCTGTTCACTCAGTACAACATCGCCTTTGTCATCCTGAGCTTTGCCCTGCTTTCCGGCACGGTGGGCGCCGTGGCTCTGGCCCGCAAGATTCGCAAAGACTAACCCCTTTCACACACACCCATGACAATTCCGTTAGCACATTACCTGATTTTCTCAGGCATCCTGTTCTCCATCGGGCTGGCCGGGGTACTCATCCGCAGAAACATCCTCGTGGTGTTCATGTGTCTGGAGATGATGCTCAGCGCGGCCAACATCTCGCTGGTGGCCTTCTCCCGCGCTCAGGGTACAGAGGGCATTCCGGTGTACGATGCCCAGGTACTTTCCCTCTTCATCGTGGCCATCGCCGCGGCTGAAGTATCCATTGGTCTGGCACTCATCGTTGCTATGTTCCGCGCCCGCCGCACGGTGGACAGCTCCGCCCTCAACACACTCAAAGACTAACCCCACAGCAATACAGATATGATACAGAATCTTCCCTGGCTCTTCCTCGTACTGCCGCTGCTGGTGGCAGCCATTGACTGGGTGGTCTTCCACAAGTGCCCCAAAACGGCCGCCACACTCTCCATCCTGTCCGCACTGGGCACCTTTGCCCTGTGTGTGGCCTACCTCTCCGGCTGGCAGACCGGCACGCCGGATGTCTACACCTGGATGCCCATGGCCTCCGGCACTCTGTCCCTGCACCTGGGTCTGACCATGGATGCACTGGCCATGCGCATGATGCTGGTGGTGACCGGCATCGGCCTGCTGGTACACATCTTCTCCCTGGGCTACATGAAGGGCGACAGCTCCAACCTGAGCCGCTACTTCGCCGGGCTGAGCATCTTCATGTTCAGCATGAGCACCATCGTGCTGGCGGACAACCTGGCCATGACCTTCATCGGCTGGGAAATGGTGGGCTTCTCGTCCTACCTGCTCATCGGCCACTGGTTCCACAAGGCCAGCGCCGCCGATGCCGCCAAAAAGGCATTCATCACCAACCGCGTGGGCGACTTCGGATTCCTGCTGGGTATCCTGCTCACTCTCGGTGTGTTCGGCACCCTCACCTTTGCCGACATGGGCACCGCCGTTGCCGGCGTGACTCCCTGCCTGCTGACGGTGACCGTCATCTGCCTCTTCTGCGGTGCCATCGGTAAGTCCGCCCAGTTCCCGCTGCATGTGTGGCTGCCGGACGCCATGGAAGGCCCCACGCCCGTTTCCGCCCTCATCCACGCCGCCACCATGGTGGCCGCCGGTGTGTACATGATGGTGCGTCTGCAGATCAGCATGGGTACCGGCGCTTTCACGGAGACCGCCTGCATGGTCATTGCCACCGTGGGTGCCATCACCGCTGTGATGGCCGCCATCATCGCCACCCAGCAGGACGACATCAAGCGCGTGCTGGCCTACTCCACCCTGTCCCAGCTGGGCTACATGGTCATGGCCGTGGGTCTGCTGGCCGGTGAAGCCGCCATGTTCCACCTGTACACACACGCCTGGTTCAAGGCTCTGCTCTTCCTGGGTGCCGGCGCCGTCATCGTCTGCTGCCACCACGAGCAGGACATCTGGAAAATGGGCGGACTGGCTCGCCGCATGCCGGTGACCGTGCTCTGCTTCCTCATGGGCACCTTCGCCCTCATCGCCGTCCCCGGATTCTCCGGCTTCTTCTCCAAGGAAGCCATCCTCGATGCCGCCATCGTCAACCACCCCGCCTTCTTCTGGATTGGAGCCGGCGTGGCCGCCATCACCACCTTCTACATGACCCGTCTCTGCCTGGTAGCCTTCTTCGGATCGGCCCGTGCCCACGGCGCGGAAGAAGCCCGCGAAGCCTCGCCGACCATGCTGCTGCCGCTGCTGCTGCTGGCCGTCATGGCCATCATCTCCGGCTACGGCTTTGTGGCTGATTACCTGGTACCCGCTGAGGGCTTCAGTGCTCCCGGCTTCCACATCGGCTTCACCTTCTACGTGAGCCTGGGTGCGCTGGTGCTGGGTCTGCTGGCCGCCATCGCCGTCTACGGCTTCGGCAAGCGCAGCTCCGATCCGCTGGGCAACAACTTCATCGCCACCGCTCTCCGCAAGCGTCTCTACATCGATGCCCTCTACGACAAGGTACTGGTGGGCGGTCTGCAGCAGTGCGGTGCTCACATCATCGAGTTCATCGACTCCGCCCTCATCCGCGGCCTGCTGGTGCAGGGACTCGCCTGGCTGGTGGGACGCGTCGGCATCCTGCTCAGCTGGATACAGTGCGGCTCGCTGCGCGCCTATTCCTGCGTGGCAGGTCTGGGTATCCTCATCATCATCGTTCTCATCGCCCTCTAACACTAACCTGATATCACAATCATGCTTATCTGGCTTATTCTCGTACCTGTGATTGCCGCAGCCCTCATCGGCCTGCTTCGCACGCCGGGTCGCTTCACGGCGATTACCGCTGCCGCCATCATGCTTGTATTGGGCGTGGGAGCCATCATCGGTTCCACCCTCTGCCCCGCTTGCAGCGCAGCCTGTCTCTCCACGTTCTGCGGAGAGCCCATCCAGTTCACCCTGTCTTTGCCGCTCAGCAAAATCATGGTGCTGCTGGCGATTCTGGTGACCTTTGCCGCCGTTGTCGGCATGAAAGCCCCGGACAAGGATGCCGAGCGCAGCTGGGCCATCTCCGCGCTGTTGCTGTCGGCCGGTGCCCTGGGTGCCTTCATGTCCGACAACATCATCGCCTTCTACGGCTTCCATGAGCTTGCCCTCATTCCCACCTTCATCATGATTGGCTGCTATGGTCGCGGTGACCGCCGCACCATCGCCTGGACCGCCACGGTGTACCTGGGGCTGGCCTCCATGGTGCTGCTGGCGGGTCTGCTGCTGCTCTGCACACAGATGCACGCCTGGACCTTCACCGAAATGGCAACTTCCGTGGCCTCCGGCATCATGCCCACCACGCCCTGCCTGATTGCCGGGCTGCTGATCGTGGGCTTCGGCACGCTGGTGTCGCTCTTCCCCTTCCACACCTGGGCAGCTCCGGCCTATGCCAGCGCCCCCACCCCCATCAGCATGCTGCATGCGGGTGTGCTCAAGAAGTTCGGTCTGTACGGCCTCTTCACCCTGGCGGCTGCGTTCGGTCCCAAGTGCGGAGACCTCTTCGGCAGCTGGAACAACCTGCTGCTGCTGCTCCTGCTGGGCAACATCCTGTGGGTGGGCTATGTGACCGTTTCCCAGACCCGTCTGGACGACATGCTCGGTAACTCTTCCGTCATGCACATGGGCTACATCTTCCTGGCCTTTGCCGCCTTCGTGGCAGACAAGGGAGCCAACCAGCTGGCCTACTCCGGTGCTGCCGTGCTGATGCTGGCACACGGTCTGACCATCGCCATGCTCTTCCTGCTCACCGGACAGATTGAGAGCCAGACCCGCACGCTGGAGCTCGACTCCATGGGCGGCCTTGCCCGCAAGCTGCCGCTGCTGGGCTTCCTGTTCGGACTGGCCGGCATGGCCTCCATCGGTCTGCCGCTGCTGGCCAACTTCGCCGGAGAATACACCGTCTTTGTCTCCTGCTTCGAGAACTGGCAGCCGGGCGCTGCCGCCGCCACCGCCGGATGCGATGTGCTCACCTGCAGCATCAACTGGCTGCAGAATCTGCCCTGGGGTATCGGCTGCGTGTTCGCCTGGATATTCGGCGGCATCACCTGCGCGCTCAACTCCATTGCCGCCCTCTTCGGCGGACTGGGCGCCGTGCAGCTGACGCTGGTCTTTGCCCTGTGGGGGCTGGTCATCAGCGCCATTTACATGCTGCGAGCCTTCCGCAACATCTTCGAGAGCGAAATCGGTCACACCTCCGAGCGCGCCACAAAGCTGAGCGCTCTCGACATCATCTCTGCCGCTTTCCTGGCGCTCTTCATCGTGCTGTTCGGCATTGCCCCGCAGCTGCTCATGAACCTCATCTGAACCATCACCCGATAACGATATGAACGACATTGCAACATACTGCTCGGCAACCTACACCTGGGGTCAGTTCACGCCGGCCTTCATCCTCATCGGGATTGCTGCGGTTCTGCTCATGGCAGACACCTTCATCAAAGCCCTGCCCAAGCGAGCCTATGCCCTCACGGCAGCCATCGGTGCGCTGCTGGTGGCCTGTCTCACCGTCAGCGGTGAGCACACCAATGCCTACAGCTTCCTGGCATGCCTTGCCACAGGCCTGAGCATCCTGCTCGCCTACGATTACACCAAGGTCAGCTGCGCCTCCATCGCGGGCGGCAGCAACGATGAAGGCACGGGCGAATTCTACGCCCTGCCGCTGGTAGCATGCGCGGGCATCCTCTGCCTCACTCAGGCAGCCGACCTCATCATGGTATTTGTGAGCCTGGAGGTGGTCACGCTGACCTCCTATGTGCTGGCCGGTTACTTCCGCCGCAATCAGGGCTCCATCGAAGCCGGCATCAAGTACCTGGTACTGGGTGCCATGAGCACGGGCATCCTCGTGTTCGGTGCTGCCTGGTACTTCGGCATGAGCGGAACCTTCATCCTGGACTCCTCCGTGGTGATTGACACCCTGCGCGTCGGCAGCGTTGCCCCCGGCACGGTTGCCATCGGCTTCCTGATGGCCGTGGCCCTGCTCTTCCTGGGCGCATTCTTCAAGGTAGGCGCCGCTCCCATGCACGTCTGGATTCCCGATGTGTATCAGGGAGCTCCCACCCCCACCACCACCTTCCTGGCCGTGGCCTCCAAAACCGCCGGCTTTGCCCTGCTCTGCGCGCTGGTAGTACCCTTCCGCGACCTGGCCATCCCCGGTGTACTCGTGGCTGATATGCTGGTATGCGTCTTCGGCATCGTGGCAGCTGCCACTCTGCTGATTGGTAACCTCGGTGCCCTCTTCCAGAGCAACGCCAAGCGCCTGCTGGGCTACTCCTCCATCGGTCAGGCCGGTTTCATTCTGGTGTTCTTCGTGAACCTCAGCGGCCCGGTGGAAGCCCTCACGTTCCAGTACCTGATGGCCTACACCCTGGCCACCGTGGCGGCATTCTTTGCCATCGCCATGGTACGCACTCAGCGCGGCAGCGAGGAAATCTGCGCGTTCCGCGGTCTGGGTAAGACCAACCCGCGCACGGCATTCCTCATCGTGGTCAGCTTTGCCTCTCTGGCAGGCGTCCCGCTGACCATGGGCTTCCTGGTGAAGATGGCCTCATTCATCTCCCTGGTGACGGTCATGCAGTCCTGGACGTGCCTGGTATGGCTGCTGCCCATCATGGTAGTGACGGCTGCTGCCGGGTTCTACTACTACTTCAAGATTATCCGCGCCATGTACTGGGAAAAACCGCAGGCTGAAGACAAGCCGCTCTGCGTGCCTTTCTGCACGGCCTGCGTGATGACCGCCTGCGCCATTGCCCTCATCGTTCTGGGCACCTGGCCGCTTATCGGCTCCTTCCGGTAATGCGCCGCGACATCCTCTGAGATTTCATCCCCGCTGCATCCCGATGCAACGGGGATTTTTTCTGACAACACAACTCTCCGAACTATCATCCATACCACATGCGAAAACTGCTTCTGCTCTCACTCCTCTCCGGCATCACCGCCTTTGCCGGCATCTGCGTAGCCGAGTGGCTGACCTTTGATACCTATGCCGCAGAAGTGGAAAGCCGCGGCATCACCCATGCCACCTTGGTGGAAAAAGCCACCATCCCTGAGCTGGTCGTCGTTTCCCTGCCCTGGGCGCTGGCCCTCGCCATGCTGGCACAATGGCTGATATTCACCCCGCAGAGTCGACTCCTGCGCAACCTGAGCCGCTGGCTGGCCCTCATCAGCCCGCTCATGGCTCTGGAAGGGCTCTTTCTTCACGAGGACATCCTGCGCACCATGCTGCACATGGGCGGGCCGTTTAATTTCCCTCATGCCCTTTTCTGCTGCATTATCCTGACCGCACCCCTTGCCCTGGGCACCCTGATTCCCTTTGTTCTGTTTTCCTTTTTACCGACTTCCTCTTGTAAACATTAAACTCAGTGCATCCCGCCCATCATGAGGAAATTCTGAGAGTTGACGCACTGCGGCTCCCCGCCCTCTTTCGGAGTGAACCAAATTTGCCAGCGGGAGCCGTAATATTCCTCCCAATCACCACTGTACACCGTATTCCCTCGCTCAGAGCAGATGACACGGCATACACGACCTTTCCGATTACTTTCCTCATACTGCCATCCAGAATCAAGGCATTAGCAATTACAAGACAAATTCAAAGCCTAACGTTTTTTCTTGATTCTGTATTACAGAACCGATATACTGAGCGCGCTATGAATAAACTCCCCTTGTTATCCATTACCCTGTTGATGAGCATTTCCGGTTTCTGCATGGCTGCAGATGCTCCAACTGCTACCCTGTACTCTCTTACTCGCGTATTTGAAGAAAAGAAAGAACCGGCTCAGAAAACCGGGAGCATGTTCACCTTCTTCAATGAACAGCCCGCGCTCCGAATTACCTGGAAACTCAACGCGCCTCAAAAGCAGAATATCATCAGCATCAAACCCGGCGATATCCGTATTTCCGATGCCTCCGGCGCCGCGCTGGAATGGAGCACCGGCAATAATATTTTCTCCAACTCGGATGATAAACTTGTATCCATCGACATCGATACCCAACCCAAGGGAGATTGGATTGAAATCAAGGGAAACCTTTCTGCCTCCGTAGCCACAGGCTCTACCAAACAGCCGGCACAGACGATTAAATCCGGCGAAAAAGGCAAACTCAACATTAAAGGGCTGGACATTTCCTATGAATGGGAAGAAGATGAAAATATTCAGTTCTCCATGTCCAACAAAGACAACGCCAGGGTGGCCGATATCCGATTCAGAACTAAATCCGGTCAGAAAGTCAAGGTAAACGGGACTACCCGATGGAGCGGCATGAAAGAAATGACATTAGGCTACAGCCTTGACACCGATGAAAAAGAAGTCAGTGTCATTGTCTCCACTTACAAAGACCCCACCACCATCACCATTCCTCTCAATATGAAGGTAGGGTTCAGCGGCGTGCAAAAGTAAATATCCCCACCCCCGCTCACGCAAAACCGTGGCGGCAAAACAGCGGTCGGCAGAATCCGGCAGAACGACCACAATGGTTCCGCCCGCATTCTCCGGCCGCCCAGTCTGTTCTGAGGACCTTGGTTTGCACATACGGAATGATACCGCGGAGGAATGCAACTGATGTACCGCAGCACTGTTTTATCCCCCCGTATTGCACACCTATAGAAAAATATAAGCAAATATAAGACCATATATAGCATTTTCTTTATATAGCCTTATATTTTCCTCATTTCTCTCTTTTTTGGGTTTCTATAACTAAATATAACGAAATATAGCACTATATAAGACAATTTTATTGACTTTCTTTATATTTCGTTATTTTTTACATAAAAGCCATGGACCCCATTAAAAACCCCTTCACCCCCGGAGCCGGATATCCACCTCACGAACTGGTTGGACGAGAAGCAGTACTGGAAGAAGCGCGCATTCTTCTGGGGCGAACGCTTCGCAAAAAGCCGGAAAAGAGCATGCTGCTCACGGGGCTGAGAGGTGTAGGGAAAACCGTTCTTCTGAATGCGATTGAACAGGAAGCCCAATCGCAGGGTTACAAGACCATTTTCTTTGAAGTAACGGAAAGTCAAACGATGGGCCACAAGCTGATACCGGCTCTGCGTAACCTGTTCTTTGAGCTGGATCGTATCGAAGGCAGCAAAGAAATGATTAAGCGAGGATTAATGATTCTTCGGAATTTCATTGGTTCGCTCAAGCTGAATTACGGCGAATTCGGGGTAGAATTAGATCCGTTGCCCGGCATAGCAGACTCCGGTAACCCTGAAATTGACCTGCCGGATTTATTTCTGGCCGTGGCCGAAGCGGCACGCGCAAAAAATAGTGGAGTAGCCTTACTCATTGACGAGATACAGCTGTTGAGACAGGAAGAACTCGCCGGTCTGATTATGGCCATGCACAAATTGCAACAGAAGCAAGCACCTTTCGTCCTTATCGCGGCCGGACTTCCCACCCTGCCCCGACTGGCAGGAGAGGCCAAATCATACGCCGAGCGGCTCTTCTCATATCCCATCATCGGTCAACTCACCAAAGAAGAATGCGATAGCGCCCTGCAGGAACCGGTCTCCCTGGAACATGCAGACTTCAGTCAGGATGCGCTGGATGCTATTTATCAGCACACGCGAGGATTCCCCTATTTCCTGCAGGAATGGGGATATCAGGTCTGGAAAGTCGCCACTCACCCCTACATGACCAGAGACGATGTTCAAGCAGCGGAAACACTCGTCACCGCACGACTGGACACCAACTTCTTCCGTGTTCGATACGACCGACTGACCGATGGCGAAAAACGCTTCCTGCACGCCATGGCAACAGGAGCAACACCCTGTAAAAGTGCCGATGTGGCAGAAAAACTGAACATGAAGCCGTCTGCAGCCACCCCCATACGTGCCAGTCTCATCCGCAAAGGCATGATATTCAGCCCACGACACGGTTTCATCGACTACAGTGTCCCCTTATTCGGAGAGTTCCTTAACAGGACAGAGAAAAACACCTGTCAGTAAATATAAGGCCGTATATGAGATTTTCCTTATACGGCCTGTTTTTCGCCCATTTTCTCACTTCTATAGAAAGATATAATACAATATAGCGCCATATAAGAGATTTTCACTATATTCCATTATATTTTCCTTAATTTGCACAATTCTGCGCTTTCGGGCCACGAAAAAAGGGCTGCCGAAACCTTGCGGAACGGCAGCCCGGGGATGAGAAATAAGTATCGCCGGAGGATTAGCGGGTGTAGTTACCCGGATCCTGGGTGATGGTGACATCGTGCGGGTGGCTTTCCTGAAGGCCACCGGCGGTGATGCGGACGAAGCGGGCGTGGTCGCGGAGTTCCTGGAGGCTCTTGGCACCCAGATAGC
This sequence comes from Akkermansia sp., assembly GCA_017472085.1. GTDB lineage: Bacteria > Verrucomicrobiota > Verrucomicrobiia > Verrucomicrobiales > Akkermansiaceae > Akkermansia. The sequence goes on along the minus strand of JAFUQZ010000084.1, from coordinate 18,464 downwards.
CCATGCCGGAGCGCAGACCTCCCACCAGCTGGAAGATAACATCGGCCAGCATACCCTTGTAGGGCACACGGGCTTCCACACCCTCGGCCACAAGCTTGCCGCTGCCGTTCTGACCGTAGCGGTCGCCGGAGCCGGCACGCATGGCGCCCAGAGAACCCATGCCGCGGTAGGTCTTGAAGTTGCGACCCTGATAGTGCACCACGGCACCGGGGCTTTCCTCACAACCGGCCAGCATGCCACCCATCATGATGAGGTCTGCACCGGCGGCAAGAGCCTTCACGGCATCGCCGGAATAGCGGATACCGCCGTCGGCAATCACGGTGACCCCGGCGGGGCGGGCCACCTTGGCCACCTCCTGGATGGCGGAGAACTGGGGCATACCCACACCGGAGATGATGCGGGTGGTGCAGATGGAACCGGGGCCCACGCCCACCTTGATGGCGCTGGCGCCGGCAGAAATGAGGTCGCGGGCACCGTCCTGCGTGACCACGTTACCGGCCACCACGGGCTTGCCCAGCTCACGGAGCTTCTCAATCACATGCAGCACACGGCTGGTGTGACCGGTAGCGGCATCAATGAACAGGGCATCTGCCCCGGCATCCACCACCGCCTGTGCGCGAGCCATGAACTCCGGACCGGGGCCCACGGCAGCACCGCAGCGCAGACGGCCCATGTCATCCTTCGTGGATTCCTGGAAAGCCTCGCGCTTGCGGATGTCCGTATCGGTAATCAGACCGACCAGGCAGCCGTTATCATCGATAAGGGGGAGCTTCTCGATGCGGTTGGAAAAGAGAATCTTGCGGGCTTCCTCCTGAGTGGTGGAGGGAGTACCGGTGATGAGGCGGCTCATGGGGGTCATCACATCTGCCACCGTCAGTTTGTCCAGGTCATGACCATCCACCACGCGCATATCACGGCCGGTGATGATACCCACCAGCAGATTCCCCTCTGCCACCACGGGCAGGCCGGAGAAACCATGGTCAAGCATGATACCCTTCACACGGCTGAGACTCATGTCGCTCGTCACGGTGAGGGGCTTGGTGATGACGGCGTTTTCAAAGCGCTTCACCTTGGCCACCATGGCGGCCTGGTCATCGATGCGGTTGTTGCGGTGAATGACGCCAAGGCCGCCTTCACGAGCCATGGCTATGGCCATATCCACCTCCGTCACCGTGTCCATGGGTGCGGAAAGAATGGGCAGGCGAAGAGGAAAGCCCTCACAAAGCTGAGAACAGGGGTCGGCCTCGCCGGGAAGAATCGTGCTCAGGCAAGGAAGCAGGAGCACGTCGTCAAATGTAAGTCCAAGCTGAATTTCTGCCATAGCGGAGACTACTACGCCGCCGACCATTTTGCAAGCCTAATCTGCTCAAATCGCCTGTTTTTTTTGGATTCGCCGCACTATCAGCTCTTTTTAGCTTGCTTTTACGCGCCCAGGGTGTATACTCCGCGCGTATTTCAGTCAAGTTTCGTCAAATAACAACGCTACGGCACACCATGAACACATTACGCACATTCACCACCGGGAGCGGTCGGGAAGGCCGCTATTACTCCCTGCCTGCACTGGCAGCAGAGGGCTACCCCGGTATCAACCGCATGCCCGTCTCTCTCCGCATCGTGCTGGAAAGCCTGCTGCGCAACTGCGACGGCCTCAAAGTGACAGAACAGGATGTCACCAACCTCGCAGCATGGAATGCAAAGAATCCGGGCAGCTATGAGATTCCCTTCACCGTTGCCCGCATCATCCTGCAGGATTTGACCGGTGTGCCGCTGCTGGTGGATTTGGCCGCCATGCGCTCTGCCGTCCAGGATCTGGACGCCGACCCCAACGGCATGGAACCGCTGGTACCCGTGGATTTGGTGGTCGACCACTCCGTGCAGGTAGACTGGGCCGGATTCCCGGAAGCCTACCAGAAGAACCTCACGCGCGAGTTTGAGCGCAACACGGAGCGCTACGAGTTCCTCAAGTGGGGCCAGCAGGCATTCAAAACTTTCTCCGTGGTCCCGCCCAGCACCGGCATCGTCCACCAGGTGAACCTGGAATACCTAGCCCGCGGCGTCATGGAAAAAGACGGCGTGTACTACCCGGACTCCCTGGTAGGCACAGACTCCCACACCACCATGATTAACGGTCTGGGCATCGTGGCCTGGGGCGTGGGCGGCATTGAGGCCGAAGCGGGCATGCTCGGCCAGCCCGTCACCTTCCTGGTGCCGGAGGTCGTGGGTGTGCACCTGAGCGGCAAACTGCGCGAGGGAGTCACCGCCACCGATCTGGCCCTGCATGTCACCCAGATGCTGCGAAAGCAGGGCGTGGTGGGCAAGTTCGTGGAATTCTTCGGCGAGGGCGCAGCCAGTCTTTCCCTGCCCGACCGTTCCACCGTGGCCAACATGGCACCGGAATACGGTGCAACCATGGGCTTCTTCCCCTTTGATGAGACCTCTGCCGCCTACCTGCGCGCCACCGGACGCAGCGAGGAGCACACCGCCACCTGCGAGTCCTATCTCCGCGCCCAGGGACTCTTCGGCATGCCGAAAAAGGGCGATATCGACTACACCATTGAACTGGAGCTCGACCTCGCCACCATCGAACCCGCCGTGGCCGGGCCCAAGCGCCCGCAGGACCGCATCCCGCTGTCCACGCTCAAGGAGAGCTTTGCCGCCATCTGCCGCGACACCTACGGCGCCGAGCAGAACACCACGCCCGTCCCCGTCACCATGAAGGGAGATGCCGGCACCCCCGATGCCGACACCACACACGATGTGGAGCTGAAGGACGGTTCCATCCTGGTGGCCGCCATCACCAGCTGCACCAATACCAGCAACGACGGCCTCATGCTCGCCGCCGGGCTCCTGGCCAGAAAAGCCGCTGCATACGGGCTGAAAGTGCCGGCCTACGTCAAGACCAGCATCGCGCCCGGCTCCCGCATCGCCGCCCGCTACTTCTCCAACAACGGGCTCACGGAAGCACTGGACAGCATCGGCTTCTCCATCGTGGGCTACGGCTGCACCACCTGCATCGGCAACTCCGGCCCCATCAACACCGCCATTGAGGAAGCCGTGGTGAAGCACAACCTCGTCTCCTGCTCCGTCCTCTCCGGCAATCGCAACTTCGAGGCCCGCATCCACTCCCACGTCAAGGCCAACTTCCTCATGTCGCCCCCGCTCGTCATCGCCTTTGCCCTCGCCGGCCGCGTGGACATCGATATGGACAGCGAGCCGCTGGGCACCGCAGCAGACGGCACGCCCATCTACCTGCGCGACATCTGGCCCACGGGCGAGGAAATCGCCGCCGCCCGTGCCTGCGCCGCCACTCCGGAGGATTATGCCGCATGCTATGCCGGCCACGTGCCGGAGTGGGACGGCGTGAAAGCCCCCACCGGTGCCACCTTCAGCTGGAACCCGGAATCCACCTACATCCACCGTCCTCCCTTCTTCGACGGCTTCACCGGCACCAAGGGCGATATCACCGACATCACGGATGCCCGCCCGCTGGGTATCTTCGGTGACTGCGTGACCACAGACCACATCTCCCCCGCCGGCGCCATCAAACCCACCGGTCCTGCCGGCACCTTCCTGGCCGCCAACGGCGTGCAGAAGCGCGATTTCAACACCTTCGGCTCGCGCCGCGGCAACGACCTCGTGATGGCACGCGGCACCTTTGCCAACGTGCGTATCAAGAACCTGCTCACGGAGGGCGTGGAGGGCGGTTACACGCTCTACTTCGGCGATGCCGAGGTGAGCGCCCCGGATACGGACATCTGCGCCCCCTGCGGCAAGCCCACCTTCATCTATGATGCCGGCATGGCTTACCGCGCCGCCGGAGTACCCACCATCATCATCGGCGGAGAAGACTACGGCATGGGCTCCAGCCGCGACTGGGCCGCCAAGGGTACCAACCTGCTGGGCGTGCGGGCCGTTGTCACCAAGAGCTTTGAGCGCATCCACCGCAGCAACCTCATCGGCATGGGCGTCCTGCCGCTCAACTTCGCCAATCCGGCGGATTACGACCGGGTGAAGGGGCTCAAGGATGTCACCTTCTCCATCACCGGCCTGAGCAACGACATGGCACCGCGCAGCGCCGCCACCCTCGTGGTGAAGCCCGCCGGAGAAGAGGCATTCGAGCTGCCGCTCATCGTGCGCATCGACACGCCCATCGAGAAGGAGTACTTCCGCGCCGGAGGCATCCTGCAATACGTACTGACCAACTACTGCTGATAAGGCATCATGAAAAGCATCGACATCAATACGCTGGACATCTCCGCCCCGAAACTCATCGGACGGCAGTGGATGCTCATCACCGCCGGCACGCCGGACAAGTTCAACACCATGACCGCCAGCTGGGGCGGTCTGGGATTCCTCTGGAATCGCCCGGTTGCCTATGTCTTTGTGCGCACCAACCGCCATACTGCCGGCTTCATCAACGAGCAGAAGAAGTTCACTCTCTCCTTCATGCCGGAGAAGTACCGCCAGGATTTAATCTTCTGCGGCCGCAACTCCGGGCGCGATGTGGACAAGACGGCCAACACCTCACTCAAACCCATGACCACCGCTGCCGGCTGTGTGGCTTTTGAGGAGGCCGAACTGGTGCTGGAATGCCGCACCATGTTCCAAACCACGCTGAAAGAGGCAGACTTCCTTGATTTCTCCGAAGTCGCCCCCCAGTGGTACGATGAGAACAACCCCATGCACGTTCTCTACATCGCAGAGATTACCGACACGCTCGCGCAGTAATTCCATCCGGGAATCTCAACAACACTTCGGGGGAGGGGCAGCCACGGTTGCCCCTCCCTTACTGTTCCCCTGCCCGCCTGCGGGCGGGAAACGGACTGCTCCGCACCGCGCCCTGCAAGCAACTGCCCGCACACCGGATAACGATGTGCGGGCGGTTGCAGTCAAATCATTGCAGCGGGAGGAATCAGCGGAAGATGACCTCATACACCCGCATACCGGGCTGGCGTGCAGCCTCCAGGGTCACCTTTTCGATGCCGGGCTGCAGCTCAAAGGTCATGAGCCCATCCATATGCCCGATGGGTCTGGCATGGCTGACAGTACAGTCAGCCGTCGTTACCACAGAGATGCGGGTCGCACCGACGGGAACATCCAACTCCGTGCTCAGCGCAGCCTTGCCGCAGTTGTATGCGGTGGAAATGTCACCATCCGTCAGGCGGTGAACGTCCGTATCAGGCGTCACATACGGCAGGCGAATGGCAAAGGAATTGAGACGAATCTGCTTCGGCTCTCCGCAGGCATTGAGCAGGCGGATATTGCGAATCCCCTGCGTGGGCATGTTTTCCTTCTCAATCACGAAGTAGTTTTCATACACACGGGTCAGCTTTGGCGTCACCACAGAACCATCCTCCAGGGTCAGCTCCAGCCGGCACCACTGCGCGGCCGTAGAGTCATCCAAATCCATGGCAAAGGAGGTGGCATAGGCAGGGATGGGCAGATTGAGGTTCAGATAGCTGCCGGGGTCTGCCGTCACCACTTCCATCTTGCGGCTCAGGCCGATGGAGGTCTCATCGTTATAGGCATAGATGCCGGTGAGTCCCTGGATAGAGGTGGAAAGCAAGGCCGGGAGCGGGCGGTTGACGGTGAACTCGCAAATGGCCAGCGGGCGTTTTTCCGTCGGCTGCACCACGCGGTAGCGCACCATGCGGGCCATGACCGGCTCTGCCCGGCGGTCGATGGTTACCTTCGGGCCATGCACCGGTTCACCCAGCGGACTCCAGGTCTGGCCATCGGCAGAGTACTCCATCTGCCCGGCCTGAGGCACCCAGCTGCGGCGGGTGTTGCCCCCCATACGCAGGTTGATGGTGCTCACCGGGGTCAGCTCGCCCAAATCCAGGCAATACCAATCGCCCGCCTGCTGCGGCTGCCCGGATTCCCAGAGGGAGTTCAGGTTACCATCGCCCACATTGGCAGCGTTCACGGAAGCATCTCCCCCCTTGCAACTGAAAGCAGGCAGCATCGTGCGGATATTGCGCCCGGCGAGCTCGGAAAGGATGGCGGCATTCACATAGTTGAAGGCCGAGCGCAGCGCCGGGGTCACAGCGGCGGAGCCCACCTGCACATCCTGCACCTGAGCCACGGCGTTATCCTGCCAGGTGTCGCGATAGAGCAGCGACATCTCATTGAGAGCATCCACCACATGCAATGTGGTGCTCAGCCGCTCCTGGAAACGCTCTGCCCGCATGGCGCGAATCACCTCTACCCCCGCCTGACCGGTCAGGGCAAAGGCGCGCAACCAGGGGGCGATCTCGCTCTGAAGGGCTTGCATTCCACGCGCCTGAATCAGATTGTGCCCGGCGGCTGCAATGGCGGCAAACTCATCACTCATCCTTGAGGCAGTTTCCGGCGTCGGCGCGCCGTCTGCCAGCTCTGCCCGGAAACGTGCGGCAAGCGGTTGCAGGCTCACCGATTCTTCACGGGCGTAGCCGTGATTATTGGGCAGCAAATCAGCATTGTGCTCGCAAAACACCTGCATAGCCTCTGCACACTGCGGATAAAGACGGCGAATGCCTTCTCGCCAGGTGGGCTCGGAATCAAATGCCGGAATATTCCAGGTGTAGGCAGCCACCCCGAACATCCCCACCTTGTTGGCCTCCGGCCGCTCCATGGGATTGGCAACAAAACCGCTCATTTCCTTTTCCATGCCGGGCGTCTGCTCCAGGCCATAGGTGCGGCCCATGGAGAGGCGGGAGGGTTTCATATCGTTGCAGGGCCAGTTCCACCAGATGAAGGTGGGGCGGCGGGTGTGGGCATTCACCCATTTCTGCCCCTCCATGGTGATGTCATTTACCACAGTATTGCCCGTCCACATGATGTGGATATCCCTGTCCAGCCCGTCCCCCAGCGTCTCCAGCTCCGAGGGGCTGGCCCAGCTCTTGTTGTAGCCGGTGGGGCACATGATGAGCTCCTGGTTCACATCCGGATGCCTGCGGATGAAGTTCTCCAGGATATAATTGCAGAGCTGCACCTGGCGGGAGGCCTTGCCGATTTCGCCGAAGGAATCATCCACCAGTACCGCAAAGTCACGCACCCCCAGCTCATACATCCACTGCAGCTTCGTGCAGAGGGCATCCAGCTGATTACGGCCCTCGTTTTCCTCCCATTTCACCGTATTGGCGGGATGGATGGCCCAGACAAAGCGGACGTGGTTGCGGCGTGCATGCTGCACCAGTGCAGCCAGCTCATGCGCCTTGGCTTCCGGGTAGGGCTCATAGCAGCCCTTGCCGTGGTGCAAGGGGTCGTCCTTGGGCGCGTAGATGTAGATGTTCATCTTGTTCCGCCCATAAAAATCAAACAGCGAGCGGCGGCCTTCATAGCTCCACGGAATACCGTAGTACCCCTCCACCGCGCCGCGATAGCGCAGGCTGGGCCAGTCTGCCACCGTACCAACGGGCAATTCTCCCAGAGTCGCGACCTGCTCCAGAGTCAGCTCCGGGAAGGGGTCTTCCTGAGCCGTGCGGGCACCGGGCACCTTGATGAGCATCTGCGAGAGCGTCTGCTTGGCATAGAACACACCCGCTGCATCGTTGGCCACCACCTGTACCGCCCCCTCCGGAGAAATACTGATGGCATAACCGCCCTCCACTCCGGCGGGAAGTCTGTCCCAAAGTCCGCCGGCAGACTCCGGCGTGCGCACCTGCACGGTGACCGTTCCGGCTTTCACCGTCTGTTGGGCAGACACCTCATAATACTGCGGCGCGGGGAATACCGGGCAGCGCTGCTCTTCAGTCGCCGTGGCAACCAAAGCCGGCACGGCAGCCAGTACAGCTGCCACTGTCATTGCTTTGTCAGTTGTCATCATAAACTCAATATCAGGGGAAGTAATTCATCAAAACGGGTCAATCGCCAGTCCGGCTTCAGCGCCAGACAGGCAGCCTCCTCCTGTGCCGCCGTGGAGGCCCAGGCCGCATTGATGATGCGGACTCCCACACGGTGGCTCAGCTCAATATCCGAGGGAGCATCACCCACATACACCAGTTCCTCCGGGCGCAGATTCCATTCCTGCATCACCTGCTCCAATCGCTCGTGCTTGCAGTTATGCGTGGCCAGACCGAATCCTCGCCATTCCACAAACTCCTCCAGCCCGAAATAACGGATGGTCGGATTGCCCGTAAAATGTTCCTTGCCGCTGATGATGCCGATGCGGATGCCCGCTGCCTTCACCGCCTGCAGCATCTCCACCGCCCCGGGAAAGGGAGCCGGCGCCAGCGCAGGATGCAAGCGCTCATAAACCTCCACAAAACGCCCTATCGGCAACGCCGGATCATCCGGCGCCATGCCCAGCAATCCGGCCAGCACCCCGCTGTCATTCAGCCCGAAAAAGCTGACGACTTTCTCTGCAGAGGGCTTGGAATGCCCCAACTCCTCCACACAGGTGCGATACGACTCCACACACAGCGGAAGCGTATCCCCCAGCGTACCATCCATATCGAATAAGACTGCCTTAAGCATATCGGTCACAAGATAAAATCCCGTTCTACCACAAGGCAACGCCTATGGCAAGATATTAACAAGTACGCAGCCTGACAGCTTATTCTTTCACCGCTTCGCGGGAATCCGAATCTGCACGATAGAGACGCTCCGCTTCACGACACTCCCCACACACCGCAGCAATCGGTGCGTGGGGATGAAGAGTTCATGGTGGCGACCGTTATTTGTCGCGGGCAATCGAATGGATGCGGCGCAGACGCAGGCGGGCGGCAGTCCAGTCGCGCATGCGGGCGAAGATGGAGTAGAGAGGCGGTACCATGAAAATACCGAAGCAGGTTGCCAGCAGCATGCCGAAGAAGGTGGTGACACCAATTTCCACTCGACTGGCAGCACCGGAGCCGGTGGCCACCACCATGGGGAATACGCCGAAGAGGAAGGAAATGGCCGTCATGAGCACGGCGCGGAAGCGCTGGCGCGCACCGTTGATAGCGGCCGTCTGAATGCGGGTACCGGCCTCGTGATCTTCCTTGCTGAACTCCACCATGAGGATGGCGTTCTTGGCAGCCAGACCGATGAGCATCAGGATACCCAGCTGCACATAGATGGACATGGAGAGCCCGAAGAGCTGGGCACCCATGAGCGCCCCCATGGTGGCCACGGTCACGGAGAGCATCACGGGCACCGGTGTGGTCCAGCTCTCATACTGAGCCACCAGGAAGAGGTAGGCGAAGATGACGGCCATGGCAATGAGCGGGGCAAGCTTACCCTCGTTCTTACGCTCCTGGTAGGAAAGGTCTTTCCACTCCGCACCCCAGATGAGGTCGCGTCCGGCCTTGCGCTCCTCCTCGTTAATCTGAGCGATGGTGTCCTCGATATACTTCATGACCTGCCCGGAGCCGGTACCGGGCTTGCTCTGCACGGTGATGTTGGCGCTCATGTACTGGTTGAAGCGCTCATAGTAGGCGGGACCCATGCGGTAAGACAGCGTGCAGAGGGCAGACAGCGGCACCATCTCTCCCTTGGTGTTACGCACCATCTGGTTGAGGATGTCATCTGCCGTGCGGCGATCACGGGTGTTACCCTGAATCATCACCTTGAAATTGAAACCATTGAGAGTGAAATCGTTCACATAGGACGAAGCCATCACGCTCTGCAGGGTGCTGAAAATGGTGTTGACCGGGACATTGAGCGACTGGGCTTTCTCTCGATTGACTTCCAGGAACACCTGCGGGTTTTCGGCGTTGTACTCACTGCGTACCATTGTCACCAGATCCGTGCGCGCCTGGAGGCGGGCTTGTATCTCCTTGACCATGTTGCCCAGCAGCAGCGGGGTGGCATCATCGCCGGAAACCGTCAGCACCAGCGAAATACCGCCGGTGATACCCAGGCCCTGAATGGCGGGCGGGGTCACGGCCATGATGGAGGCCTGCGGAATATCCGCACAGGCTTTGTTAATGGCGGCCGCAATGGCAGTGTTGCTCAGCTCCGGCGTGGTGCGCTCGCTCCAATGCTTGAGCAGCACAATCATCATACCGTTGCTCTCGCCGGAACCGGAAGCAAAGCTGTAACCGCTCTGGGTGGTCACCATCTCGATACCGGGGATATTTTTCACTTTCTCCTCAATCATGCGCATCACTTTATCGGTACGCTGCTTGGCCGTAGCCGTACCCTCCATGTTGACCATCACGAAGAGCGAGCCTTTATCCTCCGTGGGGATGAAGGAGCTGTTAATCATCTTCGGTGCAATGAGGGAGAGGTAATCCAGCCCCTTATCCTGCTGCGCGGCGCCGGGTTTACCCGCAACGGCTGCGGGTGCGCCGCGGAAGATGTTATTCCACCAGGCGGGGGCGCCGGCGAAGTACACATAGTTACCGCCGATGGTAAGCAGCAACAGCAGCACCGTCAGCCAGGCATTGTTCACCAGTACGGAAGCACCCTTCAGATAGATGGCGCGGGATTTCTCCATCACCCAGTTGAACGGTGCGAACAGCACCTCCAGGCGACTCTTCTTCGCATCTGCCGGGCGCAGAATGAGCGCACAGAGTGCCGGGGAAAGCGTGAGCGCGTTGATGGTGGAGATGACGAGCGCCACGCACATCGTCACGGAGAACTGCGTATAGATGATACCCACCATGCCGCCATAGAAAGCAATGGGGACGTACACGGCGAGAGTGACCAGGGTGGTGGCAATCACGGCGCCGGTAATCTGTTTCATGCTCTTGATGGTGGCTTCCTTCGGGCTGAGTTTCTCCTCCTGGATGATTCGCATCACGTTTTCCACCACCACAATGGCATCATCCACCAGAGAACCAATCACCAGAATGAGGCCGAACATCGTCAGCACGTTGATGGTGTAGCCCAGCGGGTACATAATCATGAACGCACCCAGCAGCGACACCGGAATGGCCAGCGTGGGGATGAGCGTGGCGCGCCAGTCCTGGAGGAAGAGGTAGGTCACCAGAATCACCAGAATCAGTGCCATCAGCAGCGTGATGGCGATTTCCTCCATCGTGGCGGAAATCGCCTGGGTGGGGTCATAGCCCATGCGCCAGTCCATGCCGTCCGGGAAGTTTTTCTCAATCTCCTTCATGCATTCCTGGAGAGCACCCACGGTGGCCACAGCGTTGGCATCATTGTTACGGAACACAATCATACCCACGGAGTCCTTGCCGTTCACGCGATTGTAGCCGGAGTTGCGCTCCGCCCCCAGCTCGATGGTGGCCACATCCTTGAGCATGGTCACGTGACCGTCCAGCCCGCGCTTGACGATGATATTGCCGAACTCTTCCACGGTCTTGAGACGCCCGGTGGCCGTCACCTTGAAGGTGGCATAGGACTCCTCGTCTTCCGAGCCGACGGAACCGGCTGCGGCCTGGATATTCTGCTCATTGATGGCGGATTTGATATCGGCAGGGGTGATGTTGAGCGCACTCATGCGGGTGGTGTTCATCCACACACGCATGGCGTAATTGCGGCTGGGAATGATATCCGCACTGGAGATGCCGTCCACCTGGCAGACGCGGTCTTTCACGTTCATACGCACCCAGTTGGAGAGTTCCAGGATGCTCATCTTGTTCTCATCGCAACTGAAGTTGACAAAGCAGAGCATATCCCCCGAGCGCTTGCGGACATTGTAGCCGGTCTGCTTGATTTCTGCCGGCAACTTGGATTCCACGGCTTTGATGGCGTTGGACACGTTCACCATGGCCATGTCGTCATTCGTGCCGGAGGCAAAGATGAGGGTGAGCGAGTAGGAACCGTTGTTGGCACAGGAGGAGTAGAAGTACTCCAGGTCATCCATACCGATGAGCTGTTCCTCCACCGGGGCAGCCACCACCTGTGCCAGTTCTTCCGCGCTGGCTCCGGCGTAGGTCATGCGCACCGATATCGTGGGCGGCGACACCTCCGGGTACTCCGACACCGGCATGAGCGACAGGCAGATGAGCCCTGCCAGCATCATGACAATGGAAATGACGAAGGCAAACTTGGGACGATGAATGAAAAATTCGGAAAACATGAGCGTAAGGGGTTATTCGGGTTGCACAGGTGTGCCGTCCGCCAGGGAGGCCAGGTTGTTGACGATGACTTTCTGCCCGGGTGTCAGGCCGTAGTGAATGGCCATGCGGCCATCCTCCGAGGTATCGCCGCAGAGAACTTGCCGGCGGCGGGCATAGCCTTCTTCCTCCACATAGACGTAGTGCCCGGAGGTATCCACCAACACGGCATCCGCCGGAACGGAGGGCACTTTGCACTCGGGTTTCCGCTTCACGCGGATGGTGACCACGCCGCCCGGGCTCAGGCGACCATCCTTGTTATCGAAGAAAGCCCAGATATTCTGGGTATCGGTAGCCGTGCGGATGACATTGTCACAGAAGCTCACATGGCCTTTTTCGCCGTAGACATTGCCGGAGGCGGTCACAAGCGATATTTCGGCCTCGTTCATGAGTCTGGAGACATTGCCGAAAGCGGAGAGGATGCGGTTCTCGCTCATGGAAAAGCGCACGTAGATGGGGCTGATTTGCACCAGCGTGGCCAGCGGAGACTTGGTATCGGTGATGTAGTTACCGCCGGAGAAGTTCACTCGGCCGATGCGGGCATTCATACCGGAATGAATGGTGCAGCGGGAAAGGTCATCCAGGGCAATGGTGAAATCTGCCACAGCCGCCAGGCGGGCAGCGGTGAGTTCATCATACGTGGCCTGAGCACTCTCCACCTCATCCTTGCTGGTGGCATTGCGCTCCAACAGGTACTTCTGGCGGTTCAGCTTCACCAGCGCGTCCCGGATTCTCACATCCAACTGTGCAATTTCAGATTTACGGGCATCCACCACGGCCTGATAGCGAACGGGGTCGATGCGGAAGAGCACATCCCCCTTCTTCACCATATCGCCTTCCTTGAACTGGGGTTCCTCCAGCAATCCCTGCACCAGCGGACGCAGGGAAACGGTGTTGATAGCCTCGATGCGCGCCCCCTGGCAGGTGATGACGGTGGGGTCTTCTGTCTCACTCACGATATCGGTTTTAACCGGTACTACCGCCTCGGGCTCCGACACCTCAGAGGATGCTGTTTTCTCCGCAGGCGGAGTGTTTTCCACGGGAATGACGCTCCCGCCGATACGGGTCTTGTGAGCGCCGTCGATGATGACGGTTTCGCCGGGTTCCAGCCCCTCGTAAATGGATTGCAAGCGGCCCTGAATGGGGCCGGCCACCACATTACGCCGTGCCACCACATTGTTCTCATCCACCGTGTGCACAAAGGCACCGTCGGCATCGTGCTGCACGGCGGTGAGCGGCACCATCGTCACTTCCTGTGTATCAGCGAGTGCAATATGGAGCGCGGCAATGCCGCGCGGGGTCAGCACGTGCTCAGCATTGTCAAATTTGGCCCAGAGCGTGTAACTGTCCGTATCGCCGGTCAGCTGGTTGTCCACGATATCCACCTTTCCCGCAGAGGGATAACGCACGCCGTTGGCCGTGATGATATTCACTTTAGAAGCGTCCGCAATCTTCTCGGGGCCGCCGAAAATGCTGTTCACATCGGTCTGGCTGAGCGGGAATCGCATGTAAATGGGGTCTATCTGGGTGATGGTGGCCAATTTCTCTCCCACGTTCACATAGTTGCCCTGTGAAAAATTGAGTCTCCCGATGCGCCCGGTAATCTCTGCCTTGATGGTGCAGTCAGACAAATCCTTCTGAGCTTTCACCAGATTGGCCTGAGCGGCGGCGCGTTTGGCTTTCAGCTCCTCCAGCGTGGCCAGCGCACTTTCCATATCCTCTTTGGAGGCTGCCTGCTGTTCTGCCAGGCGGGAAAGGCGCGCATAACGGTTACCGGCATAGACAATCTGCGACTCCAGCTGAGAAACGGCTGCACGCGCTTTCTGCTCGGCAGCCTGATAACGGATGGGGTCAATTACCATGAGCACCTCCCCTGCGTTTACCATACTGCCTTCCTTGAAACGGACTTCGTGCAGAAACCCGGACACCGCCGCAGAGATGTTCACCGTGCTGATAGGCTCCGCATGGGCTATACTCTTGCGTACGATACAGTCTTTACCGCGCACGGCCTTTTCCACCTGCACGTGAGAGGCCATTCCACCGGGCATCTGCGCCGCCGCAGCCCCGGCCATCAGAACAATGGTGATTAAAGAACAACGTGGATACATATCTTTATCGTGTCTACGCTTAATGTAACGTAATTCTTTCCGTTTTTCAACAATTTTTCCCGCCCTTATTTGTGTCAAAAAAGTCACACAACACCCAAAAAGGGGGCTGCGGCTCAGCAGAATCCATTTTGGTGTTGCATTTTCAGCGGATTCTGGCATACTGGGCAGAGCTATGGCAGCCATCCACATCACAGACGCAAGCGGAACACCCCTGGCCTATGAACTCAATCCGGAGTTCATGTATCTGCTGGGCAGCGGTGAGGATTGCGACATCCGCATGGCGGATACAGAGGGCGTTGCCGAACAGCATTGCGAGCTGATGTGGAATGCGGAGCTGAACATGTACATGCTCCACGCCTGCACCCCGGAGCTGATGGTTACAGCCAACGGGGAGCCGCACAACTGTGTGGCGCTGGTGGCGGGCGTGCCCTACGGCATCGGCGCTGCTCACCTCTCCTACACGGAAGAACTGCCTGCTGCTGAACTGCCAGAGGAGGCCGATGAGGAAGGCAGCGAAGAGGAAACGGAAGCCACCACGCTGACACGCGCAGAAGCCGTGCCCGTTCAGCTGCGCCGCAAACCCGTGGGCCGCACCCGCAGCCTGCGCAGCCACGCAGCGGCTCATATTCCGGAAATTGAGATTAAGCGCGAAAATCCGCTCATCACCCTCATCAAGCCCATCTATGTGATAGCGGTGTTGATTGCAGCATTCATAGCGGGTCTGACGCTGCACCATCTGCTCACCACCGGCGAGTTCTTCCCGTCCACGATGCTCTGAGGTCTGCCTGCGCCTTAACCTTCGCGGTATGGCAAAAAAAATCCTTCTGACGATGCTTGCCATCGGGTATTCCCTGACAGGGGCATCCCTGTACGGCCAAGTGAGTGCTCAGGCGAATGAATATGTGGTCAATACCCTGACGTTCGGCATTCCGCTCATCTGCATTTTTCTCCTGATATACGAGATATGCAAACGGCGACTGATGAAAGCCATTTTATACACCGCGCTCTTCGTCGGGCTCATCCCCCTGCTCCTCTACTACCTCGTTTTTTATCTGATATACTTCAACATCATCGGTATATAGACCCTCATGTGTCCCAAATCGAAATTGTCGGGAAGTACAAGGTCCGATGTACGATGGACAAGGTGTCAATTCCGCTCGCTTTGCTCGCATGCAGATGCCTTGCAACCAACTCGTTGCCCTACTGCGAGCCGGAGGCCGCCGAACTTTCCCATTGTCCATCGTCATTTCTCCTTTGTCAGGTCTGAGTAGTACAAACTTCACCCTTGCACCGCTGCGGCATAGCTGGTAGGATGGAGGGCATGAAAAAAGCTTTCCTCCTGATTCTGCTGACAGCAGGGCTGTTATCCGGTGTCAGCATGGCTGCGTCCGATGCCGCCAACAACGCTCGCGAAGCCGCCCGCCGCTATGGTGCGGCCGTGCGTAATTGCGACATGGGATGGGCGGTGGATTCCATGTACCCTCCGCTGCGCCGCACCTACGCCGACCGGCTCACCGCCTCTGCCCCCGGCAGCGAAGCCGCACGTGCTCACCGTATCATGGGTATCAACAATCGCAGCGAAACCAAGGAAGAAGCTCGTGCCCGCATGATTGCCAGCGACCGCGCCCTGCGCGAAAAATACGCCCGCATGGGCAAGGCCATGAAAGACAGCGGCGTGAAGATTGAAAGCTTCACCGTGGGAGCGCCCTTCTCGGAATATGTGGTCACACCGCCCATGGCCTCCGTGCAGGCGGTTCGCAAAGATACCAAGGGAGTTCGCGCCGTGGAAGAGGTACAACAAACGAAAGACCGCAGCCGCATTGTGGTGCTGCCCACCACGCTGGTCATCAGCATGCCGAGCCGCAACGGCACCACCCGCATGGAACGCAGAAGCCACATTTTTGCCGTGCGGGATGAGGTCATCACCGACACGGGCATCAGCCGCGGCACGAAGCTCAACCAGTGGTATTTCATTGATGGTAACACGGATGTGAACACCCTGCGCACTTTCTTCCCGGATCTGCCGCTCTACATCAAGCTGCCGGCCTCCGGCGACCGCACGCTGTAACCGCATCCTCTCATTCCCTGCCGCTGTGGGCCAGCTCTTCGACCAGACCCTGCAGGATTTTTCAGCCACGGGCATTCTCTCCGGAGCCCGTGGCTTCGAGTTCCGCCCGCAGCAACAGGAAATGGCCGGAGCCGTGGCTCGTGCTCTGGAAACAGACACGGCGCTGCTGGCAGAAGCCGGCACCGGCGTGGGCAAATCGCTCGCCTACCTCATCCCCGGTATACGCTTTGCGCTGGAGCATGACCGCAAGGCCGTCATCTCCACTCACACCATCAACCTCCAGGAACAGCTCTTCCACAAGGACATCCCCACCGTGGCCCGTGCGCTGGACTGCGAGTTCACCGCAGCCCTGCTGAAAGGTCGCGCCAATTACCTCTGCAAGACCCGGCTCCGCCGCGCGCTGGAGCAGGCCACAGACCTCTTCAACCAGGCCGAAACCAAGCAGCTGCACGATTTGCAGCTCTGGTTCAACAGCGGCGCTGCCGGTGAGGGCTCGCTGGCAGAGCTGCCCGCAGAGCTGAACATCTCCCCCAAGGTCTGGGCTCAGGTATGCAGCGAAAACCACGTCTGCACCCCGCGCAACTGCGGGCCGGACTGCCCCTATCAGGCAGCCCGCCGCCGCGTGCAGGAAGCGCGGGTGGTGGTGCTCAACCACACCCTCTTTTTCGGACTGCTGGCTCTGGCAGAAGAAATGGCAGCGGAGGATGAAGAAGCCCCACAGGGGTTCATCTTCCCCGGCGACTTCGTGATTCTGGACGAGGCTCACACCATCGAGACCGTAGCAGCCCACCAGCTGGGGCTCAACCTCAGCGAAGCGGAGCTCACCTACGACCTGCTGAGACTCTACAACCCGCACACCCACAAAGGCACCATGCGCCGCAACGCCACACCCAACCTGCTGCGACTCATTGAGGAAGCCCAGGTGGCAACGGAAGAGTTCTTCCGCGCCGCACGCGCCGATTGCCAGCTGGATGCCCACCACGGCACGGTGCGCCTGCGCTCCGGGGGGTGGACGGAGGACCTCCTCTCCCCCGCCCTGCAGGAACTCTACAAAGAAGTACGGGAAATGGCCGCCACAGAGGAAAACACCCTCACGCGGGACGAACTGCTGGACACGGCCTCCCGCCTGCTGGCATGGTGTGCCACCGCCCGGGAGCTCGTGGAACTCACCAAGGCTGACACCTCAGTCTACTGGGCAGAAAGCAGCGGCGCGGAGGGGCGCTACATGAACATCCGCTCCGCGCTCATCAATGTGGCGCCCGTGCTGCGCGAAAAACTCTTCGAATCCGGCCGCGCCTGTATCTGTACCAGCGCCACCCTCTCCACGGGAGAACGCGGCATGGACTACTTCACCGGTCGCATCGGCGCAGAAAGTGCCGCCACCCTCAAAATCGGCAGTCCTTTCAACTTTGCGGAGCAGATGCGAGTCATCGTTGCCCGCAGCATGCCCCCACCGCCCCCTGCCAGCGAAGAAGACGTGTACCAACCCGCCCTCACCGACTGGATTATGCGGGCTCTGGATGAATCACAGGGGCGTGCCTTCGTCCTTTTCACCAGTTACAACCTCATGCGCGCCCAGGCAGCACGCCTGCGCCCCTTCTGTGAGGAACGCGGCTGGCCTCTGCTCGTGCAGGGCGACTCCCTCACCCGCTCCCAGATGCTCCAAAGCTTCAAAAACCACATCGGCAGCGTTCTCTTCGGCACGGATAGCTTCTGGACCGGCGTGGATGTCCCCGGCGAAGCGCTTTCCAACGTCATCGTCACCCGCATCCCCTTTGAATCCCCCGGCAATCCACTGGTGGAGGCCCGCTCAGAGGCCATTCAGGCGCGCGGCGGCAATCCCTTCCGCGATTACAGCCTCCCGGAAGCCGTCCTCAAATTCCGCCAGGGCATCGGGCGGCTCATCCGCTCCCACACCGACCACGGCATCATCACCCTGTTGGATTCCCGCATCACCGGCAAATACTACGGACAGCGATTCATGTACGCCATCCCCGCTGCCGCCAAACGCGAATTCCTCTGACCGGACGCCTCCTGCCGGAACTCGAAAAAGAGACCAAAAAGCCGAAAAACACGATAATTTCTCCCAAAATTGACATTTTTACAAAAAAAAGCTTGCAATCCCTCCGCTCCCTGCGTATAATTCGCCCGCACCCACCGCAAGGAGGGAGCAACAAAGGCAAGGAGCGGTAGCTCAGTTTGGTTAGAGCGCAGCCCTGTCACGGCTGAGGTCGCGGGTTCGAGCCCCGTCCGCTTCGTGTACAACAAAAAAGGATGTCCCACCGGGGCATCCTTTTT
>JAFUQZ010000083.1 GCA_017472085.1 Akkermansia sp. | reverse complement strand
TTAAAGACCAAGGTGAGAAAGCACATGATGAAGCGGCAAAGAGAACCACACATTGTCAAAAAATTCTTCAAAAAGCCCAGCACAGCTTATGCTGAGGACGAGGATAAGAATGTCTGATTAATTGTAGCCAGGTTAATAAAACGATAAAATAAACTTATTACAAAACGATGAAAAAGACGATTATTACAGTTCTTGTGGCATCAAGTGTCGCGCTGGGTGCAACAGATTTGACATACTGGGGGGAGAATAGAGGTGCAGATTTGCTGACTATCACGAATGGTTCGACGGATTACCTCACGGAGGATGGTTTTAGACGCGCCGATGCGAGTGTGGTGACTGAACTCAAGACTGCGGGTAGCACGACCTATAATCTTGTGTTTTCTCCAACGAGTGATGGCGATGAGTATGCTCCAAACTTTGCCTTGAATGATGCCATTTATCTCAATTCTTTGACGATTGGAACATCTCTGCCTACTTCCTATACTATTGCTTTTGGCACGAACGGTAGTATCACAACCGATCAGAATATCAATTTTGGAACATCCGTTACCGCGTTTTCTTTCAGTGCGTCCATGACGGATGCTCAGCTGGCGCAACTTGCCACAGGGGCAGTTGTGACGCGTGATTTGTTGACTGGGAGAGCGAACTGGGGAATTTGGAACTACGTCGACAAGGGAACGAAAACATTTACTGTCGATAATGTCGGAGACGCTTACGAGTATGTAGGTGCGGTAGGGGATGTTGCTGCCATGGCTGAGGGAACGTACGGCTATGTGTACAGCGATTCTTCCGGTACAGACAAGGTGACGCTGGTTGTCAAGGGTATTGCGGCTCCTCCCGTACCCGAACCGGCCACGGCTACGCTGAGCCTGCTGGCGCTTGTCGGTCTGGCCGCTCGCCGCCGTCGCAAGTAAGACGATTCGAGTTCAACACAAAATTATTCATATAAAGCGCTTCCCTTGTGATGAGGGAGGCGCTTTTTGCTACCATCGGCGAATGCCGGGAAGTTCGCAGTCCGTAAGGACAATTCGAGCGTTGGTAAAGCCTGCACCATAACTCGTTCATTCCCCTTGTGAGAAACGGATACGGAATGCCGGTGGACTAAAGCAGTGTTTCCATAGAATCGTTGGATATCAGCGCAGGACCGGTAGCAGCAGAAGGAGGAGGATAGCGGCTTCAATGGAAATGCAGATAACTTTGTGGCGACGGGAGATTCCGGGAATCCAGAGCGTGATGGCAATATAAAGGGAAAGGAGGATATTCGCCGCATACAGACAGGTAAGGTAGGGGGCAGCCGTTTGGATGAATGCATTTTCGGGGAAGAAGTAGGTGTTTACGCAACCATAATAGAAGCCAACGTTGAACAGCGGGAACTGGCCTCCCAGCAGGAGGAGGGTGAACAGAGCTTTCATGACTGTGGCTGTATTGCCGTTGCACAGGTACAGCAGGGGGTATTGCAGCAGCAGAAAGAGGCTCAGTTGCGGGGAGAAGCTGCCAAGGGCACAAAAGATGCCGCCGACCATGCCGATGAAGGTCAGAATGCCGCCGAATTGCGGCAGGATGGTATCCGTTTCTGCTTCAGACTGCCGGAGCTTTTTCAGAAAATCGCAGCTCTGAATCCCCAGGGCAAGCATGATGACGGCTATCAGGATTATGCCGAATCCTCCCAACCACAAGACCGGCAGCGCCAACAGGAGGGCTGCATCGCTTGCCGGAATGAGGGTGAAGATGCCCGCAGCCAGGGCGAGTTCCGCCGGAATCGTGATGAGGAGTTTCCTTTTCATGTCATTAAAGATAATCCGTTCGCGCGTCCATTCCGCAGAAATTTGTTTGTCTTAGCGCATATTTTTGAGGCAGTAGGTGACGACGCCGAAGAATTCGGCATCGAGCTCGGGGGTGAGGGTGATGGGGGTGTAGGCGGGGTTTTCCGGGCAGAGCCGGATGGGGGAGTTCGGTCGCATATCGAGCCGTTTGACGGTGAATTCTCCGCTGACGGCGGCGATGATGATATCGCCGTGGCGGGCGGTGAGGCTGCGGTCAACAACGAGGATGTCGCCGTCGCCTATGCCGGCACCCATCATGCTCTCGCCGCGGGCGCGGATGAAATAGGTGGCAGAGGGGTGGCGGATGCAGAGGTCGTTCAGATCGAGCGTGCCGTTGAGTTCTCCCATGGCCGGGCTGGGGAAGCCGGCGGCGACGGTTTCGCTGAAGAAGGGGATGCCGGGGGTGTTGCTGTCGGAGGAGGGGCTCATGATGCTGCGGATATGATAGCGCGAGTGAGGGAAAAATTCAATCAGAATGGCATTTATACTTGAGAATAGCCGGAAAGCCTGTACTATAAAGACAGATGTTTGAGCGGTTGTTTTCAGAGCATGGCTTATCGCTGGACAGGCTTCGCACCTTGCAGGAGGTGGCAGAGGCCGGCAGCATTGCGGCGGCGGCGCGTGGGGATGCCACGCGGCAGAGCCAGTATTCCCGCCAGCTCAAGGAGCTGGAGCAGTTCTTCGGTATCACGCTCACGCGGCGGCAGGGCCGTGTGCTGACGCTGACCCCGGCGGGGCAGGAGCTGTTGCAGATTGTGAATGCATCATTCTGTGCGCTGGATGATTTCAAGTGCCGCGCCTCGGCCGCCATGTACCGCTACATGCTGGGCTGCGGTGATAGTATTCATGCCTGGATGGTGGCGCCGGTGCTGGGACGGGCGGTGCAGGAGAGTAAGCCCTGGCAGTTTTCTTTTTCGAATCTGCGGAATGCGGATGTATCGAGTCGATTGCTGGACATGGAGCTGGATTTCGGGATTCTGCGCACGAGTGCCATTTCCTCCGATTTGCTGGAGAGCGTGCCGGTGGCGCGGGTGAAATATGCGCTGTATGTGCCGGCGCATCTGCAACGGAAAGGGCTGAGCTTTGCGCAGGCGGTCACAACACTGCCGATTGCGACGCTGGGTAGTGGTTCATTCTACACGCGCTTGCAGGAGGGCTTGCAGGAGGAGGGGCTGAAGATGGGCAATGTGAATGCCACGCAGTCATTTCCCTTTGCCCTGCGTCTGTTGCGGACGGGTGGGTATGCTGCCTTCCTGCCGGATATAGCGGAGGTGGAGCTGCCGGAGGATGTGCTGAAGCTGGAATCCTCCGCGCTGGAAGCGTTGACCCGCAAGCTGAGTCTGGCGTGGAATCCCCGCCTGCTGCGGGTGCGCCCTGCCGCGGAAGAGGTGATTCGTTTCTTTATCAAGCATCTTTCGCGGCGCTGAGGGCGCAACCGGAAAATCGAATTGACTTGACTTTTCCGGGTGGGAGGGGTACAACCTGCGGCATGATTATCGACACGCATTGCCATCTGGTTTCGCCCAAGTACCCGCCCATGGAACAGGTGCGGACCGAATCTCTGGAACTGGGGGTGGGGCATTGCATCACGCAGGGCACGACCCCCTGGGATTGGGAGAAACACCTGGCGCTGGCGGCCGAGATGCCGGAGTTTGTGTCTGCCTGTCTGGCGGTGCACCCCAGCGAGGCTCACGAGGCAGATGCCGCCGCAATGGCGCGGATGGCGGAGCTGTGCCGCAGTCATTCTCTTGCGGCAATCGGTGAGACGGGGCTGGATTACTTCTGGGATGCGCCGGTGGGGTGGAGCGAAAAGGATTTTCGCGCGCGCCAGTGGGAGCTGCTGGAGCAGCATTACGCGCTGGCGGAGGAGCTGGGGCTGAATATCTCCCTCCACACCCGTGATAAGGTGGGGGCGGGCTCGGCCTGTTTCGAGGATGCGGTGGCGATTGCCCGGCAGTTCCCGAAAGTACGCCCTGTGTTTCATTGTTTCATTGGTTCTCAGGCACAGGCGGAGCTGGTGTTCGGGGATCTCAACGGCATGATTTCTTTTACCGGCTTGCTCACGTTCAAAAAGACGGAGGATGTTCAGGCGGTGGCCTCATGGTGCCCGCTTGACCGTTTTATGGTGGAAACGGATTCGCCCTATCTTTCGCCGGAGCCGTTTCGCGGCAAGCTGAATATCCCCGGTCGCACGCGATTTGTGGTGGAGAAGATTGCTGCCCTGCGCGGCATGGATTGGGAGGAGGTGGCGGCCGCAACCACGCGCAACGCCTGTCATTTCTTCCGCTTACCGCTTCGGTAAGTGCGTCAGCTGTCGGGAGCGGCGTTGACAGATGCCACCGGCTGCGGTACAATCCGCGCCATGAGAAAGCTCCTGAGTTGTCTGCTTGTGCTCGTGTTCGGTGTCATGGCGGCACAGGGCCGGGTGAAGGTGGCCAGTCTGCATCCGCTGCTGAGCGAGATGGCTCAGGCTGTGGGCGGTGAACAGGTGGAGGTGGTCAACCTGTTCCCCAAGGGAGCGGATTTGCATACGTTCAACCCTACGGCGGCTGATTTGGCGCGAGCCCGCGATACAGCGCTGGTGCTGGCCTGTGGCATGGGGGTGGAACCGTATCTGGATGACCTGAAAGACTCCCTGCCGTCGGTTTCTGTGGTGGAGCCGGGGAAGTCCATTCCTCCGGTTTATCTGCCCGGCACGCAGCAGGCAGACCCGCATTGGTGGAATGCTCCGCAGAACATGAAACGAGCTTCCCGGGTGCTCATGCAGGAGCTGATGAGCCGGGCGCCTGCTCAAAAGACGGTTTTCCGTGCCGGGCAGAAGGCATACGCCGCTGAGATGGATGCTCTGGACCGAGAGGCGCGTGTGGCGCTGGGTCGCCTCCCGCAGGAATCCCGTGTGCTGGTGGCGGCGCATGCCGCCATGGGGCATTTCGGCAAGGCGTATGGGTTTCGCCAGGTGGCGGTGCATGGCATAGCTCAGGAGAGCGAGGGGGATACCGCAACCATGGCCCGGCTGCTCAGAAGCCTGCGGGAGCTGAGGGTGCGGTGCATTTTTACGGAGGCCACGGGTTCCCCGCGCGCCATGGAGACGCTGGCAGGGCAGGTGGGCGCCGCCACCCGTCCGCTGGTGATGGATGGGATTCACCCGGAGATGCGGGCGTACCGGGAGATATTCAACTTCAATATCCGCAACATTGTTGACGGATTGGGACAAACACGTTGACGCCATGTCTCCCCGAGCTGCCTTTTTTCTGACCCTGTTGGGGGTGTTGATAGCCGGAGCGCCGCTGCCGTGGCTGACGGGGGCGGCAGAGCCGTCTGTGCCTGCCGCTGCAGAGACCGAGCCCGCGGCCCGACAGGCGGTGTATGCCACTCTCCGTGCAACGGGTAAGCCGGAAAAACTGCAACTGCGGCTTCATGGCGAGCTGCTGACCGAAGTGACCGGGGATTTGCCGTGGGAGGGTGAATTGCTGCTGCCGGAGGGGGACGAGGCGCCGGATATTGAGGTGGAGGCCATCTGGACAGAGCCGGGGGAACAGGCCGTGACACTCACGCTGGAGCCGGATGGGCGCGAGGCCTGCTCATCCACGCGCTGGGCGGAAAACGGAACAATGCACGATGTTTTTCATTTCGTATGGTAGAGGCTCATGACCACATCTGCTGGGGTGGCGGACACCGGCACAACAAGGCCCATTGCCTGGAGTTGCGCGGTGTCAGCGCCGGATATGGCGCCGGACAGGATGCGCTGGCCGATATCAGCTTCCGGGCCCAATGCGGGCAACGGGTAGCACTCATCGGCCCCAACGGTGCGGGGAAGTCCACCCTGTTGAATGTGCTGGCGGGCTTGCTTCCCCCACGGACCGGGCAGGTGCTCTGGAATGGGAGCCCGCTGCATGATACACCGCATGAAATTGCCTTCATGCCCCAGCGTTCGGAGGTGAACTGGGCTTTTCCCATCACCGTGCGTCAGCTGGTGGAAATGGGGCGTTACCCGGTGTTGGGAAATTGGCGCTCCATGCGGCAGCATGACCGCGATATTGTTGATAAATCGCTGGAAACGCTCAATCTGCAACATTTGCAGCGTCGTCAGATAGGGGCGTTGTCCGGGGGACAGCAGCAGCGGGCGTTTCTGGCGAGAGCCCTGGCGCAGGAGGCTCATATCCTCCTGCTGGATGAGCCGTTTACCGGGCTTGACATGCCCGGTGTGGAATCGTTGGGGCAGCTGTTGCATTCCCTTTCTGATGAGGGGCGGCTGGTGATTGCCTCTCACCATGATTTGGCCACGGCTCCGGCTCTTTTTGACCGTGTACTGATGCTCAATACGCAGTTGGTGGCCGCCGGCTGTATGAGTGAGCTTCTGACGGAGGAAAATATCTGCCGGACTTTCGGGCGCAACCACCGATTCAAGCCATGAACGAATTTCTGCAATTTCTGGGGGAACCCATAGCCCAGCGCAGCCTGTGGGCCTGTGCCATTATCGGCTTTTCCAACGGCTTTGTGAGTGCGTTGGTGCTGCTGCGGCGTTCCTCGCTGCAAATCGGTACGCTGTCCTGTGCGTTGCTGCCGGGTATTGCCTTGTCCGTTCTGCTGTTCGGGCTCACGCTCATGAGCATTCTGCTGGGGGCGGTGCTGGCGGGATTGATGGTGGGGCTGGGCTCTCTCTTTGTCTCCCGTACCTCGCGCATGGACCACGATACGGCGCTTTCCGTGCTGCATACCACGGCCTTTGCCATCGGCTACATCATTCTCATTCGTCTGGGACTCCAGCAGAAGGTGGATGACTGGCTGTTCGGCAATATCATGAGCATGGGCGATGCCGATTTGTGGATTGCGTATGGAATCGGCGCCGTGGCGGTGCTGAGCATCACGGCCTTTCAGCGACCCTTGCTCATCACGCTGTTTGACCCGCGGGCAGCCAAGGCGATGGGCTGTCCCACACGGCTCATTCACTACGGTGTTTTTGCGCTCATCATCCTGGTGCTGGTGTCATCGCTGCAGGCAGTGGGGTCGTTCCTGACGCTGGGGCTGCTGGTAGCCCCGGCTGCGACCATGTACCTGCTGACTGACCGGGCTCAGCTCATGTTCTGGGGTGGGGGGCTCATCGGCGGGCTGGGCTCTGTGCTGGCCTTTTTCCTGTCCTATCCGCTGGGCTGGCATCTGGGGGCCACCATCATTGTGGTGCTGGGAGCAATCTTTCTGTTGGCCTATTTATTCTCTCCGAAATACGGGCTGTTGCACCGCAAAAACTGAAAAAACGGGGCAAAGTATCTGTGCATGCGGCTTTTCGACTTGCTTCACCCCCATGATATATGATAGCATAGGTGCGTATGAAAACGACTTTCCGTAACTCTCAGAACAAGGGCTTTACCCTGATTGAGCTCCTCATTGTCATTGCCATTCTCGGCACTCTTGCCGGTATTGCCTACCCCGCTTATATGAGCGTTCAGGTGAGTGCATCCAAGTCTGCGGCCAAGAAGGTGTGCACCGATATTGTGGAGGGCTGCACCCGCTTCGGCCAGGACAATAACGGTCTGATGCCGTATGATCCCAGTGAAGCCCGCGCTGATAATGATGACCAGATTTTCCTTGCGACTGCCCCCGGTAAGGATGCACAGATGATTGCTGTGCTGACCAACCGTGAGGAAAGCGATGAGCGCATCAACTCCACTCGCGATACCTACCTGCGTTCCGACGAGCAGGAGAGAGCCGCCGATGGTCTCTATGTGGATGCTTCCGGCAACCTCGGTTTCTATGACCCCTGGGGGCAGCCGTACTATGTGGTCATCTGCGAGGAAGATTTGGGCTGCATTGATCCCTTTGTCCGCAAGAAGCGTCTTCGCGGCAAACATTGCATTGTGTACAGCACCGGCCCTGACCAGGTGGGCGTTGCCGGTGGCCATGCCGGCCGTGGTAAGGGTGCCTCCAAGGACGATTCGTCGGTGGCTGACAATGTGTATTCCTGGAAAAAAGAGAAATAAATGAATCATCCGATTACTGACGATGTCCGTATCACGGACATCCGACCGCTGATTTCGCCGGCCATCCTCATGGAGGATTTTCCGGCGAGCCCGACAGCCTCCCGGCTGGTGTATGAAACTCGCAAAGCGTTTGGCCGCATCCTCCGCGGTGAGGACGACCGTTTGGCGGTCATGGTGGGGCCGTGCTCCATTCATGATTCCGCTGCCGCTATCGACTATGCTTCGCGACTGGCCGAGGCGAGAGAGAGATACGCCGAAGACCTGCTGCTCATCATGCGTGTCTACTTCGAGAAGCCGCGCACAACGGTGGGCTGGAAGGGGCTCATCAATGACCCGTTCATGGATGAGTCCTACAACATCAACAGCGGACTGCGTATGGCGCGCGGGCTTCTGCTTCGACTGGCTGAAATGGGGGTGCCCTCCGCAACGGAATTCCTGGATGCCATCACGCCGCAGTACATCAGCGATTTGATTACCTGGGGCGCCATCGGTGCTCGCACTACGGAAAGTCAGGTGCACCGTGAGCTGGCCAGCGGCCTTTCCATGCCCATCGGCTTCAAGAACGGCACCTCCGGCAACGTGCAGATTGCGGTGGATGGTATTGTCTCCGCTGCGCATCCGCACTGCTTCCTCTCCGTCACCAAACAGGGTGTGTCTGCCATCGTGTCCACCTCCGGCAATGACTCCTGCCACCTGATTCTGCGTGGTTCCTCCAAGGGACCCAATTATGGCGCGGAACACGTGCAGCATGCCTGGGAGACGCAGCAGAAAGCCGGAATAACCAGCCGTATCATGGTGGATTGCTCGCATGGCAACAGCCACAAGAACTGGAAGGAACAGCCCACCGTGGCGGCAGATGTGGCACAGCAGCTGGCGAATGGCTGTGATTATATCGGCTCCGTCATGATTGAAAGCAACATCAACTCCGGCAATCAGAAGTGTGAGCCGCCGCTGCAATACGGTGTGAGCATCACGGATGCCTGCATTGACTGGCCCGGAACGCTGGGGATGCTGGATGTGCTGGCGGCCGGTGTCCGCGCCCGCCGCAAGCGAAAGGCTGCTTCCTGCTGAGCTTTGTTACAACAAACAGACAGGCACTTCCGGTTTCGGAAGTGCCTGTCTGTGTCAAATAAAGAGGAGAAAATACAGCATCAGCCCGGCAAATCCATGCACCAGCCCATAGAAACACCAACGGCGTTTTTTCTCCCGAATGAAGCTGCAAACGTAGAGCAGAACACCCCACACCCAGTAAGTCAGAAATATCCGGTTTCCCCAAGCTCCACTGCTCAGCATATCCCCGAGAGGGATGAGATACAGGTGGTGCAGGATAAGGAAATGATGCCTGTTCAGCTTGATATTCACGCCGGCCGAGTATAACAACCGCGAATCGGCGATGCAAGATTAAAAACGGAGCCGTTGCAAATATGCGTAAAGGCATACTTTGAGCTTGAAAATGCGGGGTAATGGAGTAGAATAACGCTGTTATGCTAGATATCCGTGTTGTCAGGGAAAAGCCTGAATATGTCAAGGAACGTGTCCGCCTGCGCGGCGGAGATCACTGGATGCTTGTGGACAAGGTGCTGGAGTGTGATGTGAAGCGCCGCAATGCCGAGACGGAAAAGCAGGCTCTCTCCCAGGAGCGTAACAGTACGTCCAAACTCATCGGACAGATGATGAAGGAGGGGCGCCGTGAGGAGGCTGAGACTCTCAGGAAGCGGATGGGCGAGGTGGGTGACCGCATCAAGGAGCTGGATGCCGTGGCTTCCGCAGCTTCTGAGGAGCAGGAGGCTCTGCTGTTCTCTATCCCCAATATGCCGCATGACGCCGCGCCTGTGGGCAGCGATGATTCGGCCAATCCTGAAATTCGCCGCTGGGGCTCTGCGCCCGAGATGGAGAACCCGAAGGACCATGTGGAACTGGGTACGGCTCTGGGGTTGATTAATTTCGAGGATGCGGCGCGTATTTCCGG
The DNA here is from genome assembly GCA_017472085.1 of Akkermansia sp. GTDB lineage: Bacteria > Verrucomicrobiota > Verrucomicrobiia > Verrucomicrobiales > Akkermansiaceae > Akkermansia. The sequence goes on along the minus strand of JAFUQZ010000083.1, from coordinate 3,910 downwards.
CTCCGGTTTCATCGTGTATCGCGGTTTGGGCGCCCGTCTGGAGCGTGCTCTCATCAACTTCCTGCTGGATACACAGACGCAGGAGAACGGCTACCAGGAAGTGGGCGTGCCGTTCATTGTGAAGCGCGACTGCATGTACGGCACCGGGCAGCTGCCCAAGTTTGAGGAGGATATGTACGGTCTGGAGGGCAACAGCATGTTCCTGGTGCCCACCGCAGAAGTGCCCGTGACCAACCTCTGCCGCGACCAGATTGTGAAGGAAGCAGAGCTTCCCATCAAGATGACGGCCTACACTCCCTGCTTCCGTCGCGAGGCCGGTTCTGCCGGGCGCGAGAACAAGGGCATGATTCGTGTGCACCAGTTCGACAAGGTGGAACTGGTGGAAATCTGCCGCCCGGAGGATGGATTTGCCGAGCTGGAGAAGCTGACGAGTCATGCCGAGAGCATCCTGCAGAAGCTGGGGCTGCATTACCGCGTCATCGAGCTTTGCACGGGTGATGTGGGCTTCTCCTCTGCCAAGACCTACGATATCGAAGTATGGGCTCCGGGGCAGGGCAAGTTCCTGGAGGTTTCCAGCTGCTCCTGCTTCACGGACTACCAGGCTCGCCGCATGAAGCTGCGCTACAAGGATGCCGATGGCCGAATCCGCGTGCCCTACACGCTCAATGGCTCGGGCACGGCACTGCCGCGTCTGTATGTGGCCCTGCTGGAGCAGTGCCAGCAGCCGGACGGCTCTGTGAAGATACCGGCCGCTCTGGTGCCGTACTTCGGCGTGGAGTCCATCGAGCCTCGTGCGTAAACCAGCTTATTGCAGGTGCCGCGTTCTGCGGACGGTGTCTGCCTTTCCTCTCTCTTCCGCAGAACTGCTTACACCTAAATCGGAAACAATCACTACTATGCGCGAAATAATTGCCACCATGGGGCCGATATTCTGGCTCATCATGCTTTTCGCCGCCCTGTCACTGGCAGTGGTGGCAGAGCGTTTGTTCTATTTCCACCGGGTCAATATCAACTCGGGCGATTTCCTTCGCGGACTCTCCTCGCTGTTGCGCTCAGGGCAGTATGATGAAGCCTTGCATGAGGCCCGCATACTTCCCGGCCCGATGGCACGGGTGGTGGAGGCGGTGTTGTCGCGTCCACGCCTGAACCGCAATGAGCTGCGCGATATTGCCCTGGAGGCGGCTGATATGGAAGTGTACCGGGTGGAGCGCAACATTCGCACCTTGCAGGCATGTGCGACGGTGATGCCCATGCTGGGTATTCTGGGGACTCTGCTGGCTCTGGTTGCCTTTTATGAACAGCCCGGGGTGACGGACGGCGCGGCGGCTCCTCCCTTGGTGGCGGCTACTCTGCAGCAGGCTCTCATGCTGTCGGCGGCTGGTATTGCTCTGTCTGTTCCGGCGTATCTCTTCTATATGTATCTGGCCGGGCGCGCCCGCCGCATCATCAACAAAGTGGAGAGAGCCGGTCTGGAGTGTGCCTACATTATCTGCGATGCCCGGGATGCCGCGGTGCAGGAGACGGCGGCCGTGGCGCCCAAGCGGACATGCTGCGCGTTTTCCGCAGAGGATGATGAGAAGGATTAACCCCCGAGCCATTTGAGCTGACATGCGTAAGGTGCGTTCCAGATTGACCAGCGGCGGCGGTTCCATCCTTGTTCTCACGGGCGCGAACCTGTTCATCCTGATGTGCGTGTGTGTGTTGCTGACCAATCATTTGGTGCCGCGCTACGGCTGCCGGGTCAATCCGTCCGAATCCCATTTTGTGATGGCCAATTATAATCGGGAGCATTCCCGCGTCATTTCCGTTGCGGCGGGGGATGAGCCTCGTATCTACGATGGTTCCATGCTCGTGGAGGGCGGAGTGCCCGGCTTCGGCGCTCGCCTGGAGGAGTGGAAACGAGAGGCCGGAGGGAATCGGTTACACATCGTTCTGGTGCCGGACAAGGCCGTATCGACAGGCACTTTGCAGCAGATTACGGATATGATACTGAGCTGTGGTTTTACCTGCAGCTATGCTGCCGTTCCCGCGTTGATGCAATGAGTAAGGAGCAAGAGAGCCGCCCGGTCAGGGTACGACAGCTTCACGGGTGTCTGCCCCTGTTTCTGCTGGGCTCTGTCGCGTTGATAGGCTGTGGCCTGTGGCTGCTGCCCGTGAAAAAGGCAGAGCGGTTGCGCCCCTCCGGGGAAGGGCGCATCTTTTACCACAGCAGTGGATTGATTAACTACGAAGCTGTCCGAAAAAGCCCGCTTACTCTCCCGTCCCGTTCCGTTGCGGAGGATGTTTTTTACCGGGATTCTGTCAGCTTGCGCGATAGTGTGAAGCGGGATGCCGATTTGCGAAAGGCTCCTCCCATGGATATTTTGCCTCTGGTGGCGGATTCTGCGGTGATTTCCCGGGAAATACTGTTGGAATTGCCTCCGGTGGAGGCCGCTTCTGCGGGAGAAGATACGGCCGGGGAAGCAACCCCGTCCATAACATCTGATCAGGAGGTGCAGCCATGAGTATTTTTCCCCTTTCTGTCGCGGAGTTTTTTCTCTTTCTCATGTTGGCGGGGCTGGTGCTGCTCGTCTGCGTTTACATTCCGGTTCAGTTGGCATCCAAGCTGCGCCGCATGCGACATGCGCGCACGCACATCACTTGCCGTATCTGCGGGTATCGTTATCTGCTTGACAGCTCCCGTTCGGAGAGCGAGTGCCCTCATTGTGGATCAAGGAATTGATTTGCTCTTTTCCTTTGTATTGCGGAGCGGGCGGCGATGGGCGGTTTCCCAGAACTTTCTGGCATCATCGGCAGAAACGGCAGAGATATACCGGCTCCTCAACAGGGATGTGTCCCGGTGTCCCATTTCCAGCTGTAGTATGCCGAGATTGCGAAAATGGGCCGCATGGTAAGACGCAAAGGTGTGACGGCATGAGTCCGGTGCCCAGTTCCGGCGAAATCCCGCCGCTCGTCGCAGGTTGCGCCAACGGAGATACCAGTTGCGGGGAATATTGCAATCCTCCCGTTTAAGGAGGTGGAAACAGCGCAGGGGAACAAATCTTCCGCCTCCGGTTTTGGCCGTATCCGGGCGGATGAATACCTGCCGTTGCTCCCAATCAATATCCTGCGGTGAAAGACGCTGTACTTCTGTCGGACGCAATCCGCAGTAGAGCATGAGATGCAGGGATAGCTTCATGTCCCGGTGGGATTGACGGGTGGTGGCAGCCTGTAATTTCCTGGTTTGTGACAGAGAAAGCGGTCGGATGGATTTTTCGCGGACAGACGGACAGGCAATGCGTTTGACCGGGTTGCTATCAACCCACTCCTGATTCATGCCGTAGGTGAAAATACTGTGCAGAATGGCGCGGCCTTTGCGTAAACTGCTGGGACTGTCACCAAAGGCCTGTTCCAGGATGAACCGGCAGTCCTTCGTTGTCATTTTTCGCAGCGGGAGGTTTGCTGCTCCATCCACCCGCAACATGCGTCTGACGAAGTGTCGCAAGTCGCGGCGCGTTGTCGGTCTGCGGTCAGAGCGTGCTTCAATGCTTCTGATTGCAGCTTCCTGAAAACTGACGGTCTGCTCCGTGGCTGCTATGGCCTGCACACCTTCCCGGAGGGTTCGGCGCAGGAGTTGCAGCAGCTCGAAAGGCCGCAATCCCTGTGTGCGTTCTCCCAATTCCTCGGTGCATTCCAGTATCAGTCTGGCTGCATCTGTTGCGCTCAGCTCCAGATCTTTCAGCAAGCAGTCGGCTGTTTGTTCATTGTTCTGGGTATTCATAGAGGTCATCATTTTTAATGCTGACCCATCCGTAACCCTGTCAACGTCATTATATTGTAGAAAGAGGGAGAGCCCCGCAACACACCCGGAGGGATGCTATGCGATTCCTGTATTGGCAGAAAGGACTCCGTTTGCAGGAATTACGCTTGA
>JAFUQZ010000082.1 GCA_017472085.1 Akkermansia sp. | reverse complement strand
GATGCAATTTGTGCATGCGTTTTTGCCCCCGTCAGAGCTTCCAATGCCACTTTCTCCTTGAACTCGGCGCTGTAACGCCCTCTCTTATGTATCTTTTCGTTTTGCATATTACGTGTGTTGGTTGATTATACACACGCCTGCGGTGTTGCACAAGTAAAAGGGGGCTTAAACGGGTGTCCTAAATTCTGGGGCCATTATAGTTCCACCTCTTGGATATTGACACGGAGATGGATGGAATTCAAAAAGCCGTTGCCTATGCCGGACAACGGCTTAAATTTTCATTTGCCTAAAATCAGCGTCTTACTTGCGACGGCGTCGTGCAGCCAGGCCTGCCAGAGCCAGCAGGGAAAGAGTAGCTGTGGTCGGCTCGGGGACGGAGCTTGTTACAACGGAGCCATTGTTGTAGGAAACTGACGTTACCTTTGTTGCTCCTGTGGAATCAACAAACGTCACGGTGAGCGCATCCAATCCGGTCACGTTACCCGTAGTCTGGAAGAGTTCAACGCCTTCAATGTTGTCGAGAGAATCCACATTCAGGGTAATGGCAACGTTGTCGCCCAGTATCAAATCCTCTCCACCGAGGTCGATGGCATAATCACCGGAAAAATTAACGATGCCATCGTTAAGTGTCAGAGCGCCTGTTTTAACGTCTCCTGAAATATTGAGTGTTCCGGAGTTCATCGTAAGGTCGGATATAATAGCGACTTCTTGAAGCCCGCTTGCGTTCGGATCTGTCGCTTGCAGAATGTCGATGGTGCCGCCATCCAATTCGATGTTGCTCATGGTGGCATTTTGATACACTTTAAGGGAGCCGCCATCAAGGATGTCTGTGGTCACATTTACAGTCCCGGCATTGGCAACTTTCCCGTTTTTTGATCCTACTGAGAGTGTGACATCTTCTCCAATTTCCAGAGTCGCAGGCCCTCCGCTGAGTGATTCAATTTTGGCCTCATTCATGACACTTACAGAGGCCGTGTAAGTGTCATCGGCAGAAACGGTAAATTTATCCGTTTTTACAGTACCATATATTATGAACTGCCGAGACCAAGCGTCGGTGGAGCTATTAAATATGACTTCTTTTGATACAAGAGTGGATCCCGCCTGAATTTGGCATGCATTGGCTTGTGTTTGGTTTGGATTGATGGTTGTTGTTCCCTCAACTGTGACAGTACCTTTCCCTCCAGCGTAACCAATCGTAAGATGATTGGTGGTTAAGCTGTCATATGTTTTGCTGCCGCTTTTAACCAATAGTTCATCCATAGTTTCAGCCTGGGCAACGCATGTAATACAAACAGCCAAAAGAGAGCCGATATAGAGTTTTGTTTTCATAATAAATTGATGGTGAAGCCTTAGTTTACTGATTGGGGGGGGTAGTCAAGAATAAAATGAAATTATGACAAAATATTTTCGTTGTCGTCCCATAAAAATCAAACAGGCAGTACAGCAGGGATGGCAATGTCGAGAAAATGACGTTGCCGGTGAGTTCGCGAGAACAAACGAACCTAATTGTGAGGCTGTTTAGGGTGATATAATCGCAGAGAGGTTCGACAGGGGCTCAGTATAAAAACACCGAGCCCGCAAACGCGACGACTTAAAGCGATGCAATATATTTTTACCCCAATGGTATTTTTTTTGTCACTATTTGGCGTATGAGGAATTTTTCCATTCCGGAATCAGCTGCAAAAGCAGCTTTTGAGTGGGAATATCCACATCTGCCCGGAAGTGATAGGGGGCTTTGTAGTAAGGCTCCACGGTAAAGGGGGCGTTTTTGAAGAGCATGAAAGACTCAATCGGGGCGTTGTGCTCATCCAGCAGAGTGAGTCGGTATCTTGTGTAAAATCGCTCCCCTGCCGGGTTCACCAGTATTTTCCGGCGCCGATTGGTCTCGCGTCTTTTCTGTTCTTTGAGGGCAATCTCATGCAGATGCGGCAGGGCTGCGGGACTGATGTCGATATCGCGATACGAGTGGTTGTAGTTGTCATCCCATTCCTCCAGGACAACTTTTTTCGGCATGGGAACCGGCTCAACGGAGCAGGCACTCAGCCAAAAGAGGCAGACGTATGCCGACACAAGCGGGAAAAAGCGAGGTATCGTATTCATATCCTTACATGATGGTTAATCCGCCCCGAATACGAATCCGCAACTTTTTTTGCACTTATGTAAAAATTTACTTCCGCACCTGGAGGTAGATAATCTGCTGCGCGTAGCGGGGGTCAGAACTGTCGGCCTTGATGACCAGACGGTTGAGAACGGGCTTTTCCGTGCTGAGGGGGGTGACGGTGATGCGGTATTCGCGTCCCTTGGTGATGGTTTGCGGGCGGTAGTCGAATGCCTCACCATTGAGCCCGGCATCGTTGATGCCGTTGACAGGTGAGCCTTTGGGCAGGGTGATGGTGAGCACCTTCGGGGCCGGTTTGCTGCCGACTTTCCATTGCAGGCTGCGGGCAGAGAGAACGATGGCGGGCGGCACGTCAAACTGCATGGTCAGGCGGGTGGTTTTGCCATCGGAGGTGGTGGCATCGATGGTCTTGCTCACCTTGCCTTCGAACTTGGAGGTGTCTACTTCCGCAATGAGGCGGGAGCCGTCATTCTCCAGGGTGGTACAGTCGCAGTGGGCTTTGGATTTGGTGATGGCTGAGCCGTCCGTGGTGAATACGACGGTGGCTTTCTGCTGTCCGTAGCGGAGTTTTATCTGCTGCGTGGGCTGCGGGAAGCCTGCCAACGCCGGGGCTGTCAGCAGCAGGGGCAGAATCAGGTGTTTCATGCGGTCTCTGCGTTTTTTTTCTTATCCTTGAGCTCCGGGGTGATGAACGAGGCGATGATGAAGAGACCCGCTGCGATGCACACACAGGAATCCGCCACGTTGAAGGAGGGCCAGTGGTAGCCCAAGGGCCAGTTTTCGGAGGTAATCCAGGGGAAAGAGAAGTCCAGGAAGTCCACGACGTAGCCGTTCATGAGGTTGGCGAAGAAGCCCTGCTCGCCGGCTTCCGGGCGGAAGAAGCCCTGGAGGAGACGGTCAGTCATGTTGCCGAGGATGCCGGTGATGATGAGAGCCCAGGCCACCTTGAGGAGTCGGGTGCAGAAAAAGCCCTTGCGAAAGAGGCGATACAGCCACACCAGGGCCACAATCTGGATACCCAGGAAGAGGAAGGGTGCCCACGCTGTGCCATTGCCCGCGCCGAATGCCACGCCTGTGTTGTGGACGCGCACGAGGTTGAAGTGCATGATGCCGTTGTCGCTGAGCACGCGGATGTAGTCCGGCGAGAACTGGTGCAGCCAGTTGTAGCTGAAGTTGAGCACAACTGCCCATTTGCTCGCCTGATCTAGCGCATACAGTCCCACTATGAGGAGAATGAGGTAGAGCGGAATACGTTCTTTCATGGATATCATCGGGGGGTAAGAGTGAAACGCCGCCCGGCGTGTGCACCGGGCGGCGGAGAGCTTTGTCCGGCTTACGCCATGACGGCCGCGCAGCGGGCGCAGAGGCCTTCTTTGTTCACAGCCGGTTCATAGCGGCGGCAGCGGGGACACATGGCGTGCGGGCTGCGTTCGGCGGTGGCGGCCAGTTCGGAGCCGGTGCAGACCTGCACATCGGCCACGATGAAGAATTCCTTGGCGAAGTCGGCATCGGACATCAGCCCGACCACGCGGGCATCCTCATTTTCCGGCAGACATACCTGCACGGCGGCTTCGTTGTTCTTGTTGAATGCCTTGGCTTTGACCTGTGCCTCGATGGCCACCTGAATGACGCTCTTAATCTGCTGCAGGCGGGCGAAGGTTTCCGTGAGCCCGGCGTCAAAGGCGGCATCGGCTTCCGGGAAATCCTGCTCGTGGACGGAGCCGCTGTTGCCGGCATGCTCCCAGGCTTCATCCGCTGTGTAGGCCAGGATGGGGGCCAGCAGCTTCACCAGCGCGTCAAACACGCGGGAGATGGCAAACTGCTTGCTCACGCGGCGCGGAGAATCTGCGGCATCGCAGTACAGACTGTCCTTGGTGATGTCGATGTAGAGAGCCGACAAATCATTGGTGCAGAACTGGTTGATGGCGGTGAATACCTTGCGGAATTCATAGGCCGTGTAGGCGGCGCGCACCTCGCGGATGAGGGCATTGAGGCGCTCCAGAATCCAGGCATCCAGCGGGGCAAGCTCGGCAGGCTGCTGACCGTTGTAGCCCTTGAGGTTGGCCAGGAGAATACGCAGGGTGTTGCGCAGGCGGCGGTAGGGATCGGTAATCTGCTTGAAGAGGTCCTCACCGAAGGGAACCTCGTTCTGCCAGTCCACGCTGCTGACCCACAGACGCACGATATCGGCACCGTACTTTTCATAGAAGTACTTGGCATTGGTGGGTTTCTGGTAGGTGCCCTGGGCACTCTTGGAGAGCTTGGAGCGATCCTGGTTCACCACGAAGGCATGCGTGAGCACTTCCTTGTAGGGGGCAACGCCGCGCCAGGCACAGGAGAGCATGAGCGAGCTCTGGAACCAGCCGCGGTGCTGGTCGGTGGCCTCCAGATACACATCGCAGGGAGCGGCAAGCTCCGGGTGCGTCTCCAGCACGGCCACGTGGGAGCAGCCGGAGTCAATCCACACATCGAGCGTGTCCTTGCCCTTGCGGAGTCCGGCGGGCAGGCCGAGTGCGCTGCAGAGCTCTTCATTGCTCATTTCGAACCAGATGTTCGTGCCTTTCTTTTCCACCAGGTCAGCCACCTTGCGGACAACTTCTGCATCCAGCACGGGCTTGTCTGCTTCATCAAAGAAGACGGGCAGGGGAACGCCCCAGGTGCGCTGGCGGCTGATGCACCAGTCCGGGCGGGCCTCCACGGTGCTGTAGATGCGGTTGCGGCCCCAGGCGGGCAGCCATTTGGTGTTGTCAATCTGCTCCAGAGCGAGCGGGCGCAGCTTCTCCATGCTGATGAAGAACTGCTTGACGGCGCGGAAGATGATGGGGGTCTTGGAACGCCAGCAGTGCGGGTACTGGTGGGTGAATTCCTCGCGGGCCAGCAGGCGGTCATTGTCCACCAGCATGGTGATGACATCCTCATTGCTCTTGAACACATGCTGTCCCACCAGAGAGGGAACGCCGCATTCGGCGGTGTACAGACCGTCATCATCCACCGGGGAAAGCACGGGCAGCCCGTACTGCATGGCGGCATTGTAGTCATCCATACCGTGACCGGGGGCGATATGAACCGCGCCGGTACCGGCATCTGTGGTCACGTACTGGGCGTTGATGATGAGAGAATCGCGGTCCAGGAAGGGGTGGCGGGCGTTCATGCGCTCCATCTCGCTGCCCTTCACGGTGGCGAGTTCTTCCACCAGCGTCCAACCGGTCTTGGCGGTCACGGTCTCAATCAGCTCGCGAACCACAATCAGGTTGCGGGTAGCGCCGTCTTTGCCGAACTTGCCGATGACATAGTTGAAATCCGGATGCAGCGCGATGGCCAGGTTGCTCGGCAGCGTCCAGGGCGTGGTGGTCCAGATAACCATCTCGCAGTCAATACCCTTGACCGGTTCGGTCATCTTGAAGGCCACATAGACGGCGGTGGAGGTATCCTCCATGTATTCCACCTCGGCTTCAGCCAGGGCGGTGTGGTGGGCATAGCTCCACTGCACAGGTTTGAGGGACTGGTACACAGCACCGCTCTCCACCAGTCTGGCAAAGACGCGCAGAATCCAGGCCTCGTATTCCGGCAGCATGGTGATGTACGGGTTGAACCAGTCGCCGAATACACCCAGCCGGCGGAAAGAAACGCGCTGCTGGTCAATGTAGCCCAGCGCAAACTCGGCGCAGCGGCGGCGGATTTCCGCCGGCTCCAGCCCCTGGAATTCCTTCACCACCTTGGCTTCAATCGGCAGACCGTGGCAGTCCCAGCCCGGCACAAAGGGGGCGTAGAAGCCGGCCATGGTCTTGCTCTTGACGATGAGGTCTTTGAGCACCTTGTTGAGTGCTGTGCCCATGTGCACATCGCCATTGGCAAAGGGAGGGCCGTCGTGCAGGACGAACTTCGGAGCATTCTGCGCCTTACGGCGCGCTGTAATTCGCTCGTAAAGCTTTTCATTCTCCCATTTCTCCAGACGAGCCGGCTCTTTGGTGGTGAGATCACCACGCATGGGGAACGTGGTATCCGGCAGGAAGATGGTGTCCTTATAGCTTTTTGTGCTCATACGCGCGCTAATATACGCCCCTTGCGGGTAAAAGTCAACCCCATAATCCTCCGTGCGGTAGGGATTGACGGTAGAAAATACAGGATTTTGCGAGCGCACGGAATAATGAATCTCAATTTCTTATTCACTCCCGGGCCGCAATGGAGATAAATCATGAGATCCGGTGCTGCTGCAAAACCATGCTTCTGTGTCCTGAGAAAGCGGATGAAGTCCGAGAATGCCATTCGGTATATGATGTCGAATGAAGCATCCGGCGCCATTGAATGTGTTGCCTATTGATTAGTTCACCGGTGAGGCCGGTCAGAACACGTACTGCACCAGCAGCATGTAGCACATGGTGCCGCTGATGACGCTGAGCAGAGTGTTGCCTTTCCACACATGGAGCACGCCTGTCAGCAATCCGGCGATGAGCGTCGGCAGGTAGTTGCTCATGGCTGAGAAGTTCATATCTTTCAGACAGTAGACCACCAGCATGGCAATGACGGCACTGGGCAGCAGACGCCCCAGCTTTTCCACCAGTTTCGGGGTGGAAGCTTTGCCCTTGAAGATGAGGAAGGGCAGGAAACGCAGCAGGGCCGTAATCAGCGCCATCACGGCAATGGCGTAGAATGTGTGAGCATTAACCATGGCTTACCTCCTCCTTGTGAATGCAGAGCAAGACCAGAATCGCAAACATGGCGGGAATCATGAAGTTTTCACTGCCGAACAACACCAGACAGACAGCGGTGACTACTGCGCCCATGATGGCCGGGTAGTGTTTCTCTGTGCTGCGCCACTGCTCGATGAAAATGGTAATGAACAGAGCGGTAAGTACGAAATCGATACCCTTACTGTTGAATGTCACCAGAGAGCCTGTCACAGCCCCCAGCGTGCAGCCGGCAATCCAATAGCAGTGGTTGAAAAAGCAGATGCAGAAGTAGTAATGTTTGCGTTTCTCCGGCGGAATGTGTGTTGCATTACGGCATACCAGGGAATAGGTTTCATCGGTGAGCGCAAAAATAAGGTAGGGAGTCCGTTTGCCCGTGCCTTTGAACTTATCGAGCATGGAAATGCCGTAGAACAGGTGTCGCGCATTCACCAGAAAGGTGGTGATGCCTACGGTGAGTAAATCCGCCCCGCAGCTCAGCAGCCCCACGGCTACATACTGCATGGCTCCGGCATATATGGTAATACTCATCACCGGCGCAAGCCAGACCGGAAAACCGCTTGCCTTGAGCATAATCCCGAAGCCGAACCCTAACGCCAGATATCCCGTCATCACGGGTATGGTTTCAATAAAGGCTTGTCTGGTGCTCTGGCTCATGGGATTAATCCGGCCGACGAGTATACGGACTTTACCGCAATATGCAAGTTTTTTCCTTTGCCATACCATAAAGGAAGACAATTTGGCTCTTCTGCAATAATTGTGGAATGCCCCACGGACGCAAGAAACGAAACCGGAGAAAAATATTAGTAAAGAGCAGAAAAAGATTGAGCATGGAGGAGAAATCTCCTACCATGCCCTGTGTTGTGTTCTTGAAGTACCT
>JAFUQZ010000014.1 GCA_017472085.1 Akkermansia sp. | reverse complement strand
TAGCGTTTTACTTTTAACCTTAGTCGTTTCCTTGCTCCGTCCCGCCCTTTCGCACTAGGGTTGCGATAGTAATAACCGTGTGCGTATACATCCTGTGAATGACAATGCGGACAGTAGGCTGTCTGAATTTCATCACACACAGCATAATCAAATTTGCCTTGACTATCCGCGCCCGTTGCTGTAATTTTCAGGTACTTCAAGAACACAACACAGGGCATGGTAGGAGATTTCTTCTCCATGCTCAATCTTTTTTTGCTCTTTACTAATATTTTTCTCCGGTTTCGTTTCTTGCGTCCGTGGGGCATTCCACAATTATTGCAGAAGAGCCGAATCTCCAATCTGTTGATTATGTGAGCTTAGGCGATTTTGGGCGAATGGCGACTCTGTGACAAGAAAAGATGCCTTGAACTGGCAAGCCACACAGAATCAAGTGTTTAAGTTCCTTTTTTCACCGAGTGGCTACCTAAAATGAAACATCGCTTGCAAGGGGATAAAAAGACACTCCGGCTTCTCGTTAATAAGGGGCTTCTCTACGTTCCACCCACTCGGGCTGTCGTGACAGGGCTGCAAGTGATAGACGGGAGCCGGAGCACCGTTCTGAAACAAAAAGACTATGCGTGGAGAATGACAAACGCATTCCCCCTCACAATCTTTCACTTCCCTATAAGCACGTCGTATGTTTTTTCCGCCAACTGAGCATGGGCGTGGTTCATGGTGGCAGCATCCTCCGTACAAGCTGTTATGAAGGAAACGATGCAGGCATAGCGGCCATCATCCATGCGAATAATTCCCACATCGTTATGAGCCAGAGTAATCCCGTTAATAATACCGGACGACCCGGTCTTGTGAGCGAATGACAGCCCCACATTCGGAAGCCCCGCCCTCAAGCGCTCCGGTCCCGTTGTGGTCTGGTCCATGTAAGCCAGCAACAAGCATGCCATGGGTGGCGTCAGCAGGGGGTACAGTGTTTGATGAGACGTGGCAGAATGCAAATCCTCCAGCACACGCAACATGGCCGCAGGAGTGGTGCGATTCACCGTCTTGGCAGCAACATCCAAGGCCATCTCTTTCTCCGTTACTCCTATATGCAGGGGGAAATCTGCACCATAGTGAGTTTTGAAAAACAGTTGTACTCTCTGCGGGCCACCTACGAGTTGAAAGAGATAATTGCACGCATTATTATCGCTCTCGCACAATGATGCCAGCAGGAGGGTTTCCAGAGAAAAAGAACCGCCTTTCGGGAAACGCTTTTGCAGGGGGCTCCAGGTATTCGGATCCATATCCGACTCTCCCAGTTGGTAGTGTGCATCGAGCCGGAGCTTGCCTTGTTCCACATGATGCAGTACCACCACAGCCAGCGGCAGCTTCACCACACTCATGAGAGGAAACCATTCGTCCTCATAGCGAGTCAGTTGCGTCACTGGCTCTCCATTAACAGCCACCGCAGTTCCATGCTGCATACCTGCCATTACCACTCCCTGTAGCATCAGAAGAAATATGAGAAAAAAACGCATCATGATGAAAGACTTATTTGAGTTCTGTTTAATTATCCTTGCCTCACGTATGTGAAAAAGATTGCACCTATGTTGGGGCATTATATCAATTCCCATCCCTCTGTTCAAGTGTGGAGGGCAATTTGTTGCGCGTTTCCTGCATTTTGTTGCCGATGGCGCAAAAAACAGAGGCAAAAGCCGAGGATTCGCTCGAAGTGGAGCCCTTGGACTGCCGGGTGCGGGTCATGGTCTTGCGAGCCTGTCCGGGCGTATCAACGAGGAGCCGGAGTGGTGTTTTGTGGGTTGTTTACAGTTCGGCCAGAATCATGAGGAACTCGCTCATGGGGTACGCCCCGGTCATGCTGATATCCTTGTCTTGAAACACGAGGAAATACCAGAGGAATTGAAGGTAAAAACGTCCCCGGTGACTAGGCGGGAGCGTTTCAGGAGAATGAATCATGCATGAACTATCGTTACATGACAACGCCATTACAGACTTGCGCCGGATTCAGTCAAGGCAAAAAGAAGACCTCCCAGAGCTGCCACTCGGGAGGTCTTTGGAAAAAGTATAATCAGAACATCCGTTCCTGATGAGGTCATCATCAGCAAATCAAAGAGTTTTGTCAACTCTTTTTTAGATTTAAGTGTCTCTATTTTGAAAGGCAATGCGCCATCACGAATCTGCCCACTTTCGTGGAGTATCTGCCCATTTTGTGTTTACAAGTGTGCAGATACGTGGTACATTGAGGGTAGACAAATTGTTTTCAAGCAAGGAAACATACGCATGAGAAATTGTCATTACACGGATTTTCCGGGCGCTCTGCTCACTCCCGAAATATGCAATTTGCTTTCTGCTATACACGAGTATCGCGGCAAGCAGGCGCTGTATATCAAGGCCAGGAAAGATATCCTCCGGAGTCTGCTGGAAGTAGCTGTGATACAAAGCACAGATGCGTCCAACAGGATTGAGGGAATCTACACGTCTGATGCACGATTACGGGAACTAGTCATGCAAAAGGCGGAGCCCGGCAACCGCAACGAGAGGGAGATAGCCGGTTATAGGGATGTTCTGCGGACTATCCATGAAAATTATGAGTATATTCCTGTAACGCCGAACACCATTCTACAGCTGCACCGAGATTTGTATTCCTACCATCCATCCGGCATGGGCGGGCATTGGAAAAGCGCCGATAATCTGATAGCTGAAACGGATGCTGCCGGCAATAAGCGCACACGCTTCACGCCTACCCCGGCATTTGAAACGCCGGAAGCCATGCGCGCACTTTGTGAGGCATACAACGAAGCTGTAGCTCAGGAGCACTATGACCCCCTGATGCTGCTGGTGCTGTTCATTTTCGATTTCCTTTGCATACATCCCTTTAATGACGGCAATGGGCGCATGAGCCGCCTGCTCACGCTCATGTTGCTCTATCAGCATGGCTACATTGTCGGCAAATATATCAGCCTGGAAAAATTGATTGAAGAAAACAAGCAGACTTACTACGAAACCTTGCAGGAAAGCAGCACTGGTTGGGACACGGGGAATAATAACTATCTTCCCTTTTTGCGGTATCTGCTGGGTATCATCCTGAAATCCTACCGGGAGTTCGAATCCCGAGTGGAGCACATCGTCACCACAAAGATGAGCAAGGCTGAGCGCATTCGGCATGTGTTTGAACAGAAAACGGGAAAAATCAGCAAGGCTGATATTGTTCACCACTGCCCGGATATCAGCCTTTCATTCATTGAGCGTACCCTGAAGCAGATGCTGGAAGCCGGAGAAATCAAAAAAATCGGAGCGGCTCGCGCTACGGCATACATTAAACTGTAAATGGGAGAGCCCTTTTTCCATGCCATAAAGAATGCTGCATTTCATTCTGCCTGATGTCTTATAAGTGAAAGCCGAGCGAATGAAGTTGATTTTTTCTCATGCAATGCTATAAAAAGTGGAGACTTGACGAACGATGGCGAAATCAATGGATTTATTATTACCGGACGATGAGCATTACTACTTCGGGGTGGAGTTGCCCTGCTCACCGGAGGAGGTGAGGGAGCGTTTGCTGCGCAAACCTGAGTATCTCTACTCCCTCACGAGCGTGGATGAAGAAGAAGGTGAGGAATACAAGACCTGGCTCTATCTGTGGCGTGGTAATGAGGGATGGGAGATGAGAGAGGGCCTCACTCCCCGAGAATGCATGGCAGGGATGCAGGCGCGACACAACATCGGGCTGCGAGTCGTCCTGCATGCTTTGACGGAAGACGATGCGCCGGAGCCCGGTACATGTTGCAACCGAGCTCCTTACAGCTACATTCTTGTGGAACCTGCCGGAGCGGAGGGGAGCAGGTCGATACCTCAACTGAATTTTCAGCGAGCAACAGGAAACACCGAGTGTACAAGGTTTCATGTCATTAAAGCGGCAGATTTTTCTGAAGCGTACAAGGCGGAGAACCCGGAATCTTTCGCCCCGGAGGACGTTCCTCAAGAGGTTATCAACCGTTATTGCATGATGTATGCTCGCAGGGAGCGGACTGTATTGAAGGCCATACATGATGAGGACAGTATGGAGTTGCTCTTGCCCCTCGCATACGAATATGGTTGCATGTACGCCAATCTTCGGACGCGCTGTGATTTTTCGGAAGAACAGGAGAACGAAATAGAGAGCATATCCGGCGAAGTTCATGAAATACAATACGAACTCCTGCTCCGCCCATGGTATGCCGGGAGTCACCACCGGCGTATCACGTATCCCGCCGGCCTGGCATTGATTGCCTCGTATCCTCCACATGGAGAATATCGGCGGGAATTGCTTGACTTTGAACCGGGGCGCAAGCTTTGCTACAAGGAAAGCGAGGGGCGCGTTCAGATTCTTCCGGCTACAGAGAATGATATTCCTCTGCCGCAGCGCGATGGCGGGCGTTTTCATCTGCTTCCCGACGATTGCATCTGTGGTCAGTACAGAGATGAGCAAGACCGCCCCATCCCCTGGGTTGGCATGTAACACCGGCAGAATGGATTATTAAGCCCACTAATGCTGTACTTCCTTTTTACCATCTCCTTGTGTGAGATGGCTGCGAATAGATCATCTGCTCGTGCGGTTGTGTAACAAGTTAAAAAGGGAAACCGGATAAACAGCCCGAGGAATGCCGGCTACACGCAAGCAGGCCGCAGAGACTCCAGCAATGCTGCGAGGTTTTGAGAATCGGTCTCACTCAGTTGCGGGTATTCCTCATCTTCCTCAATATATTCGGCCAGGTGAGCGTGTCTCCATTCGGCGAACTCGTTGTATTCTGAATCAGAATCAGAGAATTTATCAAGGCTGAAAAGCCGATATTGAGCAGGTTCCATATTACGATATGCTGTTCCGGAGGCAATACAGATGGGATGGAATACCAGCCATGGGGCTTCTGCCAGCAGGGCATCGACCACGCGCTCGCTGAGGAAAAGGTAATTGTGCGGGAATTGAACGTCCGGACGGTATCCTTCTGAAAGCCCGCAATATTGGATGACATCACACGCCGTATCGAGAGTATGGCTGTCATCAAGCAGCAAGGGCCATCGGCGTTGGTCTCTCTCCCAGCCGATGGTCAGCACTACTACCTGATTATCCACACGGTTTGCCAGCTTTTCCAGAGGCGGCGGCAGCAGATACCACTGACCTTCAGCGGTGTATTCGCCTTCACCGAATGCATGAGATTTTACAGGAATCGGGGTGTGAAGCCCGCTCGCGGGAAATTGGAGCAGCATATGCATCAGCTTCTCGGGCCATACCCAGGCATCGGCAAAGCGCGGTAGCCCGGCCTGTAAGGGGAAGATGGGTTGGGGGCCCAGTGGGCGTTGCTCTCCCGAACCAAAGTTGAACGCTATTGCCGGTGCACTCTCTGCTGACCAGCTTTCCGTTACCGTTGAAAGAGAGTCGGCCCCGGCATCGGGGTCGCCGTCAAAAAGTTCCGTGATGCAGTATGTGTCCTCGTAGTCATACATGAGCGGGAACTGACGCATGGCGGTGGCCCGATAGGCTATCATGTAGTAGCCGATCCAGGGCAAATGACGGGAATAGATGCTCTCAAGTATATTGCCGCGTTCTATCAGATCTGTGCGTACCTTGTTCATGGTATGAGGGAGTCGTGTTTGATGTTCGGATTGTATCAGGATTCAGCGTTTTTTGCAAGCCGCACTTTCGCAGGGCTGATGGCTGAAGGGGTGGGGATGATTCTGTGAATGGGCGCAAGGGCAAAAATGTTCAGATGGAGAAACGCCGCAGAGTCGACCACTCTGCGGCGTTTCTGTAGCGATTGAAGGCTTCTGACGAAGCGTTCCGCTCCGGCGGGATTAGTGGCGGAGGGAGAGGCGCACGAGGAGATCCTTGTAGAGATCCGGGTTTGTGCGCTTGGCGTAGTCGAGCATCTTGCGGCGCTTGGCGACCAGCATCAGCAGGCCGCGGCGGGAAGCATGGTCATGCTTGTTGGCCTTGAGGTGCTCGGTAAGGTGGACGATACGCTTGGTCAGCACGGCCACCTGGAAACCGGCGGAGCCGGTGTCCTTCTCACTCGTCTTGAAGTCGTTGACGTTAATTTCGCTCATTGTCGTATGTATCTTGTTTAATTGGTTGATTTTTCGTGGCTGCGGCAAATCGACCTACAAGGTGAGGGGATAATAGCATGCTTCGCGGAAGATGCAAGCCCAAAATGAATGAAATACCCACATTTCTGCTTCGGAATGGCGCTGGTGGCTGATTTTCCGGTTGACGAGGAGCCTCACAAGATGTTACTATGCCCGCAGTCAATACAATCCAATTATGCAATATGTGACTCAGTTTTTTGAATGGGGCAAGATGCTGCTGCAAGCTGCCGACCTTCTGCCGGATTTTACCTCTGCCCGTGGTATTTTCTGCGCGATAGCCTGGACGGCCACTCTGCTTTCCGTTGTTTCGATGGTGCTGGCCTTTTTCTTTGATTTCGGCGACAGCGATGTGGATGTGCCGGCAGTGGAGGCTTCCGATGCCGCCGGTGCGGATACGGGGGTGTTCTCTGTGCGCGCGGTCATCGGGTTTCTGATGGGCTTCGGCTGGGGCGGTTATGCCGCGGTGCAGTCGGGTGCCGGGGTGGGGCTTGCTATCCTGGTGGGGCTTCTGGTGGGCTTAGTTATCTTTTTCTGTGTGGTGGCCCTGCTGAAGTTCATTTTCAGTCTGAAGTGCGACGGGTCGCTGGATTACAATACTCTGGTGGGCTGTACGGGGACGGTGTATCTGACCATTCCTCCGCACGGTGAGCCCGGCGGTCAGGTGCAGGTATCTCACCCCAGCCAGATGATTACCATGGCAGCTGTGCAGGAGGGTGATACCCCGCTGTCGCCCCAGACTCCCATTGTCGTGGTGGCCGCCACAACCTATTGCCTGACGGTTCGCTCGCTGACCGCCCCGAAAACTCCCCAACAATAAACAAACACAACTATGATAAACACACTACTCATCCTCGCCGCCAGCACCGGTGAATCGTCGTCGCAGAGCATCATTGCCATTGTAGCTATTGTGGTGTTCCTGCTGGGAACAGCCGCACTGTTGTTCAGCCGCTACAAAATGTGCCCTTCGGATAAGATTCTTATCGTGTATGGTAAGGTGGGAGCAGGGCGTTCTGCCAAATGCATTCACGGTGGTGCCACGTTTGTGATGCCGGTGATTCAGAGCTGCGCGTTCATGGACCTGAACCCCATCAACATCGATGTGCCGCTGAAAGGCGCTCTCTCCAGCCAGAATATCCGTGTGGATGTGCCGTCCTCATTCATTGTGGGCATCAGCACCCAGCCGGAAATCATGCAGAATGCCGCCAGCCGTCTTCTGGGGCGCACCCGCGAGGATATCCGCAATCTCGCCTCCGAAATCATCATGGGCCAGATGCGTGTGGTGATTGCCTCTCTCACGATTGAGGAAATCAATGCCGACCGCGAGAAGCTCATCAAGGGTATCACCGGTGGTGTGGATGTGGAACTGCACAAGGTGGGCCTGTACCTCATCAATGCGAACATTACGGATATTCGTGATGCTTCCGGCTACATCGCGGCTCTGGGGCAGGAGGCTGCAGCCCGCGCCATCAACGATGCCATGATTAAGGTGGCAGAGGAAACCCGCCGCGGTGAGATTGGTAAGGCAGAAGCACTGCGCGACCAGACGGTGCAGGTGGCCATGGCCAATGCGGCCGCTGTGGAGGGTAACAACGAAGCCCAGATGAAAGTGGCTGATTCCAATGCCCGACTCAAGGTGCGCCAGGCAGAGGCCCAGCGAATTGCTGAGGTTGCAGAGCGTGAGCAGGCAGCCCGTGCGGAGCAGGCTGGTTATGTGGCCAGCCGCGAGGCCGAAATGGAGCGTGCCGAACTGGAACGCGCCACGCTGACGGCCAATGAAATTGTGAAGGCAGAAATCCAGAAGCGCAAGCAGGAGATTGCCGCAGAGGCTGCCGCCGCCGTGCTGGTGCGTGAGCAGCAGGGCCGAGCCGATGCGCTCATCATCGAAAAGGAAGCCGAGGGTAACGCCGCCATCAAGCTCGCCAAGGGTGAGGCTGATGCTCTGCTGCTCAAGAAGAAAGCAGAGGGTGAAGGCCTGGAGCTGGTGGGCCGCGGTCAGGCCGCTGCCATTCAGGCGGCGCTGGAAGCCAAGGCCAGCGGTTTCCGCCAGATTGTGGCGGCTGCGGGCGATGCCCGTTCTGCATCCGGTCTGTTGGTGACCGAGCAGCTGCCGCAGATTGTGGAGACCCAGGCCAGTGCCATCCGCAACCTCAGCTTCGACAAGGTGGTGGTCATGGGTGGCGGCGATTCTCAGAGCGGCTCCGTGGGTGGCTTTGTGCAGAATCTCGTGACAGGCACGCTGCCGCTGCATGAGCTGGCCAGCAGCGTGGGTGTGGAGCTCCCCAGCTATCTGGGCAAATCTTCTCCCGCTGCCCCGGCTCCCGTTCCCGCTGAAACACCGAAGGCCTGATTAGACAGCTGAATCTTCTCATATCCAAATGCTCCCCTCTGCATACAGCAGTCGGGAGCGTTTTTTGTGCGACTGCTGCGCAGCTGCGCAAACGGAGGAAGCGCTTTGCGCTGAGCGGGAGTTCCGGTAAAAGTAAACTTTGAGATTTTCCGGCCGGAAGCAGCGTTTTGGACAATGTCGGGATGGAAAAAGTTCCTCTCGCTTCCGCACTCAGCGCAGCCCGATACTGCGACAGGGCTCGTATCGTGCCTCAATGCCTCGCACATTTGGCCTGAAGTCCCCTCTCCTGAACGAAGCGGGGTGCGGGTGCAGCTCAGGCCTCCACGTAACCGATGTAGGGGAGGTTGCGGTACTTGCCGTTGTAGTCAAGGCCGTACCCGACGAGGAAAAGGTCATCGCAGTGAAGTGCGCAGAAGTCTGCCTCGAATTGCACATTGCGTCGGCCTTTCTTGTTGATGACCACGGTGGAGGCCACGGAGGTGGCACCGTTGGCATACAGCGTCTCGCACACCTCTTTCATGGTGAGCCCTGTGTCCAGTACATCATCAATCACCAGCACTTTCTTGCCTGCACAATCCGGCAGAGCGCCGTGCCACTTGAGTCTGCCGGTGCTGTCCATACCCTCGTAGCTGGAGATGCGAATCGTCTGCAGCTCGAAGTTGGGGGGCAGACAGCGCAGCAAATCAGAGGTGTACCAGATGGCGCCGTTCAGCAGACAGAGGGCAATCACCGGTTCTTCAGAACCAAAAAAATCCTGAATGCTGGATGCTACGCGCTGGATGGCTTCTTGAATTTGCTCGGCCGTATAGAGAGGAAGAATTTTCATTGTCTTGCCCGCCGTGGGGATGGAGAGTGCTTTGTTTGATGCCACGATGTGACGCGCCAAGGATATACCAATCAGGCAGAAAGGTCAAGCTTGTATGTTATATCCGCACCCGCAAATGGCTGAGAATGCCCGTGAATGGCCTGATTCAACACGTCATGCTGCGGAAAATCAGGCGAGCTCGCTGTCGGATTCGTCTGCGGAGCGGTGGCCGATAGCGGCAAACAGCTTGTCCCATATCGGGCAGATGCGGAAGAAGAAACCGATGATGAAGCCAGTGCTTACCGCGCAGATGAGCGAGCCCTCACGCACGCCGGCCACCTCACCCAGCAACAGCAGGGAAGCCAGCACGGCAATGGCAATCATGGAGCAATCCACCGCCACCTTCACCCGGCTGAATCGCCAGTTGAATGTGCGGCTGAGCGCCAGACAGAAGCCCTCTGCCGACAGCGGAATCAGGTCTGCCTTCACGAACGTGAAAATGCCGAAGGCACAGAGCACGCAGCCGAAGAGCGTGTAGGCCAGAGAGGCGCAATAATCCGGCACAGGCAGCAGTTTGGTATACGTCAGGCAGAAATCCAGCATCGTGCCCAGAATCAGTCCCATGACCACCTGGAGCAGCTGAATCGGGCGGTACTTGCTGCGCAGTAGTGCAATCTGTGCCAGCACCAGCATCACATGAATGCAGATGAGCATCCGACCCACCGTGCAGAAGCTGTAACCCATGCCGCCGGGGGCATCGCCCAGAACGAGGTGCGCCACCAGCGCCGGGCTGGTGATGGCATCCGTGCCCAAATCAGCCAGAATGGTGAAAGCAATACCCTGCGCCAGAATGAACAGACCCAGCAGCAGGCAGAGAAAACGAACGGATATTTCGGTGAGAGAGCGCTTCGGATTCATGTGGGAAGCATTTTACCGCATAACGGATAAAGTTCAAGCGCAAAATCAACAGCTTGTCCCGGATTTTGAGCATCGAAGTTCAACGATTCTTCATTCGCTGCACCCAGCGGCAGCCGGGCCGTTCTGCTTGACGAGGTGGGCAGAATGGGGTATGGTAGGCGGCAGTTAACAAACATCTGCCTGATATATGATGAGGAAAACCTTTTTTCGGAGTTGTGTGGCTGGGCTGCTGATGGCGGCTCTGATGAATAGCTGTTATTTCAATTCGACGGGATGTCTGTTGGATAAGGCTCGCTATGAGGCCCGTGCCAACACGGCTGATTTGAAAACGGCGCCTAACCCCGTGGTGTACACCAACGGGACGGAGTATTACATCGAGCTGCCGCGCTATCGGTTTGGCGTGCCGGTGCGCTTGCAGTATTTCCCTGCCGAACAACCGCAGGAACAGGTCTCAGAGAAACGGGGCATGGGGCTCTATCGTATTCCGGCAGAATATGCCCAATACCTGACCGGACAGGGGCAGGGGACAAAAGAACCTCTTTTCCTGGAGGAAGTGCCGGATGCGGAAGCGGTGAAGAAACAATGCCGCACTCTGCCGGTGGTGAAACCGGCGGGGGATAAGATGGTGTCCTATACCTATGAATCCCCGAATGCCGGCCTGATTCGTCTGGCCGCGCCGTTCAACTGGCTGCTGGTGGACTTGCCCGTGACCGTGTTGGAAAACGGCGCCATCATCGCCGTCTTTGCCGGGGCCCTTTATCTGGCCATGGAGGATGATGACTGTGATGACGATTGCGATGACCACCATCACCGGCATCACCATCATTGATGACGGGCGGGACAAAAAAATCCCCCCGAACCATGGCCGATTCGGGGGGGCGGGAGGGAGAAAAATCAGAACTTGTAGTTATCGCCGTAGCCGTAGTGCTCGGCGATGTAGTCCACATCCTTGTCACCGCGGCCGGAGCAGTTGGCGAGGATGGCGCCGGTGCCCATCTCGCGGGCTTTGCGCATGGCGAAAGCCACGGCGTGAGAGCTTTCCAGCGCGGGGATGATACCCTCGTAGCGTGAGAGCTTGAAGAAAGCATCCACGGCTTCTTCATCGCTGACACTTTCGTACTTCACGCGACCGATGTCGCGCAGGAAGGCGTGTTCGGGGCCCACGGAGGGGTAGTCCAGACCGGAAGAAATGGAGTATACGGGGGCGGGTTCGCCGTTTTCGTCCTTGAGCATGATGGAGTTGAAACCGTGCATGATGCCTTCCTCGCCGAACTGCATGGAGGCCGCATGGTCACCCAGAGCCGGGCCGCGTCCGAGCGGTTCTACACCGTAGATGTCAATCGGGTCATTGAGGAAAGCCGGGAACATGCCCATGGAGTTGGAGCCGCCGCCCACGCAGGCGCACACCACATCCGGCAGGATACCGGTCATCTCCAGGAACTGCTCACGGGCTTCATTGCCGATGACCATCTGGAAGTCACGCACCATCATGGGGAAGGGGTGTGGCCCCACCACGGAGCCGATGCAGTAGATGGCGTCCTTATAGTCGCGCAGATAGGCTTCAAATGCAGAGTCCACGGCCTCCTTGAGGGTCTTGAGCCCGTGGGTGACGCAGACAACGTTGGCCCCCAGCATCTTCATGCGGGTGACGTTGGGTGCCTGCTTGGCGATATCGACCTCGCCCATGTGGATTTCGCACTCCAGCCCGAAGTAGGCGGCGGCGGTGGCGAGAGCCACACCGTGCTGTCCGGCACCGGTTTCCGCAATAATCTTCTTCTTGCCCATGAACTTGGCCAGCAGACCTTCACCCATGCAGTGGTTGAGCTTGTGTGCGCCGGTGTGGTTCAGGTCTTCGCGCTTGAGGTAAATCTGCGCACCGCCGTTGAGGCGGGAGAGCCGCTCGCAGTGGTACACGGGCGTGGGGCGCCCCTGGAACTGTTTGCGGATGCGGCGCAGCTCGCTGATGAACTGCGCAGAGTGGCAAATGCTGTTGTAGGCCTCGGTAATCTCCTTGAAAGCGGGCTCCAGCTCTGCGGGGAGATAGGCACCGCCGAATCGGCCGAAGTAGCCGTTTTTATCAGGATAATGGCGAAGGTAAGTACGGAAATCCATATCGGCGGCGATATTAGAGCATTTTGTTGCGCCGTGCAAGGCTTTTCCGTGGCTTGCGGGCATTTCTGTGGTGTTTTTGGTATTCATTTTGTTGCGAATGTGGGTTGAATGGTGAGAAATGAGGGAATAAAAAAAGACCTGCCGTAAGTTCGACAGGTCCGCGATTCGGTGATGTATATCTTGCTAATCCCAATGCATAAACTCCGTGTCCCTTACGACGCTATCTGCGGCAAGAGCCACCACCAACGGTTCTGGAC
This sequence comes from Akkermansia sp., assembly GCA_017472085.1. Taxonomy (GTDB): domain Bacteria; phylum Verrucomicrobiota; class Verrucomicrobiia; order Verrucomicrobiales; family Akkermansiaceae; genus Akkermansia. The sequence goes on along the minus strand of JAFUQZ010000014.1, from coordinate 7,715 downwards.
GGTAACGGGGTTCATGTGTATCGGATGCATTCATTCTGCACCCATCGTGCATGATTGTCAAGAAAAAATCCGAGGATGCCAACTGATGCCATCTGTACTCATACGAATATGCGGCGTTTATCACATGTGTCCCAAAGATTGGTAAAAAAATGGTTCTAAATAGCCAAATATCGAGGTGTTCCGCGAGAAAAATCGCGTTGCGGTATCATATGGAAGTGCTTGCCCTGTGTTTCAACACATCACTCGGGGCAAAAGAGGAATCCCGTTGGTGGAATCAGAGGGCATCGCCCTCCCAGAATTGCTGCGCGTCCTCTGTCGAGATGCCGGGGTAATGTCCGAAGCGCTGCCGGATTTGTCGGCTGTTCATGTGTTTGAAGCGTTGGGTCAGGGTATTGGGGTTGTTGTATCGCTTCAGGTGGTACACGGCGTAGGTGTGACGCAGTGTGTCGTTCTGCCAGGGGAGTAATCCGGCGGCCTGTCGCAGATAGCGCCATTGCTGATGCCAGTTTGCCGGAGCAATGGGGCCATGGTATTGTTGTGGTAATTTGTCCAGCCAGCGTTTCAGCGCCGGGGGCAGCAAATCCCGCTGAATGTCTTCCCACCGGGTGCGGTTGATATCACAGGGGCGCAGCCCGTCCCACAACATGAAGCCGACCGCCGGAGCGATGCTCATGTATTTCGGGTGAAGCAGCCATTGGAGCATCACTTTTATCTTTTCCGAAGACAGGACGCATAGCGCGCGCTCCGGCTCGTTTTCCACGGCGACTTTTCGCACCGAGTTGCGAGTTGCCCATTTGTGGACAATGGCGTGCTCATATAAACCGTGAAGGAGTCTCCTGGCCTTGTTGCGTCCCGACGGGGTGGGGAAGGTTGTTTTCAGTATGTTTTCCCAGCTTTCCGGGAGTATGTCTGCCAGTTTTTCTCTGCCTGTTTCGGGATTGAGCCGGAGGAGTCGGCGCAGATAGGTGCTGTATTCTGCCCGGGATCGTCGGCTCAGGGATGATTTGGAAGCCAGATAGGTCTCAATGGCCTGATGCAGGCTCAGAACGACATCCAGTTGCCGCTGCTCTTTCAGTCCGCATTCATAATAGACGGCATCTGCTACGGAAAGCTGTGCATCCGCTCCGCAATAATGTTTCTTAATACGTCTCAGCTCTGCCAATAATGCTTCTTCTTCCCGGTTTGCCGCTGTCATTTTCCAATTCTAACCAACCCATCCGAATGGAATTCACATTTTTTGAAAATTATGCTGTAAATAGCATATAATAAAACAGTTGGAATGTCTTAGCCGGAAAATTAGCCTTATTGAGAAATTGATGCCATCAACAAGGCGGAAAACGGGGCTTTTTACGGCATTGAGGCAGATTGGGCTTGCAGAGCCGGGGTGCTGCGGGTAAACTCGCCCGAGATGTTATTGAATCCGATAGTGCCGGTCATTCTGACAACTGTTGCGTGTGCCGGGGTCGCGGAAAGCGCACCCGTGCTCAGGACCCGTACCTCGATATCCGGTGTCCGCCAGCAGCGGGAATCAGCTTCGAGCCCGTGGTGGAAAGCCATACAGCGTGCCATCATGGACATACAGCGGGGCGGCTCCGGTGGATACAGCACCTCCGATCAGGCCAAGCAGGCTCTGGTGGACTCTTTTCAATGGAATGAGCGGCTGAAGCGTCCGATGTTCAATCCGCAGGTGGCCAGGCCGTCGTTTTGTTCCGGTGCGGTGTATGTGGCGCTCCTTTCCGGCATTCTCCGGTGGGAGGAGAATAATCGCCGCAGAGTGATATCGGAGAAAGCCTGGCAGGCTTTATTGCCGAAGATGGTGGCAGACGGTGTGGGCCCCTGGGGCTATGCGAATGCGAACGGCCCAGGGTTTGCCCTGCTGGTGCATCGTCTTGGCGCCGGTATCAATTTCACGGATTGGAGGCTGGCGCGTCCGTCTGATGTGATGAAGATATGGTGGACGGACGATATCGGGGGCAGGGAGCGGGGGCACCTGGTTTTCCTGGTGAAGGATGAGGGGGATTCGGTTCAGGTGTGGTCCTCACACATGGCGCGCGATGGCCAACCCGGTGGGTATGGGGTGAGGAATATTCCCAAAAGTGCCATCAAGAGGGTTCTCTTTACGCGCATCACGAATCCGGCGGCTTTCGGAAGGGCTCATTTGTTGCCGGATGAGCCATGGTTGACCCGCCAGCTGACGCAGCCGGTCAGCTGGGAAGATTGCTGCCGCCGCTGCGGGGTCAGGGTTTCTGCTCAATGATGTTGACTTCCGGGGGGCAGAAGTAGCGCATATTGAGAATGGCTCCGACCCCGCGGGTGACGAAGACACGGCGCTGTTTTCCGAAGTCGAAGAGCCCGGCCGGCATGGAGCTGCGGAAAGAAATGGCTTTCCCGGTGAAGGGATTGCCGATTTGTCCGCCGTGCGTGTGGCCGGAGAGCATGAGGTCCCAGTCAAAGTGTTGCAGCAGCCAACGGCTTTCCGGGTCGTGAGAAAGCAGGAGGACGGGTGCAGACTCTTCATCCTGCTTTTCCATGCATCGCGCCGGGGCTTCATCCCCTTCGTTGTAATCCCCCAGGCCTACGATGCGGAGCACGGCGCCGGAGGGCGTTTTCCAATCCAGGGCGTCATTCCGCAGGAGCTGCACTCCGGCAGTATTCAGCACTCGCTCCACCTGTTCGAGTTTTTCGTAGTCGTGATTGCCCAAAATGGCATAACACGGCGCTGCTTCGGATAAACGCCGGAAGCCCTCAACCGCCCATCTGCTGCGGCGGAATCGCTGTTCAGCGGTTACTAAATCGCCGCCGAATATAATCAAATCCGGCTGAGCATCAATAATCATGTCCACCACTTGAATGAACAATGCCGGATTATTGTGGACGTCGGAGAAGAAAGCAATGCGCAGCGCTCCTGCCCCCGGCAGGGTATCGGGGGGCAGGGTGATGGTGTTGCACTGCAACTGCTGTGCGGAGTATTTTCCGAACAGTATAACGCCCCATCCGCAGAGCATGGTAAACGCAATGAGTGCGTATTTGACCTTCCTGCTTTGCCGCCGGAACCACTTAATCGGATGGGGCCGTTTCATTTTATTCGCAGATGGGGTTGAAGATGGCGAGTTCCGGGTCGGTGAAAATACCGTCCTTGCGGATGAGTTTACCGTCGAAATAAATCTCACCGCCTCCGAATTCTGCCCGCTGGATGCAGACCAGATCCCAGTGGATGGAAGATTCGTTGCCGTTGGGGGCTTCATCGTAACACTGACCGGGGGTCAGGTGGAAAGAACCGGCAATCTTTTCATCGAAGAGGATGTCGCGCATGGGCTTCAGGATGTAGGGATTGACACCCAGGGCAAATTCACCGATGAAACGGGCCCCCTCATCCGAATCCAGCAGCGCGAGCAGCTTTTCCTCGTTCCCGTTGCAGTGGGCTTCCACAATCTTACCGTTCTCAAAGCGGAACTTTACTCCGTCAAAGGGAATGCCGTTGTAGATGGAGGGGGCGTTGTAGGTGATGGTGCCGTTGATGGAATCGCGCACCGGGGCGGTGTAGACCTCGCCGTCCGGCACATTGCAGTCCCCGGAGCAGATGATGGCCGGAATCCCCTTGATGGAGAAGCGCAAATCCGTGCCCGGGCCGATGATGCGAACCTCATCCGTGCTTTCCATCATATCCTTGATTTTCTGCATGCCCTCTTTCATGCGGGCGTAGTCTGCCAGGCAGCAGCGGAAGTAGAAATCCTCAAAATCCTCCGTAGCCATTCCGGCGGCCTGAGCCATGGCGGGAGTGGGCCAGGCCAGCACGCACCACTTACGCTTATTGCAGGTGAAATTGCTGGCCTCGCGCATGTATTTGCTGACAATTTTCATGCGCTCGGAGGGCACATCTGCTGACTCAAAGCTGTTGGCGTCGCCATAGAAGCAGATGTGGACATCCATATCCTGCGCGCGTTGCAGGCGGTAGCGCCCCTCCAGCTCGTACTGTGCCTCCGTGGCACCCATGCTCAGTTCGCGGGAGATGGTGGCGCGGTACAAATCCACGTGGGGGATACCACCGACGGCGCGAGTGGCGCGGATGAGCGCCACGACCATGGCATCGGGGATGTCAATCATGCGCAGATTGACATGTTCCCCGGGCTGCACCCGGCAGGAATAGCCGATAATCTGCTCGGCGAGTTGTTTGTAGCGGGGGTCAGTCATGGCAATCAGTCCTGTGCGGGGTTGAGGATAGCGAGTTCCGTGTCGGTAAAGATACCGTCCTTGCGAATCAGCTCGTCGTCGAAATAGATTTCACCGCCGCCGAAATCGCTGCGCTGGATGCAGACCAAATCCCAGTGTACCTGAGAGCGGTTACCGTTGTCGCAGTTCTCGTACGCCTGACCGGGGGTGAAGTGGAAGGAGCCGGCAATCTTTTCATCGAAGAGGATGTCGCGCATGGGCTGCAGGATGTAGGGATTCACGCCCAGTGCAAACTCGCCGATGAATCGAGCCCCCTCATCGGAATCCAGAATCTTGTTCAGCGCCTCATCATTGCCGTTGCAGTGGGCGTCGATAATCTTGCCGTCCTTGAAGGTGAGGCAGATTCCATCGAAGGGGATGCCCTGGAAAACCGTGGGCGCGGTGTAGGTGATGATGCCGTTCACGGAATCGCGGACGGGGGCGGTGAAGACCTCGCCGTCCGGGATGTTGAAGTCCCCGGAGCAGGGGATGGCCGGCATGCCCTTGATGGAGAACGTCAAATCCGTGCCCGGGCCGACGATGCGGACGCGGTCGGTCTGCATCATACGCTCAGCCAGTTTGTCCATGGCCACGCGCAGCTTGGCATAGTCTGCCAGGCAGCAGCGGAAGTAGAAGTCCTCGAAAGCCTCTGTGCTCATGCCGGCTCCCTGTGCCATGGAGGGGGTGGGCCAGCGCAGCACGCACCACTTGGTCTTGTTGACGCGCTGATTGTGAACCGGGCGCATGTGCTTCATGGCCAGCGCCATTTTTTCTGCCGGCACGCTGGAGTTTTCAAAGCTGTTGTGACCGCCGCGGATGGCGATGTAGGCGTCCATCTTCTCCATTTCGGCCAGCTCCAGTCCGGCGATGGAGGCGTATTGCTCATCGGTGGCTCCGGTGAGCATTTCTCGCGTGATGCGGCTGTGGCGCAGGTTGATGTGGGGGTGGGCTCCTGCTTTGCGTATGGCGCGGATGAGCTCGATGGCGATTTCATCGGGTGCATCAATAATTTCCAGCAGAACGTGCTCGTCGGGCTGCACATGGCAGGAGTGGCGAATGAGGTTCTGCGCCAGTTGTGTGGTTCTTGGGTCGGTCATGATGGTATTTGTGTTTGAAAATCAGCGGATGGGGGTGGTGAGCAGCTGCATGGCTTCTTCCAGATTCTGCCGGGTGACCTCTGCGGAAAGAAGCGGTTTGCCCAAATCTTCCAGAAGGACAAAGCGAATCGAACCACCCTGGAATTTCTTGTCGCGGCGGGTGTGCTCCAGCGCTTTTTCCACTCTGACCCTCTCCGGCAGTTGCAGCGGCAGCTCCAGAGCCTCCAGCGTTTCAATGATTTCCCGCTCGGCCCGTGCACTCAGGCCGCAGAGCTTCCGGGAAAGGAAGAGCGCCCCGCGCAGCCCGAGACTGACCACTTCGCCATGCAGCAGGCTTCCGTATGGGACGCTGGCCTCGATGCCATGCCCCAGGGTGTGGCCCAGATTCAGGAATGCGCGCACGCCGAGGGTCTCTTTCTCATCATCCTCCACGATGCGGGCTTTGATGGCGATGTTTTCGGCAATGATGTGCGGCAGCCGGTCGATGGTAGAGAGAGAGAAGCCGAGGTCTATTTCATCTGCCAGTCGGCGCAGCGTCATCAGCATGCCGGGTTTGCGGATGGCGGCATGCTTCACCATTTCTGCCATACCCTCACGCAGCACCCGGGGAGAGAGGCTCGTGAGTGTGGTGGGGTCAACAATCACCAGAGAGGGCTGGTGGAAAGCCCCGATGAGATTTTTCCCGGCCGGAATATCAACGGCCGTCTTGCCGCCCACAGAGCTGTCAACCTGCGCCATCACCGTGGTGGGAATCTGGACGAAGGGAATGCCCCGGTAGTATATGGAGGCGATAAATCCGGCCATGTCGCCCACAACGCCGCCGCCGAGTGCCACCACAAAACTGGAACGGTCGTGTCCCGCTTCTGCCATCTCTCCCACCAGCGTTTCTACCGTGGTGAGGTTTTTACTCTGCTCCCCTGCGGGGAAGACATGGGTGCTGACGGCATATCCGGCATCTTCCAGGCTGCGGATGACGCGTTCGGCATAGAGCGGGTACACGTTGGAATCCGTGATGAGTGCCACTTTGCCGTCCATCCGCGCCCGGGTGACCAGGAAGCCCGCGGACTCCAGGGCTCCGTTACCAACCTGCACCTGATAGGAATGGCTGCCGAGTGAGAGGGATACATTCTCCATACCCGTTCATTTTACGCTCCCGGCAGAGGGAATCAAGAACCTATTGCGGCAGTAGCAGCCTGTTGTCCTATTTTCTTGCGTTTTCGCTTCAACGTGATAGAATGCGGCGAGGACTTATGACTGACGTTATTCTCCATTCCTTTCTGTCGACGATACCTGTTTTCATCTTTTTTGCCATAGGCTGCTGGCTGCGGCACAAGAAGGCAATCGAGCCGCAGCATGACAACGTTATCATGCAGTTGGCCATGGATGTGGGCTATCCCTGTCTGATATTTCACAGCATCATGAAATACATGGTCGTGGAGGCGCATCCCGCCATCTCGACCGTGGGCTTTTCCCTGCAGGCCATAGGCTGCGGGTTTCTGGAAATGGTACTGGGGGTGCTGGTGGCCTGGATGGTGGCTCGGGTGATGCGGCTGCGTATCGGTACGGGGTTGCGGACGTTTACCCTGACTGCCGGGGTCCAGAATTATGCCTTTTTCGTGATACCGATTGTGCAGATGTTGTTCAGTAGCAGCGGAGACCCCACCATGGGGGTACTCTTCATCCACAACATGGGGTGCGAGATTTTTGTATGGAGCGTGGGTGTCATCCTCATGTGCGGAGGGGCCCGTGATTTGAGAATCGGGCTGTTGCTGCGAGGCCCCCTGCTGGCTGTTTGCGTTTCCCTGCTGCTGGCCTGGAGCGGGCTGGGGCAGTATGTGGCGCTACCGCCGGTGATGAAGGCGGCAGAGATGATCGGGGCGGTTGCCACACCTATCTGCCTGATATTGTTCGGCTGCTCCATGTATGACCTGTCCCGCAACTTTACCTGGCGTCCGCGAATGCTGGCAGCGGGTGTCGTGGCGCGTCTGGTACTGGCACCGGCCTGCATCCTGCTGGCGGCGTGGCTGCTGCCGGTTGACCCCATTATCAAGCGGATTATGGTTATACAGAGTGCCATCCCCAGTGCGGTGATTCCGGTGATTCTCGCCAAGCGTTTCGGCGGCATACCGGAGGTGGGAACTCAAATCCTGCTGACCACGACCGTCTGCTCCTTTATCACGCTTCCCATTTGGCTGTCTATTGGCAGCATGTATGTGGTGCCGCTCCTGGGGCATTGAGCCCGGCAGGCTGGCTTTGGCATGAAAAATCCGGCGCTGCGTCAGATTTTATGACTAGCATGGGGCAAGCTGAGCAAGAAAAGAGGGACTGGAGGCAAGGCGAAGTCTGAGATACAAATGCTGCAGGTCAACAATACCCCTCATTTTTAGCTGAATCTTTGATATTTTTGAG
>JAFUQZ010000081.1 GCA_017472085.1 Akkermansia sp. | reverse complement strand
CGGCGCTGGGTGCCGGATGTATGCCGGCACACCTTCGCCACCTATCATGCGGCATATTTCCGCAACCTGCCCGAGCTGCAGCTGGAAATGGGCCACCGCGATGCGAGCCTGCTGCGCACGCGCTACACCATGCCCACGCTGAGCAGCGTGGCAAAGCGGTATTGGACTTAACCTCCATTCCAGCCAACGGCAGGAATTTCAAGCCCCGGCGGGGCGTAAGAATACCAGCCGGGGCGCAATATAACGTTCGCCTGCGGCTCACCGGCTGCTCGACTCGCTTTATCACTCCACCAATGTGTATAACATTATTAATTGCCGGAACAATAAAAACTCGCTATCGCTCGTGGAGAAGAACGCCCTGCCGGGCGTGGAGAAGAATCGGCTTAGCCGATGGTGAAGAAAAGTGCCCTGCCGGGCACTTGGATGAAGAACTCAGCGCGCTGCGCTGAGGGGAGCAATCAATGGTTATGATGACGAAGTTTCATGCAATACTTCACGCGCTCGCCGTCCGGTGTCTCTTCCTTGCTGGTGATGACTCCATCGCAGAGGATGTTAATGACGGACATGCGTTTGCTGTCCGGGGGCGGCAGGACGGGGGGCATGCCCGGCGGCAACAGGACTTCCACGCTCATCTGACGCGTTTTTTCCGAGTAGCGGAAGAACATGTCCACGGCTCCTTTGTCGAAGGGGATGAGGCGGAAGAGAGAAACGCCCAGCTTGAGGGCTTTCTGCATGGTTTCGCGGGTCAGGAAGTATTTGTTGCAGTACTGCTGCCATTCGGATTTGAGCGCGTAGCGGTCGTAATCCCGGCTGTGGAAACAGAAATGGAAGTCGCGGATGCGATTCACGAAGATGCGGGTGAGCTCGCGGGTGGGGTGTTCGAAAATCTGTTCCGGAGTTCCTTCTTCGTAGATGGTGCCTTTGTCCATGTAGAAGACGCGGGTGCTGACGTCGCGGGCAAAGCTCATTTCATGGGTGACGATGGCCATGGTCATGCCCTGGCGGGCAAGGGAACGGATGACGGAGAGCACCTCGCTCACCATGGTGGGGTCGAGCGCCGAGGTGGGTTCATCGAAGAGGATGATTTCCGGCTCCATGGAGAGGCAGCGGGCGATGGCGGCACGCTGTTTCTGCCCGCCGGAGAGTTCTTCCGGCATGGCGTGGGCTTTTTCTGCCATGCCGACCATCTTCAGCAGTTCCATGCCGCGCTGCTCTGCTTCTTTGCGGTTCTTTCCAAGCAGTTTGACAGGGCCGATGCAGACGTTGTCCAGCACAGAAAGGTGATTGAAGAGGTTGAAGGACTGGAACACCATGCCCATTTTCTGACGAATGCGCGCCACGTTGACTCCGGGAGCCAGCAGGTCCTCGCCGTCAATCATGATGCTGCCTCCGGTCGGTTCCTCCAGCAGGTTGAGACAGCGCAGGAAGGTGCTCTTGCCCGCGCCGGAGGGGCCGATGATGGAGATAATCTCGCCGGGGTGAATGTGGGCATTCACATCGCTGAGTACGTTGAGCTTGCCAAAGCTCTTCTGGAGGTGATTTATCTGAATCATGGCTGTTCTTCGTCGTTGGTGGTGGTGGCATTGAATCGGCGGCCGATCCAGTCCAGTCCTGCGCCGAAAATCCAGGCGAGCAGGAAGTAGAGAACAGCGGCCATAATCAGCGGGAAGAAGGGGTCAAAGGTGCGCCCCCGGATGATGTCGGATGCCTTGGTCAAATCCTGAATGGCGATGTAACCCACGATGGAGGTGGTCTTGATGAGGGATATGAGCTCGCCTTTGTATACCGGGAGGACGCGCTGGACGGCCTGCGGCAGTACGATGTAGACGAAGGTGCGCAGGGGAGTGAATCCCATGGCGATGCCGGCTTCTGTCTGTCCGCGGTCAATGCTGGAGATGGCGGTGCGGAACATTTCGCTGACGTAGGCGGCGAAGTTGAGCGCAAAAGTGATGATGGCCACGGCTGTACCGCCGTTTTTCCAGTTGGCAAAGACGACGTAGTTCATCAGCAGAAGCAGTACCAGAATCGGGGTGCCGCGCATCAGGTCGATATAGGTTCTGGCGATGCGTTGCAGCAGGGGGGATTTCCGCATGCGGAGATAGCAGACCCCGGCTCCCAGCACCGTGCCCAGCAGGGCGGCCCAGATGGAGATATAGATGGTGAGTTTCAGGCCATCCCACAGCAGCATGTAGCGCTTCTCGGCGATGATGTTGCGGTGGAAGCTGCGCTTGATTCCAGCCCAGAAACCGCGCGTTTCCTGCGGGGTGACGGGTGCACCGGGAGCGATGGATCGGACGTCTCCGGCGTTTTTGGTCAGCACGGCGATGCAGGAGCCGCTGGCGTAGTACGGGTCGGAGAACAGGACGTTCTCTGCGCGTTCCTCCGTCACCAGCAGACCGGAGGCCGACATGTCCACCTTGCCGGAAACGGCAGCGGGAATCAGCCCGTCGTAATCCATGCTCAGGATTTCCACCGGGCGGCCGATGTGGGCGGCGAAGCGCATGATGAGTTCGGCATCAAGGCCGACGATTTCGCCGTTGCGGACAAAGACGGTCGGTTCGGTGCAGGGTTCCATGCCCACGCGGATGGGTTCACCTTCCGTGGGGATGTTGAGTCTGGGCATGGGGGTGGTCTCGAAGCGGTGAATCCAGTTGTCGCAGATGGTTTTCAGCTCGCCGCTGTCTTTCAGGCCTTTCAGGAATGCGTTGAACTGTCGGCACAGCTCTGCCTGTTCCTTGTTGAAGACGACGGCCATGTGGTTCTCCGGCACAGGGCTGTTGCGGAGGATAGTGACGTTGTTGAACTTGCGGGCCAGGGCGTAGCAGATGATGTCATCCATGATGGCGGCATCGCAGCGCTCATTCTGCAGCGCCTGCATCATATCCGCTTCCAGGTTATAGCGCTGGAGCTCAAGGTGCGGGTAGTGTTTCTGGAGGTAGATGTCCTGCACGGTGGAGCTGGGCACGGCCAGCTTTTTGCCCGCCAGGTCATCAATGGAGGTAATTCCCTTGCTGCCCGGTTGGGTATCTGTTTCTTTAATGGCCTGAGCATCCGTGGCCGCGTTTTTGGTCAGGAGGGCAATGCAGGAGCCGCTGGCGTAGTACGGGTCGGAGAACAGGACGCTTTCGGCGCGTTCCTCCGTCACCAGCAGTCCGGAGGCCGACATGTCCACCTTGCCGGAAACGGCAGCGGGAATCAGCCCATCGTAGTCCATGCTCAGGATTTCCACCGGGCGGCCGATGTGGGCGGCAAAGCGCATGATGAGTTCGGCATCAAGACCGACGATTTCGCCGTTGCGGACAAAGACGGTCGGCTCGGTGCAGGGTTCCATGCCCACGCGGATGGGTTCACCTTCCGTGGGGAGGTTGAGTCTGGGCATGGGGGTGGTCTCGAAGCGGTGAATCCAGTTGTCGCAGATGGTCTCCAGTTCGCCGCTTTCTTTCAGAACTTTCAGAAACTCGTTGAACTGTCGGTGCAGTTCTGTCTGCTCCTTGTTGAAGACGACGGCCATGTGGTTCTCCGGTACCGGGCTGTTCTTCAGAATGGTGACGTTGTCGAACTTGCGGGCAAGGGCATAGCAGATGATGTCGTCCATGATGGCGGCATCGCAGCGCTCATTCTGCAGCGCCTGCATCATATCCGCTTCCAGGTTATAGCGCTGAAGTTCCAGGTCCGGGTAGTGCTTCTGGATATAGATATCCTGCACGGTAGAGCTGGGAACGGCCAGCTTTTTGCCCGTCAGGTCATCAATGGATGAAATACCCTTGCCCTCTGCCGCCGTGTTGCCGACCGTGGTCAGCAGCACCAGAAATGCTATCAGAATTGTAATAATGTGAACGCACTTTTTCATCATCTTTCACACCCGGGGTGGACACGCCCCGCGCGCGCATTGTACCATCTAATTTTCAGTATGCAAGCATAAACGTACCCTGTACTCTATTTTTCTAACGAAATGGTATCAATCAGAGCAAAAAACGCACGTCTCCGCGAGACGTGCGTCTGAATGAAAAGTTGCTATGGGAGTATTCAGCTCCGGGGGATTTCACCATCCGGGTAGATGAGCTCCTTGGGAGCGGGGGCGATGGACTTCACCGTCATCATCACCTGGTCGCCGCCGATTTCGAGCGGCAGACGCAGCGTGACGCCCACTTTGTGGCCCAGCAGCTTGGCGCCGAGCTTGGAGCTGTACGCAATCACGCGCTCCTCCGGGATGGAGTCCCAGGCACCCAGGATGGTGTATACCACTTCCTGTCCCTTATCCGTGACGAAGGTGACCTGAGTACCCATGGCGGTTTCATCGCAGGAGACGCCGCTGAAGTTGGTGGGCTCTGCCTTGGCCAGCAGGCGGGAGAGCTCATCGGAGCGGCGCATGAGCACCTGCCGTGTGGCTTTGGCGTCCTGATAGCCGCCGTTCTCGCGGAGGTCGCCCTCGGCGCGGGTGACTTCGAGGTCGTGCTTGTTCTTGGGGATACGGACGTTGATGATGTCCTCGTACTCTGCCTTGCGGGCGGCGAAGGAACGCAGGGAGACGAACATGGTCTGCTTTTCCTTGGTTGTGGAGCGGGTGAGGGCAATCTCCTGCAGGGTGGGATGAATCTTCATCATGTTGGCCAGCAGGAGGTTGCGGTCAAGGTCGGGCAGGACGGAGGAATCGTAGAGAGCCTTGGCAAAGGGACGAGCCTCCTGGTCGGAGATACCGGATACCAGGTCGGGAGCCAGATCTTTGTCCTCCAGCAGCAGGTTGCGCAGACGCAGGGCGCGATTGGGGCCGCCCTCGGCGCTGTCGCGCTCAATGGTGCTGATGATAGCGGATCCCAGCGCCATGCGGGCCTTGTCCACCACATCTTTGGCAATGCCGTTGCGTTCGCGGCAAATCCAGATGAGCACCTCCGGGCTGAGGCTCTGGCGGGAGATGCCGTTGATGAGGTCGTTAAAGAGCTGCTCCTTGCCGTCGCGGGAGATGATGAACTCTGCGGCTGCGGCGGTTACCTTAGCCCCGCCGAACAGGAAGATGTTGGTGGCGTAGGGCAGCCAGCTGTCGCCGATGGCCTCCGGCAGTGCTTCATACACCTTCTGCTGGCGAATAACGGAGAGCTCGCCGATGTAGCCCACGATTTCTTCGGAGGTGATGTTGCTGAGCTTGTCTGCCAGTGTTGTCACGGACTCGACTCCCTCTGCCGTGAGTGCGGCATCCAGCTGAGCGCGGGTGGCCTCATCGGTCGCCACGGCTTCCATGATGTCGTCACGGATGATGATGAGTTCGAGTACATGCTGGGGCTCGGTGTGGTCGTGGTGGATGTCTTCCTCCATGGCCTTGATGAGCTTGGCCGTGATGGCATACTCGTCTTTCAGAACCTCAAGGCGGGCCAGGTCAAGGATGCGCACGCAGGCTTCCAGCGTGGTGGCCTCGGTGTAGTCATCCAGGAGAGCCTCTGCTGCCGAAGTGGCGGTACGCAGGGAAATGGCTTCGCCACGCTTGGTCGGCAGACGGAACGAGGGGTTGTTGCGCATGGCGGCGCGTGCTTTTTCCCACCATGCTTTCCAGGATTCTTCAGCGATGATGCGACCGCTGAGAAATTTTTCCAGATCCTCCGGCTGCATGGGGAGAATCTCATCGATGCCCTCACGCAGGGAGATGTTGGAGGTGAGAATCATGCGGATGAAGTCCAGCATAGTGTCTTTGTCCTCCGCCTGTTTGCGACAGGCTTCCGGGTCATTGAAGCAGGTGATGAGGAAATGCCCCTCAGGGATGGGCGTAATCTGGTTGAAAGCAAGCTTCAGACCCAGCACAAGGCCTTTGTTCTTTTCAAAGTCAATCTTGATCTTGTTCTTGGCGAGAGACCAGACTGCAACCTTGCCGACGCCCCAATCCTGATGCAAAACATACTGCCCGGGTGCAAATTTATCCAGACGGGCGGCAAAATCAGCCGGAATTTTTCCGGCATTCACGAGTTTCTCAAGGTCGGCATGCATACGTGGAAACATATTACCATACCTTTTGTCAAGGTCAACCCCCGAATATCAATTTTTTGCAATTTTTTGTTATTTTCAGCGATTTTACGGGGGCGTCACGGGAGGATGAGATGCAGCAGGTGTTGCATGTCATTCCTGTCATACCGCTGGTCAATCGGCAGGGGAAGCAGGGTTCTGGCAAGGCGGTTTTCGGTGCTGTGGGCCGGGGTGGCAGCGATGACCTCCTCCCAGAAAAGGGGCAGGGCAATTCCCGCATCAATCAAATCATCCCGCATCCCCGGGATGCCGCAGACAAAGGGGTAGTACATGGGGGGCGAGTCCGGGGTCTCCGGCAGGTGCAGGCGATTCATCGGGGCAAGCGCCCGGTGCAGGGTGTGGTAGTTTTCCGTTCTGCGAGCGGCTACGGCCTCGAAATCAATGCTGTTCAGCAGTCTGCGGGTGAGGGGACTCATGGCGAGCCTGGTGTTGCGCAGGGCATTTTCGGCTTTCTGCGCTGCCGCTGCGGCGGCGATGATGCCGCTTTCCATTCTCTGCAGCAGGTGCAGAGCTGTGCCGGATGATAGGGCTGTTTCCCCGGGTTTCCGAATTAGCGGAAAGGGGGCGCAGGCGATGCCTCCGTCGGGCACACCGACAAACTTGCGTGGGCTGTAGAAAGTGGGCAGGTGGGTGGGGGCTTGCCAGAAGAGTGCCGTGGTGGCATCCACAATGACCTGCCCCGGAAATTGCTCTGCGGCACTGATCACATGCTGCGAGGTCAGCCCGAAGTAATTGACCAGGATAATGAGGTCATCTTCCCCGGCCACCTCCGGCAGGATGGGGGAGAGGTCTTCCCGGCAACTGTAGGACTCCGTAGGGAAGCCGGACAGGGGCTCGGTCAGGGTTTGACAGATGAATCGGGGGATATGGATGCGGCGCGGGCGCGGCAGGTTGTCGAGGATACAGGCCAGCGCCGAGCGTCCGCTGTTGGTCCAGACGCAGAAATCCGACTCGGTAAACGGAAAATTGTGGTACACCGGGAGCTCCAGCCCGAAGAAACCGCCCATCATATCCTGCATGAGTCGAGTGTATCGGTTTATGCCGGAATCGTCAAGCCCGGATTGACACCGCTCCGTCGGCGGGGTATACTCCGGGTGATGAAAAGCGGGTTTTTCATGATAGCGGGATTAGCTCTGTTTGTCGGTGGTTGCCGCCAGGTGGTGTATACCGTCAATATGAAGCAGATATCCCCGGAGGTCCGGGCCGCCGCGGCCCGGCCGGACAGCTGGTATGCCTGGCTGCCGGAACGCTCGCCCGGATTCTGCCTGATAACCCGTCATGCCGTTGTCTGGCGGGATTTGGAGATGAATCTGGGGTGCTGGCGTGCCCGCCACCCGCTGCCGCCACACCGCATGATGATGGAGGCGCGGGGGGATACCTTCATCCTGCATCGCCGTTATATCTGGGATGGTATGACCTGGGGCTGTACCCGCCCTCGGGATTTGATGCCGACGCTGCTGCATGATGCGCTGTATCATGCCCTGCAGAATGGCGCTCCCGTGAGCCGTCGGGAGATTGACCGACTTTTTCTGCGGCTGCGTCGGCAGAACGGGGAGGGCTCGGCCTATGCGGAATATCTGGGTATCAGAATCGCCGGCGGGCTGTTCAACGCCGCCGGCGAGAAAGGGTCGCTCCTGATAGAGACCGAGCCGTCACCGCCTGCTGCGCTGGAGCCGGATCGCCCGGAACCGCTGGCAGGTGAGTCGGCAGACTGAGCACTTATTGTCTGCTTGCATCAAAATCCTCGGGCACGGTGAAGAAGCGGTTGAGCTTGTCATCGTTGCCGAAAATCTCGCGCGCCAGCGCTCGGATTTCATCTGCTGTGATGCTCTGCAAATCCTGCATGAGCTCACGCAGTTCTGCCAGTCGCTCCGGCTCGGTTTGGATGCGGGCAATGGCACCCTGCCAGTATTCGGGCGTCTGAATAGATTTTTCCGTGGCGGAAATAACCGGGCGGATGGCACGCACGAAATCATCATCGCTGATACCGTCGTCCAGAGCCAGATTGCGAAGAATCAGCTCCATGGCGGTGTTGACCTTGATGCGGTTGCCTTTCACTCCGGCACTCGCCGTGCTGATGATGGCGGCGTTGTCGTAGGCAGAATTGAACTTGGTGCGGACGATGGGGGAGTATGTCTCTCCCAGTTCGGCACGGATACCGTCGAACAACTTTTCGCGGACAATGGCATTGAGCACCTGCAGACGGCGGTTGCGGCGAATGTCCCGGCCGTTGCCGGCGTGCCGGACGTGGGTGACAATCGTCTTGTCCAGCTCCGTGGAATAACGAAGGAACTCGTTGCGCCCCCAGTCATTGAACTCCACACGGCGTTGTTCCTCCGTGACGGGAGTGAATTCTCGGTTGCGTTCCGGCATGGCACCAAAGGTGCGTTCCAGCACCGGGATGATGTCCTCTGTCTTGAAATCGCCCACCACCGTCACTTCCATGGCTCCCTGTTGCAGAGCCGGGGTGATGGCGTTCTTTACCTGTTCTGTGGTCAGGCTTTCCAGCTGCTCCTGCATGGGCATGGTGAAGCGGGGGTCATCCCCGTGGAGAATCCGGGCGCTCTGGTAGGAGAAAGCACCCTCCGGGGTGGTGCGGAGGCGGTTGTAGACCTGCGGCAGACTGCGGCGCAGTATCACTTCTCCTGTCTCCCGGAAGCCGGGGTGCAGAATACCCGCAACCAACAGCCGGCATTGCAGCTCAAAATCCTCCGGCGTGCAGCCGCCGCTGAAGACGTGGCGATCCATTTCCGAGGAGAAATTGAGACCAACGTGGCGTCCTGCCAGGATGCGCACCAAATCATCGTTGCTGTGAGCTTCCAGCCCGCCCTGGCTCATGACGGATTCGGTCAGGATGTTCAGCCCCGGGGTATGAACCATGGTGCGGGAGCCCCCATCGATGCGGGCAGTCACGGTGATGGCATCTTTCCGGGTGGAGATGGGTTTGAGGTTCACGCGTATGCCATTGCTGAGGGTGAGCAGCGTCACGTCTATGTCTTCCAGCCGGGCGGATTCCGCGACCTTGCCGGGTGTGCCGGAGTCGGCATAGGCAAATTGTTCGAGCTTTTCCTCTGCCGGGGGGGTGACCTGCACGGCTCGGGAGGCATCGTAGACGGCGCGAAGCTTCTCATCCGTCACGCCCTCCGGTACATTTCCGGTGAGGGAGAGGCGCGTGCGCGCGGCATCGTAGGCTTCTTTGAGGGCACGGCGGCAGATATCCGGGTCGGCGGCAATGCGTTCCAGAGCCATGCGGAGTGAGCGGGTATCTTCCTCCGGGGCTGTAAAGGCGGCTTTCTCGCCGATGGCATCAATGAGCGCATCCGCCATGGCATTGCAGGTGGTGGTTTCCCAGCGCTTTTCATTGACCAGAGCGGTCGACAGGCTGGAGCGCACAATTTCGGAGAGTTCCTGCTCGCTGAAGCCGAATTTACAGGCTCTGCGCACTTCCTGTTCTACGGCGGCGAGCGCCTTTTCCCAGTTTTCCGACCGGGCTGACAGGGTGGCCCCGAAGAGATGCGTGGACTCAAAGATATTGCTTTCGCCCACATCTGCAGCCATGAATGGGCAGTCCTCGTTGCGAGCCATGCGGGCAAGCCGCTGGTTGAGCATGGCACAGGCAACGGTGAGTGGCATGTCGGCGATGCGCTGCTCAATGGTATCTGCCTTGAACTGCCAGGGATTGACAATGCTGAGGCTGATGCTCACATGCGCCTGTTCCGTGTTGCGGAAAATCATTTCGTCTGCGCCCACATCTGCCGGGGTGCCGATGGCCGGTCGGGCGGGCGGAGTGCCGGAGTCTGCCATGCTGCAGAAATGCTTTTTCACCTGTTCCAGCATGTCTTGCGGCTTGAAATCGCCGGTTACCACCACTGTCATCCTGCGCGACAGGTAGTTGTCGCGGTAGAACTTCCTCACCTGTTCGCAGGGAATGTCGCGGATGACTTCCTCCAGGCCGATGGGCATGAACTCCGGCACGCGCGTCCCGTTGCACAGGAAACCCAGCGTGGCGATGAGGGTGCGGTAGCTCTGGGAGTCACGGGCTTTCAGCTCGCTGATGACAATGCCACGCTCGTGGTCGATGGCTTCATCCGTCAGCGTGGCGCCGTCGGCAAAGTCTCGCATGATGGTGAGCGCCGTGTGAACGGTCTCCTCATCCAGCTGCGGTAAATCCAGCTTGTATACCGTCTGCAGCAGCCCGGTGTAGGCATTCACATCGCCCCCGAAGCCGAGCCCCAGCTTCTGCATGACGGGGATGAGCTCGCCGCGCTTGTAGGTGCGGCTGCCGTTGAACACGAGGTGCTCAATGAGGTGGGAAAGTCCGGATGTCTCCTTGCTCTCATTCAGGGAACCATTATCCACATAGAGACGCACGCTGCCGCGTCCGGCCGGTTCGCCGGTGGGCCGGATGATGTAGCGAATCCCATTGTCAAGCTTGCCGCTCACCAACTGTGGGTCCTGCTGCAGCGGGGCGAGGCTGTCGGTTGTTTCTCCGGCAGGGGATGTCGGTGCGGGAAGGGTCGCCTCCTGCGTGTCGGCCAGTACCGGTACACTCAGCGCCAGAGCAATGAGGATATGTCGTGTGGTCATTGTGCTGTCGATTAGGTTAGAATGATTACAGAGAACAGTTAAAACCAGAAGCCTTCTTTTGTCAAGCTTTCCCCGTGTTCGCATGATTCAACACTCTTTTTTTATTATTCTTCGCAAAAAAACTTGCGGATTATTGGTTTTGACGTATTAAATAAGGCTAGAGTATCATGAAACAACGTACGCGAGTTCTTTTGTCTGTTTCCCTTGCCTGTCTGTTGTTGGTGACGGCTGTGGTTGCGGGGCGGTGGGTGTATGCGGCATCTCCGGGCTGGAGGTTCTTTGACATTGAGTTCCACCCCTCGTGGTCGGAGGAGGAACGCGCGGCCATCCTTCGTCTGGATGAAAACTGCGATACAAGATTGCTCCGAAAAGTGCGGCTGAGCGAGCGCGCTGTCTGGCGTGTCTGGAGCTGCTGTTGCAGCGGGGGGCCCGCTATTGCCGGGCCGATTTCGGTGAAAAAAACATCCCCGGAATCCGCGAATTGCTCGACAAATACCCCGAACAGGAAGAAAAACAGCCCTGAAAATTGCCTGTTTTTGCTGATTCCATGCGGAAAACAGGCGGTTTTGTCTTTACTTAACAGGTGGGCGGGCGTATAGTCTGGGGTGAAATGCACGCTCCCAGTCTCTTCAAATCTCTCCGCGAGTACAACCGCAAGACATTTTTAGCTGACCTGACATCCGGGCTCACCGTTGGCGTGGTGGCTCTGCCGCTTGCCATGGCCTTTGCCATAGCCTGTGGTTGCTCGGAAATTACCCCCTCTACCGGTTTGGTAACGGCAGTGGTGGCCGGGTTTATGATATCGCTGCTCGGGGGCAGCAAGTTCCAGATAGGCGGCCCTACCGGGGCCTTTGTGGTGATTATCGCCGGTGTGGTGGCAAGTTTCGGTTTCAGCGGGCTGGTGATGTGCACGCTGCTGGCGGGTCTGTTCCTCATCCTCTTCGGCGTGTTCAGGATGGGGTCGCTCATCAAGTTCATTCCGTTCCCGGTGACGACGGGGTTCACCTCCGGTATTGCCGTGACGATTTTCTGCACGCAGGTAAAGGACCTGCTGGGGCTGCAGATAGACGGTGCCGTGCCTGCGGAGTTTATTTCCAAGTGGGGGTGTTATTTTGCCCATATCAATACCATCAATCCGTGGGCGGTGGGGCTGTCGCTGCTCACCATTGCGGTGATTCTGATAGTGAAGCGCTTCTGGCCGCGTCTGCCGTTCATGCTCATTGGCATGCTGGTCAGCACCGTGGTCTGCTGCGTGTTCAACCTGCCGGTGGAAACCATCGGTTCCCGATTCGGTGAGCTGCCGCACGGCCTCCCGGCGCCGAGTCTGCCGACGGTGGATTGGGCACACCTGCCGGAGTTGATACAACCCGCTTTTGTCATTGCGCTGCTCGCGGCCATTGAGTCGCTGCTGAGTGCCAGCGTGGCTGATGGTATGACCGGCTCCCGCCACCATCCGAACACGGAGCTGGTGGGGCAGGGCGTGGGCAACATCTGCTCCGCCCTCTTCGGCGGACTTCCTGCCACCGGCGCCATTGCACGCACGGCTACCAACATCCGAGCCGGCGCCAGGACACCTGTTTCCGGCCTGATTCATGCGCTTACGCTTCTGCTCATCCTCATGCTGCTGGGGCAGTATGCCGCCATGGTTCCGCTGGCCGCCCTGGCCGGCATTCTGGTGATTGTCTGCTGGAACATGGCAGAGGTATCCACCTTCACCCACCTGCTTACCGGTCCGCGGCAGGACGCCGTGGTGCTGGCGCTCACTTTCGTTCTCACCGTGCTGATTGACCTGGTGGTTGCCGTGGAAGTGGGCGTGGTGCTGGCTTCCCTGCTGTTCATCGGGCGTATGGCTCAAATCAGCAACGTGGAGAGCGTCAGCAATGTGCTGGAGGATGACGAGGAGGAAAATCCCGCCCGTTCCCGCTACCTGCGCGAGATTCCGGACAATGTGGAAGTGTTCGACGTGCAGGGGCCGTTCTTCTTCGGTGCCGTGGAGCAGTTCAAAGACCGAGTGTTCCGCTCTGTGGAGCATGATGTGGATTACATCCTGCTGCGTCTGCGCCTGGTGCCGGCGCTGGATGCTTCCGGCCTGCATGCGCTGGAGGATTTTCAGGCATACTGCGGGCGCCGGGGTATCACGCTGTTGCTCTGCGGTGTGCAGAAACAGCCCATGAAAGTAATTCGCAGAGACCGGGAATTCATGGAGGTGCTCACCATGGAAAATGTCTGCGAAAATATCGATGCCGCTCTCGAACGCATCAAACAGCTGGAAAAAGTGCGCAAGACAGTGGAGCGGGGCTGATAATCTCAAAAACGTGCTTGCGTTGAGCGGCATGGCATGGTAGACTCCTGATAATCTTCACCCTCTCTCCATGTCGAAGAACATTCTCGAGGTCTCCAATCTCCACATGCACTTTCCGGTGCGGGAGGGTCTTTTTACCCGCTCACAGAGCGTGGTGAAGGCGGTGGATGACGTCTCGTTTTCCATTGCACCGGGAGAGACGCTCAGCCTGGTGGGAGAGAGCGGATGCGGCAAGAGCACCATCGGCCGCTGCGTGGTAAGGCTGCTGGAGCCTACCTCCGGGCACATTCGCCTGCTGGGGAAAGATATCACCCACCGCGCCCAGTGGCGCATGCGGAAGCTGCGGCGCAGGGTGCAGATGGTGTTTCAGGACCCGGCCGATTCGTTGGACCCGCGTATGGATGTGCGCCACATCATCGGAGAGCCCCTGGAAATCCACGATATCGGTTCCCGCCAATGGCGAAAGCGTAAGGTGGATGCTCTGCTGGATCTGGTGGGCCTGCCGGCAACGGCTGCGGACAAATTCCCGCATGAGTTCTCCGGCGGTCAGCGGCAGCGCATCGGCATTGCCCGTGCACTGGCTCCCGGGCCGCAGCTGTTGATTCTGGATGAGCCGGTGAGTGCGCTGGATGTTTCCGTGCAGTCTCAGGTGCTCAACCTGTTGCTGGAACTGCAGCATGAACTGAATCTGGCCTACCTCTTCATTTCCCATGATTTGTCCGTGGTTCACCATGTGTCTGACCGCGTGGCTGTCATGTATCTGGGG
Organism: Akkermansia sp.; assembly: GCA_017472085.1. Classification (GTDB taxonomy): domain Bacteria; phylum Verrucomicrobiota; class Verrucomicrobiia; order Verrucomicrobiales; family Akkermansiaceae; genus Akkermansia. The sequence goes on along the minus strand of JAFUQZ010000081.1, from coordinate 6,888 downwards.
AAAATCGTGGAGATGGGAGATGCTGACCAGGTGTATTACGATCCTCGCCATGCCTATACCCGTGCGCTCCTGTCAGCCATCCCCATGCCGGACCCGACGGTGCACCGCCGCCTGCCCGCCTTGCCGGGGGATGTGCCGTCGCCCATTGACCCACCGCCCGGCAGCGCCTTTGGCCGCCGCATCAACCACCCCTACCTGGAAGCCACCTACGGCATGGACCTGACACCGCTGGAGATCGAGCCCGGCCATTGGGTAGCCCCCGACCCCTGTGCCGTTTCCCTGCGCGACCTCAGCAAACTGGGGATTGATATCTACCGCTGAGCGAGCGCCCACGTCTCTCCTGTCATCACGCATCACGCCGCGATGAGTTCTCGTACAAGGCGCAGCCTTGTTTTCGCCATCGGCTCAGTCGATTTTTCACCCTGAGCCGCAGGCTCAGTTTTCATCCGTGGCTGTTCCCGTTTCCTCGCTCGCGACAGCGGGTGTGCTCGGGGCGTAAGCCCCTTTCACGCGCAGCTTTCACGTGAAGCTTCACGGAACTTTCACGCGCAGCTTTCACGGAGACCTCGTCTCCTATTGCGCCCAGGGGTGACAGAAAGCAATGCCATTTACTGATACTACGCCTTCTGTCACCCCTTGCGGGGCTCCGATGATTTTTTCCAATTTACCGGAGGCTGCGCCTGCTAGCGCAGGCTTACCTCCGGCTATGATTCCTGCACCCTCCGGGCGCCATTTTCGCAGCCCGGAGGACTGCCATTCTTTCCCCATAACGCACGCTCGCGACAGCGAGCCTGTTCGGGTCGTAAGCCCCTTTCACGCGATTGCTTTCACGTGAAGCCCTGCGGAACTTTCACGCAAGCGGCGATAGCCGCTGGACCAATATTCGCTTGCTTCCTCCTCTCCCGGCAGATTCAAATACCGCGTGCGGAGCAAATCTGTGCTGCGGTGACCCATCTGGAGTTGCAGCTCGTGGAGGTTGCGGAAGCGGGCGGCGTGGTAGCTGGCGAAGCTGTGGCGGCATACATCCTGCGGCCAGGGGCGCGTCAGGCGATTCCAGCCCGCGCGGCAGCGCACCTCGCGCCAGTGGCGCTGCCATTGCGGCGGGCAGATGCGCTGCGGGGAAGGGCGGTGACCTCCTGCGCGCAGAAGATGCAGCGCCGGGCGGAGCAGCGTCACGGGGCGTGCGCCGCCGGTCTTGCTGTGCTGCGGGGCGATGTTGACCCGCTTGCCCGCCAAATCCACATCCCCCCAGCGCAGCCGCGCCACCTCGTGCGGACGAATCCCAGCATACAGCATCAGCCCCACCGCCGGCAGACAAATGCCGCCGCAATACTCCCGCGCCGTGTCCACCAGCTTCTTCGCCTCCTCCGGCGTCAGAATCGATATCGTCTTTTCCACCACCTGAGGTGCATCCACCCGCGTCACCGGGTTCTCGCTGCACCAGCCGCGTTTCAGCGCTGTGGAGAACACCCCGCTGAGCGTCAGCCGCGCCTTCTGCCGCTGCCGTGGTGTCTCAAAAGCCGCATCAATATACGCCGCGCAGTCAGCGGGCGTGATGCTCCGTACGCGCCGCTTCGCCAGCCCGGGGCAGCGTTTCATGAATCGCCGCGTCACATAGCGGAAATCGCAGAGCGTCCTCGCCCGCCTGTGCTTCCGCGCCTCCAGCGCCGCCGCCACAGCCTTTTCAAATGAGACGGTCTTTTCCTGCAACCGCAGCGCCTTTTCACCCTCCTCCAGACACCGCAGAGCCCGCTTCACCCGACCCCGTCCCGCCCTCATCGCGGCACATGTCATTTGCGCCGCTTCCAGGAGGGGTAATCTGGTGCTTTTCAGTAATGCCAGGGCAGCACTTTCTTCATTTATCTGTATCTCTGTATTCATCGGTTTGTTGCGAATTCGGAATTCGTAAGTCAAGCACAATACCAGATATTTGTAAATAGTTGACCAGATTTGTTCTCTTCATGCCCGTCCCGGATGACGGAGAATGTTTTTTTCTACAAAAATCAAGCTGCTTAGTTAAATTTTAAGTGTTGATTTTGTTAGAGATGTGATGTATATCCTACGAATTCCGAAAGCGTATACTGAGACAGGAGTTAGCCTGTAATTTATGAGTACGTCAAGAGCATCCCGAAAAATTGCCGTTCAATATAATAAACCACAATTGAAAATTCACAAAATCGTGAGTACAGCAATAGAACTTGGTTGTACTAATGAGGTTGGTATCAACCGTTCATTGTTGCTTGAGCGTCTCGTTCATAAGTACAGTGACAGTGAACAGGTGTGGGGAAATCGCGTAGCTCAGACTTTTTCTGAAGACAATAAAGAGTACGGGCAATATTTTTGCAGAGACGGGGAGCAGATTACCTTTCACCCCGCTGTGTGGCAAGAGATTGTGCGTGTAGGCTGGGCAAGCGGGGGTGTTTGTGAGGCAAAAGCCGTGGATAATCCGCCTCAGTCCGCTGCTGCGGCGTCACACAATAGCGAGACTCTGCCCGACCGCTCCGTTGCGGGAAAAAGAGCTTCCCTGAACATTACCGCATGGGGAACGTTTGCGTTGGAGGTGATCGGGAGTGCAGCCTCCGATAAAGATAAGAGCGGCTATTTTCGATCGGATGTGGGTGTGGAGCGACTGAAAGCAGCTGTTGAATCCGGTGCTACATTCCTGTTTGTGCATGTGTCCGGTAGCATCACACGAGCCTTTTCCATTTCGGCCTACACGTTGCAACAGGCCTGCTCGGCACATAAGGTTTCCATCAATAACAACGGTACCCCCAGGTATGAGCTTTATATCAATTACCGAAAAGGGGAAATCTGCAAGAATGCCGGGGCGGACGGTTTTGTGGTCGCTTTTGACAATATTGTAAACTCCTAATCTGTTAATCCTGTGCAACACTTTCCCGAATTTAAGCAATACCAGGATGCTAACATTGCTATCTCAAAAACGGATACTAAAAAACAAAATACCCCCACTCATGCACATCGTTGCTGGATGAATATACCGCCGGAAAAGCTGGAAACGCTGGGTACGGCTCCCTTTATATTCGATTGCTTGATTAGCGGGTGTCGTTACACTTGGTGCGCCCCGGCAGTAGTGCTATTGGCAGCTTTTAAACAGCATAATCTACACCGCGCCAACAAAGACGGAAAACCTTACGCACCCTATTTGGATTACGAAAAAGGGCTCATTTATGGTTCCCCCTATCAATCTGATACACAACCTATCTGCCAACTCTCGCGCATATTGGACGGTAGTACATTCAATAACATTCTTCAAAATATATAACTTTGACTCCATTTTCTACCATGAAACTCCATCTCCCTGTTTTACTTCGTAAGGCCTTGCTGGCCTGTTTCTCCTTTACCCTGGCATGCTCGATGAACTCGGGCAGCGCTACTGCTGCCGACCTCACGCTGGGTGGCGAAGATTCGCTGACCATTGATTATGATGATACCGATTCTATTCCCGATTTGGAAAATGGTACGCTTCAGCTGAGAGGTGATACCAGCCTCCTCCTTTCTAACTGCGGCAGCGGCGATGGCAAGACCTATACGCTTCTGACCGGTGTTTCCCGCCTTATAGACGCACAGGGAAATATCATCACGCTAGATTCCTCCAACAACACCGCTTCTCTGTATTTCGACACTTCTCAGCCCGGTATCGGTTTCTGGGCTGATGCTACCCTGCAACTGACCTCCGATGGCGTGCTGCAACTCGTGCGATATATGGACATTTCTGTGCCGACCGGCTATCAAGAAGTCCCGGCAGATGATGTGACGGATATAGAGTCTTACAGCAGCTCTGCCACCGATGTGGCCTTCCGCATCACACAGGATTTGTCGATTGACGGGCGCTCTTCCTCGCTCATGGCGGAGCCCGACGGTTCATGGTATCTTACGAGTGATTCGGTGGACAAGTTGTCATCACTGACTTTCTGTAAGGCTTCCGATACAGTATTTGATGTTGCTTCCTCTGAAAAACTGGATTTCAATGGTTTGAAGAGTGTGGAGTTCAGCGGGAACACGGCTTCCACTACCTCCTCATCATCTTCAGACTCCACCTACGCTTATGGCGGGGCGATTTATGGGGACAGCAACAGCAGGATAACGTTGAGCGGGAATGGTAGCGTGACGTTCAGCGAGAACACGGCTTCCTCTTCCGACGGCAACGCCTATGGCGGCGCGATTTATGGGGACAGCAATAGCAGGATAACGTTGAGCGGGAACGGATGCGTGACGTTCATCGGGAACACGGCATCCTCTTCCGACGGCAACGCCTACGGCGGCGCGATTTATGGGGGCAGTAACAGCACGATAACGCTGAATGATAACCAGAGTGTGGAGTTCTTCGGGAACGCGGCTTCTGCCTCGTACCCTGTCGCCTTCGGCGGGGCGATTTGTGGGTATAGCGGCAGCACGATAACGCTGAGCGGGAACGGGAGTGTGGAGTTCAGCGGGAATACGACTTCCGGCACCGCCAATCAGTCCGACGGCGGAGCGATTTATGGGAAAGATGATAGTACGATAACGCTGAACGACAACGGAATCGTGACGTTCAGCGGGAATACGGCTTCTTCTTCCACCGCTTTGTACTCTACCTACGTCTCCGGCGGGGCGATTTGTGGGTATAGCGGCAGCATGATAACGCTGAGCGATAACCAGAGCGTGACGTTCAGCGGGAATACGGCTTCTGCTTCCTCTTCCTCATACTCCAACGCCTACGGCGGGGCGATTATGGCGGCTGAAACGCTAACGCTGAGTAATAACGGTAATGTGATATTTAGTGGCAACTCGGCTTCCTCCACTACCTCATCATCTTTTTCCTTTTCATACGCCCACGGCGGAGTGATTGTTGGCGGCACGATAACGCTGAGCGGGAACGGTAATGTGATATTTAGTGGCAACTCGGCTTCCTCCACTACCTCATCATCATCTTCCTCTTCATACGCCTACGGCGGAGCGATTCATGGCGGCACGATAACGCTGAGCGGGAACGGAAGCGTGACGTTCAGCGAGAACTCAGCTTCCTCCTGCTCCGACGATGCTGACACCTACGGCGGAGCAATTTATGCTTACGGCAACCTGAGTATTCGGAACAATGATTCCGTACTCTTCGAAAAGAACGCGGAGGTGAAAAACGGAACATACCGGCTGCGCTGTATCTATACAGGAGGAAGTGGAGATGTGATTTCTCTGTCGGCCGCAGAAGGGAAGAGTATCGAGTTCCGGGATTCTGTGTATATTGCCTCCGGTTCTACGGTGGAGCTGAATGCAGATTACACGGATGCGGCCGGGGTGGTTCACAAGCAAACGGGCGATATCATCTTCACCGGTGCGACTACGGTGGATGACCTGTATGAGGTCAAGGGCGATGTGGCCGGCACGGAGGAGGAAATCCGCCTTTCCCGCACCACGGAGGTGTGTGCCATGACGAATCTGTACGGCGGTCGACTGCGCGTGGAGGATGGTGCGATTTATAAGGGCTATGGCATCACCGTGCATGAAGGCTCAGCGGCCACCGTTCTGGTGAAAGATGCGGAATTGAATCATGTCGGCTATGAGTTGACTTTCCATGCCGGAAGCACTCTGGAACTGGCGGGCAATAATAGCATCAGCGGTGATGTGCGGATGCTGGAAAACAGCGCGCTATTGTTGAATATCGGAGAGTCGGTTGGATGTACAGATGTCATCGGCAACCTGGATATTGCCGGAGGATTGTACTTGGCCGAGTCCGGCTCGGAATTGATAGAAAATGGTGTTCTGTTGTATGTGACGGGAGAACTGAACGGATGGACAGACACCACATTCTCGGGAAGTGCCGGAAACAGCAGCGTGACGTGGGTTGATAATCTGCTGGTGTTGAACTATAACGAGGCAACATTCAACCGCTATTTCAGAGGTGATGCAAGCTACTGCACAAGGCAGTTGAATCAGATGCTGTGGCAGTATTATCAAACCTTGTCTTTTGAGCTTTGTTGCTCAGATTCCTCCTCCGGCGGTGCGATATATGGCGACACGATAACGCTGAGCGACAACGGAAGCGTGACGTTCAGCGGGAACAGGGCTAGCTACGTCGGCGGCGCGATATATGGCGTAGAACTTGCCGACGAATTGCCCTCTGCTTCCGCCTCCGGCGGCGCGATATATGGCAACACGATAACGCTGAGCGGTAACGGGAGCGTGGAGTTCATCGGGAATACGGCTACTGCCTCTGACAAGGCTTACGGCGGTGCGATATATGGCGACACGGTAACGCTGAGCGGGAACGGGAGCGTGACGTTCAGCGAGAACACGTCAGGTTCAGACGGCGGCGCGATTTATGCGGGGAGTGGCAGCACGATAACGCTGAGCGGGAACGCTAGTGTGGAGTTCAGCGGAAACTCGTCTTACTACGACGGCGGCGCGATTTATGGGGGTAGTAACAGCACGATAACGCTGAGGGGAAACGATAGTGTGACGTTCAGTAAGAATTCGGCTTCTTTTTACGGCGGCGCGATATATGGCGGCACGATAGAGCTGAGTGGGAACGGAAGCGTGGAGTTCAGAGGTAACACGGCTTTTTCCGACGACCCCTATGCTTCCGGCGGCGCGATTTGTGGCAGCACAATAGCGCTGAGCGACAACGGGATCGTGACGTTCAGCGGGAACACGGCTTGCGTCGGTGGAGCGATAGAGACTTTCGATAATCTGAGTATACGGAATAACGATTCCGTACTCTTCGAAAGGAATGCGAAGATCAGTAACGACACTTACCGCCTGCGCAGTATCTATGCCGGAGGCAGCGGAGATGTAATTTCTCTGTCCGCCGCAGAAGGGAAGAGTATCGAGTTCCGGGATTCGGTGTATATTGCCTCCGGCTCTACGGTGGAGTTGAATGCAGATTACACGGAT
>JAFUQZ010000080.1 GCA_017472085.1 Akkermansia sp. | reverse complement strand
TCCACTGTGCTTGGTTCAGCTCGAAGACGAAAATGTTGCTATTGACACCTCCTGAGCATAAAGTTTTCGGCTCTTTTCCATAACTCCGCTTCTCATCGGGCTTTCGCCTTATGAGCCAGGAAACTTTGGGACACATGTGACTTCGTTAACATTTTTTTGCATTTATTATTTAGAGAACACAACCAAGTAATTCCTTTGTATTATTCTGCTTGTTCGCACATCGCATTTCAAATGCGATACGCTTTTATACTTGTTTTTCAGTGGAAAAAACGGTAAAATGCCGCCAACATGACAGCTGGAGACTCTTACAAAGTGGCGGATATCAGCCTGAAGGACTGGGGCCGCAAGGAAATTGCCGTTTCGGAATACGAGATGCCGGGCCTGATGGCCTGCCGGGAGAAATATGGCCCGCAGAAACCGCTGGCGGGGGTACGCATCACCGGTTCTCTGCACATGACGATTCAGACAGCCATTCTCATTGAAACTCTGGTGGAGCTGGGGGCGGATGTGCGCTGGGCCAGCTGCAACATTTTCTCGACCCAGGACCATGCCGCTGCTGCCATTGCGGCGACCGGGGTGCCGGTGTTTGCCTGGAAGGGCGAAACGCTGGAAGAATACTGGGACTGCACCTGGGCGGCGCTTTCCCACCGCGAGGGGCAGGGACCGCAGCTGATTGTGGATGACGGCGGTGATGTGACGCTGCTGCTGCACAAGGGCTATGAGATGGAGGAAGGCAGCGAGTGGGTTAATACCCCCTCCGGCAGCGAGGAAGAAGGCGTTATCAAGGCGCTGCTCAAGCGCATTGCGGCCGAACAGCCCGGGGTGTTCCACCGCTGGATGCCGGAGATTATGGGTGTATCCGAGGAAACAACCACCGGCGTGCACCGTCTCTACCAGATGGAGCGTGAGGGTAAGCTGCTCTTCCCGGCCATCAATGTGAATGATTCCGTGACCAAGAGCAAGTTCGATAATCTCTACGGCTGCCGCGAAAGTCTGACAGACGGTATCAAGCGCGCCACGGATGTGATGATTGCCGGCAAGGTGGCCGTCATCTGCGGCTATGGCGATGTGGGCAAGGGCTGCGCGCAGGCGTTGCGCGGGCTCGGCGCTCAGGTGGTCGTGACGGAGGTGGACCCCATCTGCGCACTTCAGGCCGCCATGGAGGGCTACCGCGTGCTCACGGTGGAGGATACCCTCGGCTGGGCAGACATCTATGTGACCACGACGGGTAACTGCGACATCATCACCCTGGAACACATGGAGAAGATTAAAGATCAGGCCATCGTCTGCAACATCGGACACTTCGACAACGAGATTCAGGTGGCCCGCCTCCAGAACCGCGAGGGTATCGTCTGCACCAACATCAAGCCGCAGGTGGATAAGTACACCTTCCCGGACGGTCACAGTCTGTATCTGCTGGCAGAGGGGCGTCTGGTGAACCTGGGTTGTGCCACGGGGCATGCTTCTTTCGTGATGAGCAACAGCTTCACCAACCAGGTGCTGGCTCAGATGGCCCTCTGGGCAGAGCGCGGCACCCGCGCCAACACCGTGCAGGTGCTGCCCAAGAAGCTGGATGAAGAAGTGGCCCGCCTCCACCTCGCCAAGCTCGGCGCCCGTCTCACCACCCTCACGCAGAAGCAGGCCGACTACATCGGCGTGCCCGTGGAAGGCCCCTATAAGGCTGAAATGTACAGATATTGACGCAAATAAGGGGGGGACTGTTCCCTCAAATAAAGCGAAAACAGATCATGCCCGAAGATCAGAACATTGAGTGGAAAGAGAATTGGCGGGATGACTATCTGAAGTGGATTTGCGGTTTTGCAAATGCACAGGGTGGTCGTATCTTCATAGGTCTGGATGACTCGGGAAATGTGGTCGGCGTGTCAGATTATGCTCGCTTGCTTGAGGATATACCCAATAAGATACTTCAGACTCTTGGTATCCTTGCAGATGTGGATTTGCATGAGGTCTCCGGGCGTTATTATATCGAAATTATCGTAGCCCCCAGTTCTGTTCCCATTAATTATCGCGGGGAATACCATTATCGCTGCGGAAGTACCAAACAGGTACTGAAGGGGAATGCTCTCAACGAATTTCTGCTTCAGAAGAATGGGTTGAAGTGGGACGGTCTGATAGCAGATTCCTTCAGTATAGATGATTTGGACAGAGAAAGCTTTGATATCTTTCGCCGTGAAGCGCTTCGCTGCAGGCGGATAAGTGAGGAAGATGTGACCATGAGTCATGCTCAGATCCTCGATCAGCTGGGGCTCATTTCCGGCGGAAAGCTGAAGAATGCAGCCGTTCTTCTTTTTCACAGGAAGCCCGAAAAACTTATCACGGGCTGCTGTGTCAAAATAGGGCGTTTCACTAACGAAAGTGAGTTGCTTTATCACGATGTTGTGAGTGGTTCTCTGTTCCTGATAGCGGATAGGGTCATTGATTTGCTGTATGCTAAATACCTGACGGCTTCCATATCATACGAAAGGGATGTTCGTGTGGAACGATACCCCTATCCCCGCCCGGCCATCCGAGAAGCGGTTCTGAACGCAATTGTTCATTGTTATTGGTGCGATAATGTGCCGATACAAATTCGTGTGGATGATAGCAGCTTAAGCATCAGCAACAGCTGCATTCTGCCTCTGGGGTGGACTTTGGAGACTCTTACGAATCGGCACAGATCCAAGCCATTTAATCCCTGTATTGCAAACGCCTTTTTCCGCGCCGGATACATTGAGTCCCGGGGGCGTGGTATAGCCAGGCTTTACCGGTACTGCAGTCAGTATGGTGTGCCGGCTCCTCAGTACGAATTATTGGGTGAGGATTTGACGGTTGTTTTCTCATCGGCGCAGCATAGAGATGCTTCCGGCGGGGAAACGGACGCATCTCTCTCGAATATATCCGCCGCAGAACTTTCTGCGGTCGAGATGAAACTTGTCGCCGAAATTCAACAGAACAATAAAATTAGTCAGACGGCATTAGCCGAAAAGTTGCAGATATCCCGTCGTACGGTGCAACGTCTCAAAAAACAGTTGATTTCTAAAGGAATGCTGCTGGATTCCATGAAAAAGGAGTGGATATTCCTCTTTAATCCTGAAATTTCGGCAGAATGCGTGCGTGAAAAGGAATGATTGCCGTGCCACTACGATTGCGCCAAAATATACGAAATTGCGCCAATGTGTATCTGAATTCCCAACAAAACAAGTTCATGTCTCCAACAATGGTCAAAAGTCAATCGTCAATCGTCAATTCTCTGGATTGGCTGTATTCCGTGCAGGTGTTCGGTATCAAGCTGGGGCTGGAGGGTATCACACGCCTGCTGAAAGAATGCGGTGTGCTGTATCCGCGGGCACGGGTGGTGCATGTGGCAGGTACCAACGGCAAGGGTTCTACCTGCGCATTCATTGAGTCGGTGGCGCGCTCTGCCGGGTACAGGACGGGCTTGTTCACCTCGCCGCATCTGGTGGAGTTCAATGAACGCATCCGGGTGAATGGCGAAAATATCCCGGATGCCGATGCTGCGCGGCTCATTGATTATGTGAGAGGGCTGATAGAGGGCTGGGAGACACCGCCCACCTTCTTTGAAATTGTGCTGGCGGTGGCCATGCTGTATTTCGCTGAGCAGGAGGTGGAGCTGATTGTGCTGGAAACCGGCATGGGCGGCAGACTGGATGCCACCAATGCCGTGCCCAAGGATGTGGCGGTCATCACCCCCATCGGGCTGGATCACACGCAATATCTGGGATCCACCCTCTATGATGTGGCGGGAGAGAAAGCCGGTATTATCGCCTGGCATCGTCCGGTGGTCATTGCCCCGCAGGAGCCGGAGGCCATCCGCGCCATACATGAGGCAGCGCAGCGCATGGATACCGATTTCCGCATCATCTCGGCAGAATGCGAGCTGCCGTTGGGGCTGGCGGGAGCCCACCAGCGGCGCAACGCCGCGCTGGCTCTGGCGGCTCTGCATGCCCTGCCGCATTTCCTCTGCTCGGCAGAGGAGGAGGCGTGCGGGCTGGCGCAGGTGCGCTGGTCGGGACGCTTTGAAGAAGTGTTGCCGGGGGTGATTCTGGATGGAGCGCACAATCCGCACGCCATGCATGTGCTGGTGCGTACCTGGCGGGAGCGCTTTGGAGAGGTCAAGGCCCGCTGCATCTACGCCGGCTCTGCTGACAAGGCGCTGGACGAAACTCTGGAGCTGCTCGCTCCGATTGTGGGAGAGTGGATTCTGCCGCCGGTGCAGTCTCCGCGCATTCTGCCGCCGCCTGAGATGGCAACGAAAGTGCGCGCGGTATCACAGGCTGCCGTGTGTTGCCCGGAAACGCTGGAGGCCGCCCTGCAGCACCCTGAGGAGGGGACATTGATTTGCGGTTCCTTTTTCCTGTTGGGTGAGGTTGCGGCGTACTGGCGCGGCAGAACGGATTATCGCAGAACGGCTCAGTAATATAAGTGCAAAAAAAACGCCTTTCCCTTTCAGGAAAGCGTCTTGGTTGCCGTCAGGCGCATCGGTCAAATCACGTTCACATGAACGCGGAACCGGGTAGTTGGCCGGGCGTGCTTCAGCGCACAGAGAACTCCGGGCAGGGGGGCAGGCTGTTCTCCGGGCAGGGAGGCAGGCTGTTACCGACTGCGGTCAGAGCGGAAATACCCAGCATAATGGTAATCATTTTGGTCATATTGTTTCCCAGATAGGTGATGGTTAAAGGTGTGCGGGCATTCTACTCTTTTATTCGGAGAAGTCAACCCCTTTTTTTATGTTAGCTAACAGTTTTTTTCATTTTTTTTTTGCAAAAAAATGAAAGAAAAAGTTTTCAGGTAGCGTACGGAGCGCGCAAAATTACCTGCGAAGAGGGGGGCAATCGGTTGAATGCGGCACAAAAAACCGCCGGGCGCACCCCGACAAGTGTGGTCTGAATACCGTTGCTACCTCTCGGTCCTGGCGGGGTTTTCCAGCCGCACATCCGGGGAGCCCGGCGGCAGGGGAAGTGTGCCATAGCTTTCGCGCCAGGTCAAGCTCATTTTTTGTCAGATTGAACTTTACAATTCGCATCGGACTGTGTAGACTGGCAGCATGAAGGCGGAGATTATCCTGAGCGATTTCGTTTTTATTGATGGTGACCGTGAAATCCTGGCGGATATGCGCGATGATGCTCGCAAGAATGGTATTTATCGCCTGCGCGGGGTGCAGAGCTGTGAGGTGCGCGAGGAGTATGCTACCGAGGCAGGCGAGACGTTCTACGAAATCAAGGTGACGGTGCGCCAGCGCGGCATGGATGGGGACGAGAGCAAATTCCGCATCTATCTGGCGCTGCCGGAGGAGCATTGTGAGAAGCTCAGTATGGCCTGGCAGCATTACAAGGAGAATAAAACCTTCTTTAAGTACGACACCAGCGCCTGCCGGCTCTCGGTGATGATTCCGGATGACACCGCTGCTCGTATGGGGGCGGCGCTGAGGGAGCTGCTGGTCTCCGAAAATCCGAAATGCGGATGCCGCGCAGCGGAATTGTTTGCTTTCCCTTCCGCATGACACAACGGGATTCCGGCAATAGCCGCCGTGGCAGAGGGAGAGCTTGACAGGACTCTCCCCGATGCGGTATGCTGTTCAATCATTTTCTGAACAGTACACGCAGCACTATTATGAGCAAGATTGTATATCATTTCGGCGGTGGCACCGCCGACGGCAACGGCAGCATGAAAGCCCTTCTGGGTGGTAAGGGCGCTAATCTGGCAGAAATGGCCCGCATCGGCCTGCCCGTGCCTCCCGGATTCACTATCACAACGGAAGTTTGCACCTATTACTACGACAACGCACTCACCTATCCGGCAGAGCTGGAGGGTGAGGTGAAGAACGGCATTGCCCGCATGGAAGAGCTGGTGGGTCGCAAGTTCGGCGATACGGCAGCCATGCCTCTGCTGGTGTCCGTGCGTTCCGGCGCCCGTGAGTCCATGCCCGGCATGATGGACACCATCCTGAACCTGGGCCTGAATGATGAGACCGTGGAGGCCATGGCCGCTGCAACATCCAACCCCCGCTTCGCCTGGGACTGCTATCGCCGCTTTGTGCAGATGTACGGCGATGTGGTGATGGGGGTGCAGAAATCCGAGGGGGAGGATATGGAACCCTTTGAGGCAGAGATTCACGCGCTGAAGCATGAACGCTATGGCCGCGACATTTCCGATGCGGAGCTGACGGCGGATGACAGCCGCGAGCTGGTGAAGCGTTTCAAGACGCTGGTGCTTCGCCGCGCCGGTCAGAATTTCCCGGCCGATCCGTGGGAGCAGCTCAAGGGCGCTATCGGTGCCGTGTTCGGTTCCTGGAACAACGAGCGAGCCATCACCTACCGCGCCAAGTACGGCATTCCCGCTGATTGGGGCACCGCTGTGAATGTGCAGTGCATGGTGTTCGGCAACACTTCCAACGAATCCGGCTCCGGTGTGGCCTTCACCCGCAATCCCGCCATCGGTAAAAACGAATTCTACGGCGAATTCCTCATGAATGCCCAGGGTGAGGACGTGGTGGCCGGCGTGCGTACCCCTGAGCCGGTCGGCAAGCTGGCAGAGGTGATGCCCAGCGCCTATGAGGAGCTCTGCTCCATCCGCAAGACGCTCGAAAACCACTTCCGCGACATGCAGGACTTCGAGTTCACCATCCAGGATAAGAAAGTGTACATGCTCCAGACCCGCAACGGCAAGCGCACCGGCATTGCCGCGTTCCGCATTGCCTGTGATATGGAGCGCGAGGGGCTCATCGACTGGCAGACCGCGGTGAAGCGCATCCCCGCCGATCAGGTAGACCAGGTGCTCGCTCCCATCTTTGACGACAGCGCTCTGCGCAGCGCCAAGCGCATTGCCAAGGGGCTCAACGCCGGGCCGGGCGCTGCTTCCGGGCGTTTCTATCTGAATGCCGCCCGCTGCGTGGAGGCGACCAAACGCGGCGAAAAAGTGCTGCTGGTGCGTCTGGAGACCTCCCCGGAGGACCTGCGCGGCATGATTGCCGCAGAGGGTATTCTGACCGCCCGCGGTGGCCTTTCCAGCCATGCAGCCCTGGTGGCTCGCCAGATGGGCAAGGTCTGCGTCTGCGGCGTGAGCGAGATGGCCATTGATTATCAGGAGCGCACCATCACCATCGGCGGTGTGATGTACCACGAGGGGGATTACCTCTCCCTGGACGGCACGGCGGGTCTGGTGTATGCCGGCAAGCTGCCGACCGCCCCCTCCGAAATCGTACAGGTACTCGTCAAGAAGACCATGCAGCCGGAGGACAGCCGCACCTACCGCGACTTTGCCCGCGTGATGGAGTGGTGCGACCGCCTGGCCCGCCTGAAGGTACGCACCAACGCCGACTCCCCGGATCAGGCCGCTGCCGCCATCGCCTTCGGTGCCACGGGTATCGGTCTCTGCCGTACGGAGCACATGTTCTTCAACGGCAATCGCATCGACTTCATGCGCCGCATGATTCTCTCCCAGCGTATCGATGAGCGTCGCGAGGCTGTGCTGAACCTGCTGCCGTTCCAGAAGAGCGACTTCAAGGGTATCTTCAAGGCGCTGGCCGGACGCCCTGCCACCATCCGCCTGCTGGATCCGCCCCTGCATGAATTCCTGCCCCAGACCAAGGAGCAGCAGCTTGACCTCTCCAAGAAGTTCAACATGCCCGTGGAGTTCATCATGCATCGCGTTTCCGAGCTGCATGAGTTCAACCCCATGCTGGGTCACCGCGGCTGCCGCCTCGGCATCGACCACCCCGAAATCACGGAAATGCAGGCTCGTGCCATCATTGAAGCTGCCATCGAGGTGATGGAGGAAGAGGGCTTTGAGGTGCGCCCGGAAATCATGGTGCCGCTCGTGGCCTTCAACAAGGAACTGGAGCTGCAGAAGGCCATCATTGACCGTGTGGCCGAGCAGGTGTTTGAGGAGAAGGGCCGCCGCGTGTCTTACCGCGTGGGCACCATGATTGAGATTCCCCGCGCCTGTGTCACCGCCGATGAGATTGCTCAGAACGCCGAGTTCTTCTCCTTCGGCACGAATGACCTGACCCAGACCGGCCTCGGCATGAGCCGCGATGACTCCGGCGCCTTCCTCGGCACTTACCAGGATTTGGAAATCATCGGGCGCAACGTCTTTGCCAGCATCGACCAGAAGGGTGTGGGCAAGCTCATGGAGATTGGCGTGGAGCTGGGCCGCAAGACCCGCCCGGGGATGAAGATTGGCATCTGTGGCGAGCACGGCGGCGACCCTGCCTCCGTGAAGTTCTGCCACCGCATCGGCCTCACCTACGTATCCTGCTCGCCCTACCGTGTGCCCACGGCCCGCATCGCTGCCGCTCAGGCTGCCCTGGAGGATAAATAAAACCAAATACTGCGTATGGATCCGATACTTGTCATCATGGCTCCCGGTTTCGAGGAAATCGAGCTGGCGGCCCCCATCGACATCCTGCGTCGCCTGGATATCCCGGTCGTCACGGCCGGGTTGACAGGCCGCAGCGTGGAGGGGGCTCACGGCATGGTCATGTCGGCCGAAATGCTGGTGGTGGACGTGGAACCCGCACTCTACAGCGGCGTTATCCTGCCGGGCGGCCCTGCATCCTGGACACTGCGCGACACCCCCGCTGTGCTTTCCATCGTTCGCCGGATGAATGAACAGGGCAAACCGGTGGCTGCCATCTGCGCCGCTCCTCTGGCGCTGGAGGCTGCCGGGGTCATCAAGGGGCGCAAGGTGACCTGCTATCCCGCCGTGAAAGAGGAGTTGGCCTCCGCGGCGGAGGTCTGCGACTGCCCCGCCGTGACGGACGGCAACATCATTACCGGGCGTGGTCCCGGAGCTGCTCTGGAGTTCGGCTTTGAGCTCGGGCGCTACCTTGGCAGCAAAGAGGCGGTGGAGAAGCTCCGCAGCGATATGTGCTGCAAGTAATGGCGCTTTTTTGCGGAGACCATGGAAGTATGGCGATAGTGCCACGGCTTCCATGGTCTCTTTTTTTGTTATATGTATGCCGGTGTTTTGAATGGGGAAAACAATACGGGGCGTCTCCCGACGCCCCGTATTGCACAATCAACTCTGAAACTACATGAAAAAGAACACCTGCACTCTCGTTGGCAGGAACCCGCACTCGCGGGCTATCTGAATGTAGAGACGCCGCAAGGTGAACTTTCGTTCAAATCTTTTTTATTTTTCTTCAACAATCGCTCCATCTTCATCATGTATAGTGGTGAAATGTCTTGACCGGGCGGGGAATACGCGCTACACTCCCGCGCATGCAGGAATTGGAAATCATGGCTCCGGCGGGGTCGTATGAATCGCTGGCCGCAGCCTTGCGCGCCGGGGCGGACAGTGTGTATTTCGGCGTGGGGATGTTCAACATGCGGGCGCGTTCCACGGTGAACTTTCAGCCGGAGGATTTGCCGAAAGTGGTGCGACTCTGCCATGCCTGCAAGGCCAAGGCCTACCTGACCTGCAATGTGATTATCTATGACGAAGAGCTGGAGGCCATGCAGCAGCTGCTGCGGGAGGCGAAAGCTGCCGGGGTGGATGCCGTGATTGCGGCTGATTTGGCCGTGATTGCCTATGCCCACAGCATCGGGCTGGAGGTGCACATTTCCGTGCAGGCGAATGTCTGCAATGTGGGCTCTGTGCGTTTCTTTGCTGCCTATGCGGATGTGATGGTGCTGGCGCGCGAGCTGAAGCTCAGTCAGATTCGCCATATTATTGAGACGATACGCCGAGAGAATATCACCGGGCCGTCCGGTGAGTTGGTGCGTATCGAGATTTTTGCTCATGGGGCTCTCTGCATCGGCATCTCCGGCAAATGCGGTATGAGCCTGGCGGCCTACAACCGCAGCGCCAATCGCGGGCAGTGTTACCAGCTCTGCCGCCGTAAATACCGGGTGACAGATACGGAAACCGGGTTCGAGATGGATATCGACAACCAGTATATCATGTCGCCTAAGGATATCTGCACCATTCGTGTGATTGACCAGCTGGTGGAAGCCGGCGTATCCGTTTTCAAACTGGAGGGACGCGGCCGTTCGGAGGCCTATGTCTCTACCGTGACTCAGGTCTATAAGGAAGCCGTGGCAGATTGTGCCGCCGGTACCTGGAGCCCGGAGAAAGTGGCCGCATGGGAAGAGCGGTTACTGCATGTGTTCAACCGCCAGTTCTGGCACGGCGGGTATTATCTGGGTGAGGAATGGGACACCTGGAGCGGCTGCTCCAACAGCCTGGCCCTGGAACAGCGCCGCCACATGGGACGCGTCATGCGTTGGTATGCCAAGGCCGGGGTGGCCGAAATACGCCTGGAGGCTGAGCCCGTTTCCCCCGGGGACAAGATTGAAATCACCGGTTGCACCACCGGCATTGTGCGTGTGACCGTGCCCGAAGTCCGTTGCGATGATGAAAACGGCGTCACTCAAATTGTTCCCACCGCTCCCAAGGGTGCCACCGCCCTCATCGCCGTGCCGCAAAAGGTACGCCACGGTGATAAGGTCTACCTCGTTACCCGCCGGAAACTCGGCTGAGTTGTATCTTCTTCGCTTTTTTGTATTCAGATGATACCGGATTAATGCTGGAGTATTACTCTATAAATTTTAATTTTCATTAAATAATACTTGACCTGTTTCTGTAAAACTGGTATACAGAATCCGTTCGGAGGAGGTTTTTCTCCTTTCGGTACGCAACACGAGAACCAACACATTCAAGAACGATGAAAAAAGCTGTTATTGCTGCTCTGGCGTTGGGGCTTCCGGTCATGGCCGGCGAGCCTGCACCGATTGTTACCCCCGCTCCTGCACCTGCCTGTCCGCTGACTCTGGAAGTGGCCGGTGTGTACAAGTCCGCTGCCAAGGAGCTGTTGAATGTAGGCCCTGCCAAGGAAATTGATGTGATGGGTGCAGACCTGACTCTGGTGAAGCCCCTTTGCGGGAAGTCTGCTCTGACGCTTCGCTTCGGCTACAATTTCGGTGACGAGGCTCAGCGCGGCGTTTTCCGTGGTACGGAAGAGGTGGACGTGCACAGCTTCTACCTGATGCCCGGCTATCGTTACACGCATGCCCTGACGGAGAAAACGTCTCTGTACGGCGCAGTGAATGCCGGTATTGCCAATACGAGCGTCAAGTACAAGTATGACGATGCCGCCGGAATTGTGAAGGATCATGATTCCGACTGGGGCTTCATTGGTACGGTGGAACTGGGTGTGCGCTATCAGCTTTGCGAGAAGACGGAGCTCTTCGCTGCATACGAATTCACCGCCAATTATGCCACGCCCGCCGGCTGCGATGAGCAGACCTACAACGGCGTGCGCGTGGGCGTGGGCTTCAAGTTCTGATAATCACTTTTTCCGATTTGTTTTCATCCCTGTCTCTTTTGTAGAGACGGGGATTTTTTTGGAGACACAAAAAAGCTGAAGAACCGTTGAGTTGTTCAGCTTTGTACGGTAAGGTATCTGAAAAAATCAGTTCAGGCGGAAGGTGATGCGGGCCTTGGTCATGTCGTAGGGGGAAACCTCAATCTTGACACGGTCGCCGACCACGAGACGGATGAAACGCTTGCGCATTTTGCCGGAGATGTGAGCCAGGAACTCATGCCCGTTGGCTACGCGCACACGGAACATTGTGCCGGCAAGCACGGCGGAAACCACGCCCTCCAGCTCGATTTCGCCCTCGCCGTCATCATCCTTCACCCTGGGTTTGGGTGCGGAATTGACGGGGCGTGCATTGTTGCGGGGACCATTGTTGCGCTGTTGCGGCCTGCCGCCGCGGCTGTTCGGGGGATTTGCCATTATCTTCGTATACTTAGGTTCGTGAGGCGAGTCGCTCATTTCGCGCGTGCGCCGCGCCATTCTAATGCGGAAAGTGTAGAATAGCAAGCGCTTTTTTCAAATTCAGGGCCTGAAAAGTGAAAAAAAAGCCAAATTCTCAAAAATACGGTTGACAAACAGATGAATTGGCGGTAGAGTATCCGCCCCGAACTATGGGGTTCGACGGCGAAAGCCTAAACCGGAAATCAAGAAAACAATATGAAAACCTTCTCTGCCAAAGCTCAGGATATCGAGCGTAAGTGGTATGTGATCGACGCCGCTGACAAGGTGCTCGGTCAGGTTGCAGTAGAAGCAGCCAACCTGCTTCGCGGTAAGAATAAGACGATCTTCACCCCCCACGTGGACTGCGGTGACTATGTGATCGTGGTGAATGCCGACAAAGTCGTGCTCACCGGCAACAAGGAGCGTGCCAAGATTTACACCCGTTACACCGGTTACGTGGGTAACCAGGTGGTGACCACTCCCTCCAAGCTTCGCAAGAAGCACCCGGAGATGATTCTGGAGCATGCCATCCTCGGCATGGTGCCCCACACTCGTCAGGGTCGCGCTCAGGGTGGCCGTCTCAAGGTTTACGCCGGTGCTGAGCACCCGCATGCCGCCAACAAACCGGAAGCTGTAACCATCGCCTAATTTCTGACCATGTCTACTACTCCCTACAACGCTACCGGCCGCCGCAAGGAGGCTATCGCCCACGTCTGGCTGACCCCCGCTGAGGAAGGCAAGTCCGGCAAGATTACCATCAATCGCCGCAGCTTCGAGGAATACCTTCCCACCGACGCTCTTCAGAACGTTGTGCTGCAGCCCTTCTACGCCACCAACACCATGAAGCGCTTCAACGTGCTCGTGACCTGCAAGGGTGGCGGTATTCACGGCCAGACCGGCGCCATCAGCCTGGCTATTGCCCGTTCCCTCGTCATGATTGATGAGGAGTACCGCAAGCAGCTCCGCGAGCAGGGTCTGCTGACCCGCGACTCCCGCATGAAGGAGCGCAAGAAGGCCGGTCGTCCGGGCGCCCGCAAGCGTTTCCAGTTCAGCAAGCGCTAATTTCAGCGTCTTACACGAACCCTTTGTTCAACAAAAAGCCGCGCATCATCCGGTGCGCGGCTTTTTGTGTGCTGTTGATAAGAAAAGCTATCAGGTATAATCCCGCCTGCCGAAAATCGCAGAGCCGACGCGTACGATGGTGGCGCCTTCCTCCACCGCTACTTCAAAATCATGGCTCATGCCCATGGACAGCTCCGGCAGGGGCAGGGGGCCGCGCTCGCGGAGCTGCTCTGCCAGTCGGCGAAGGGCGGCGAAGGCCGGGCGGGCATCCTGCGGGTCATCCACGGGGGCGGGGATACACATGAGACCGCGAATATCCAGCCCCGGCAGCCCGGTGAGGGTATCCCATTCCTGTTCCAGTTCTGCAGGCGTAAACCCGTGTTTGCTCTCCTCGCCATCAATATTGACCTCCAGCAGAATGCGGACCGTCCGCCCCAATTCACCGGCGATGCGGGAAATGGTGGCGGCAAGCTTCATGGAATCGACGGCCTGGATGAGCACAAACCCCTGTTCCAGCGCCTTGCGTACCTTGTTGCGCTGGAGTGGCCCGATGAGATGCCATTCGCAGTCCTGCGGCATTTGCGGCATTTTCTCCATGGCTTCCTGCAGGCGGTTTTCGCCGAAGATGCGTTGGCCATCGGCGTAGGCCTGCATGATATCGCTCACCGGAAAAGTTTTGCTGACAGCCAACAGCGTCACGCTGTCAGCCGACCTTCCGACCCGAGCTGCCGCTTCGGCAATGGCATGACGTATCTCTCCCAGCTGGTCCTGTATGTACATGCCTGCATTCTAGCACACTTCTCCCCACAATGTAAAATGATAAATTAGTCTGTTGAGCGAGCATGAGTGGTTCATATCCGAGAGCACTTTCTTTTCACCGGCAGCCGGGGAGCTGAATTCAAAAGGGCCGCTGCTCATCAATGAGCAGCGGCCCGAATCTTCAGTCAATGAAAAAGGCGCTTTTTATTTGCGGCGGCGACGAGCAGCCAGCGCGGCGAGAGCCAGCAGGCTCAGCGTGGCCGTGGTCGGCTCAGGAACGGCGGCGGCAATCACGATGCTATCACCCGATACCGTAGCCGTCGTGGTCTGTCCATTCAGAGTCAACTCATACTCCGTGCCTTCGGCGGCGTTGCCGACATTGCGGAAGAGGACCAAATCTTCGCCTGCTGCCACATTGCCGGTGTAGGTCACCTGAATGTTGGCACCCATGGTAAGAGCCTTACCATTCAGGTCAAGCGCGACATTGTTCAAATTGACGATGGCGTTATCTTCCAGCACCAGTTCGGCGTCAATCATGGCTGCGGCCGGATCTTCCATCAGTGCCTCTTCATCCGGGGTCATGGCGAAGAGCATCACCACGGCAGTATCGGAGAACTCCTCTGTTTCCAGCACGGCGCCGCTCTTGATAATCAGCTGCGTGGCTTCCACCAGGGCTTCGTCCTGCAGAATCAGCTTGCCTCCGTTCAGCGTGATGGCACCCGTGGCACTCAGCTCACCGGAGTTGGTGATGGTTGTCCCATTCTGAACGTCCAGCGATGTGGCACTGAAGCTGGAGTCCTTGCCGATGTTGACAGCTACCGTTGTGCCGCCGGAGGAATGCCCCAGATAGGCATCCTGCAGTTCAACAGCGCCGCCATTGGTCACATTGAACGTTGCCGTGGCATTCTGGGCTCCGCCTTTCTGAGACCAGGAACGATCCGTAGGTTGAAGTATACTTTTCCCATTGAACGTATGACCGACGTATGTCTTGCTGGTGCTGCCCTCCACTTTCAGCAGAGAGCCCTCGCCATCCACGTTGATGGTGACATCCGTGCCATCGTATGCAGCCACCTTGAGACCGGAACCGATGTAGAACTTACCGCCACCGTTTTCGCCGGATTCCACGTTCACCACGGATGTGGTATTCTTCGCGGCACCGAATACTGTTTCGTACTGATCGACAGTACCACCAATGGGGGCCATTCCGGAAGTACCTACCCGCTCTTCATTGGAGCCTGCCACGTTATCATACACGGCAAAAAGCTGAGAACCATCTTTTACTGTAACCTGACCCTGACCGAGCGCGAACGTCATGTAACCACCGAACAGGCGGGAGCCGCCGTCCACGGTTACGCTGCCGGCTCCAATTTTGTTGCCATCTGACAGTGTGGTGTAGATGCCGCCGGTATATTCGGCCGCATTCTGCGCGGCTTTATAACCGCTCTCATCATCGGTATACCCATTTGCGTCGGCCGCGGCTTTGGTGCCGTGGATGTGAGCCGGATAGTAGTTATCCCCGCCGTTAACCATGGCGCCGACAAAGAAACCGATGCCGGCTGCGCTTTTCTGGTTGTTCAGAACAGCTCCGTTGGTGAGAGACAGCGAGCCGTTGCCATCCGGACTGCCTACCACCATGGAGGTCGCTACTTTGGAACGGACGGTGGCTCCGTCAATGGTCATGGCTGCATTTGCACCGCTGATGGAAAGGCTGGTCGATGTGCCGAAGATATCATATTCGCTCCGGTCAAGCAACCATCCATCGTAAAGTCTGTTGTTCCCTGCAAGTGCGGGGTTCAGCTCAACGATGGTACGGGTGTCGCCGGTGGAAGTCACGGCAACTGTGCCTTCGCGCACGAAGAGTGCTGCGTTCATGGTGCCGCTCGCATTGATGGTTGCGGTGCCGACTCCGTCTTTCACATAGGGGCGATAGAAAGCCTGGTTCATGCCCTCAGTATCGGGGTTCACCACCAGGGTTTCATCGGTCTCTACCTTGTCAATATACCCGGGTAAGGCTTCGTAGCCACTACGGGCGGCCTCTGCCTGATAGGCGCCGGCCATCAGTACGGCCAGCAGCATTGCGCGTGTAAGTTTCAGTTTCATGTTGTTGCTCTTTGTAAGTGATTTTTGGGTGACGTGACAGGCTGATGCAAGTGAGCAGCCCGTCGGCAGTCTATCGCATTTCTAATGCGATAGACTGTTACGCCGTTGTGCAGCAATGAGATGCGAGAATTTTAGCGTGCATATTGCCACCTGTATGGTAGTTTAATAAATTGCTCTTATTTATTTTAATTGAAGTTTTTACAATCATTTTGCTGGACATCGCATTAGAAATGCGACACGTGAGGTTACGTACGGCGGCCGCGGTTTTACTCAGGCGATGGCAGTATGCAATGCTTTGACGTTGCGTTCCGGGGCGGTTTGCGGTAGGATAGGTGCATGAGTGATTTGCAATGGAACAGTGTGACGATTGAGGAGGACGAGAAGCCGCGCGTCTCTGTGGAGGAGCTGCGCGATATGGCTGCCGACCTGGATCCGGATGATTTTGATGAGCCGGTACAGGAGTTCCTGGAGGTGCTGATGCGCTGCGATGACCCCGCCGAGCTGCGCCAGGCGGCCACGCTGCTGTTGCAGGATGAAATTGACCTCTCCCCGGATCTGGCCGCCATGGGGGTGGAGCCGGATGAGGGGCTCATCATTCTGCTGCTGGCTGTCGGTGCAGATGTGAATGCCCGCAATGCCTACGGCCAGCCGCCGCTGCATCTGGCCGCTCACTATGGCTATGAGACGATTGTGGACCGCCTGCTGGCCGCCGGTGCCAACCTGCGCACGCGCAACGTGCATGGCCGCTTTGCAGCAGAGGTAGCCGCCACACCCTCGCTGGCGGCGAAGCTGGAGCCGCCCTACCACCCGGAGGATGATGCCCCGCTGCCGCCGGAGATTGAGGATGCCGATCTGGATCCGGAGGGCGATAACGGGCAGCCGCAGCACCACTGCACCTGCGGGCATGAGCACCACCACGGGCACGACTGTGACTGCGGCGGCGAGTGCCATTGTCATCATTCGTAACTCGTAATTCATAACTCGTAACTCACAATGACTGATACTCCTTTTTTGGAAGATACGCTGATGCCGGCGTGGAGTCGGCTTACCCCGGAGCGCGCGCGTGTGGAAATCCCGCAGGCCATAGAGCAGGCCAAAGCCGCCGTTGAGGCCATTTGTGCCGTGCAGGAGCCGACCTGGGATAACACCTTTGCCGCGCTGGAGGAGAGTAGTGCCGCCCTCATGCGCGGCTGGCAGAGGCTCTCGCACCTGCAATCCGTCATGGATTCGCCCGCCTGCCGAGAGGTGATGAATGAGCTGATGCCGGAGGTGGTCATGTTCTCCAGCAGCGTGACGCTCAATCCCCGGCTCTATGCCGTGCTGAAAGACGCTGCCACCCGACCCTGGGTGCAGGAGCTTTCCCCGGTGAAGCAGCGCTTCATTCAGGAAACGCTGGCCGATTTCCGTGAGAGCGGGGCGGATTTGCCGGATGAGGCCAAGCTGCGCTATGCGGAGCTGTCTACGGAGCTGGCGCAGCTCTCTCAGAAATTCGGTGAAAACGTGCTGGATTCCACCAATGCCTGGGAATACGTGACTGCCGACCCTGCCGAAATTGCCGGTCTGCCCGAATCTGCCCGCGAGACGGCTCGTCTGGATGCTCTGGCCAAGGGGCACGGCACAGAGGAAGCCCCGCAGTGGCGCTTCACGCTGCAATTCACTTCCGTTCAGCCGGTGATGACCTTCGCGGACTGCGAATCCCTGCGCGAGCGCGTCTGGCGTGCCATGGGTGCCAAGGGCACAGGTGATTATGATAATGCCGAGCTTATCAACAAAATCCTGACGCTGCGGGTGGAAAAGGCCGCCCTGCTGGGCTATGAGCGCTACTCTGACTATGTGACCTCCCGCCGCATGGCCGGCAGCGGTATCACAGCGCTGAATTTCATCAACGACCTGCACGCCCGTGTGAAGGCCGCCTTTGTGGAGGAGCAGGAGGCCATCCGCCGCTATGCAGAGGAGCAGACCGGGGCTTCCATCCCCGTCATGAAGCCCTGGGACATCTCCTACTGGAGCGAAAAACGCCGCAAGGCACTCTACGATTTCGACACGGAGGAGCTGCGGCCCTACTACTCCATGCAAGGCGTGCTGGACGGCATGTTCTCCATCTATGCCGGGTTGTACGGTATCCGCTTTGTTTCCCGCACTACCGCCTGTGTGGCAGAGGGTGAAACCCTGCCGGAGGGGGCGGTGGAGGTCTGGCACCCGGAGGTGCTCTTCTATGAGGTCTACGATGAGGAGAGCAACGAGCACCTCGGCTCTTTCTATGCCGACTGGTACCCGCGCGAATCCAAGCGCGCCGGGGCGTGGATGAACTGTCTTTCCACCGGGCTGCCGCCCGTGAATGGTGCTCCGCGCCTGCCGCATCTGGCCCTCATGTGCGGCAACATGAGCCGCCCCGTGGGTGATAAACCCGCTCTGCTCAGTCATTATGAGGTGGAGACCGTGTTCCACGAGTTCGGCCACCTGCTGCACCAGGTGCTCAGTAATGTGGAGGTGAAGAGCCTTTCCGGCTGCAATGTGGCCTGGGACTTTGTGGAGCTGCCCAGCCAGATTAACGAGAACTGGACCTGGGAGAGTGAGGCCATCGACCGCTATGCCCGCCACTGGCAGAGCGGGGAGCTGATGCCCGCAGAGCTGAAAACCAAGATGCTGGCGGCCCGCAATTACGGCGCGGCCTCGTTTTTCATGCGCCAGCTCTGTTTCGGTAAGCTGGATCTGGAGCTGCACACCAACACCGCCGCTTACCTCAACCGCAATATCGAGGAAGTGGACCGCGAAATCCTGGCCGACTACCGCGTGCCGGTCACGGAGCAGACCTTCAGCATGCTGCGGGCGTTCAACCACATCTTCGACGGCGGGTACGAGGCGGGTTACTATTCCTACAAATGGGCCGAGATGCTGGAGGCCGATGCTTTCTCCCGCTTTACGAAGGAAGGTATCTTCAACCCCGCCACCGGGCGTGATTTCCGCCGCTGTATCCTCTCTCAGGGCAATTCCCGCCCCGCAGCGGAGCTTTTCCGCGACTTCATGCAGCGCGACCCGGACCCCGAAGCGCTCCTGAAGCGCTGCGGCATCTGCTGAGCCCCTCCGCAGAGCGAATACGCTTCAACCCCGCTGCAAGGCGGGGTTTTTCTTTGGTGCGACGCAGAAAAAAAAGCGCACCCGAGTGAACGGATGCGCTTTTCTGTTAAATTGACGAATGCTCTTACTTCTTGACGGGTTCCACGGGGGGCGGCGGAACGGGGTCAGACGGAGGAGGAGTCTGCTGCTGTTGCTGCTGCTGGCAGGAAACGAAAGCAGCTGCCGTGAGGGCGAGCATGGTAATGTACTTCATGGTTGTATTCTTTTGGTTTGTTGTTAATGCGTTCCTTTTGCCGCACATAACTGCGGCGGGGAACTCTACCAATATAGCATATCCTGAGTGTTTGACAAGATAAAAAGTGACGATAAACCGACTTTTTTTCGCCTTTTTTTGCATGTCTCCCAAAGATTTGTGACACACGTGGATAGCGACAGTATGTAGCTGTTTTTGCTTGCATATATTCGAGAAAGTGGTATGGTCGCTCAGCCGAACCGGGGAGGGAAGGGGCTCCGAATGCGCCTGCAGCCGTTGGAATGGATGCAGAAAAGCAGAGGTGCGCGATTCGGCAGAACAGGTTATGTATAAAATTTATATTACAGTATTGTCAGTGTTGGTGGCGGTGTGCAGTTCTGTTGCATCGGTGGCAGAGGCTGCGTTTGCAGCCCCGGCGGCTGCCTTTTATAAGAGTCTGAATCGGGTTGCCGTTCGTCCGGCGCGTGCGCGGGCTCATCCTGCCAAGACTGCGTCGGCTCAGAATCGGGCTGCGCGGGTGCAGGCCAATCGCTCTCGGGCTGCCTCCGTCCGGGGGGGCAAAGCGTCTGAAAAAAGCATATCTCCCCACCACGAGAGAATATTGTGCGGCGCCGCAGCCCGTTTATCGGCCCATCATCAGCGGCAGAGACCTGCGCCAAAACGGAAATTGAACCGCCTCTGCGGCGCGTTTGTATGCAAAAAAAGGGGAATCCTTGCGGGGGTTCCTTTTTTTTGACCTGATTTGCGGCGGTATGTTGCCAGCGTAGCGTCATATCCGCTCGTGTGTGTGCAGTGAAATTCAAGAAAATGACACGAAAAAGACAAAAATGACAGACAAAACCCCAAAAATACCCAAAAATATGACAGAAAAGAATAAAAAGTATGACAAATAGACTATGCTCTAGCATATTTTCTTGACAAAATCCGTTAGAAAAGCTAATCTGAGCGCGGAGAACGACCGAAATGAAACGAGCGGTCTGAATCCCTTCAAAAAACAACACGTATAACACATGAAACTTAGCTATACATTGATTGCCGCCGCTCTGCTGAGCACGACCGCCCTTGCCGGAACTCCCGCCGTTGCTCTTGAGCAGGCTCCGGAATTCAAGCGTCTCTCCGGTTCCCTGACGGGTGGCTATGCCACCAACTACACCGGTCGCGGTTATGTTCTGACGCACTCTGTGGCTCAGGGTGACAGTATCGGTTTTGCCGCTCTGAAGACAAGCTATGATTTTGGACGCGAGGGATACTGGAGCTTCAACAGCACGATTGCTTACGCTGCTCCCTGCTCCGGTCACACGCTCTACGGTAACCCGGATGCCGGTCCCAACACGGTCTTCATGGCTGCTGCATCTCAGCTTTCCCAGCAGATGGGGGTTCCCATGCAGTACTTCATGAACATGTCTGCCGAGGAGAAGGCTGCCATCGTGGCTGCCGCCGGTCCTCAGAAGATTAAGAACTGCAACATCGAGAACGAGTTCGCTCTCGTTCATGACTTCAAGTACACGCAGGAGAAGTGGAACGTGGCTTTCGGTCACAAGTTCGTGCACGGCGGTCTGCTGGGCGTGATGGCCAAGCACTACCGCGACCAGGGCGCTTCCAACGTGAATGAGTTCTTCATTGCTCCCGAGTGGACGCCCGCCAAGTGGGTGTCAGTCGGTGTGACGACCAGCTTCAGCTGCCAGGGTATCACCGGTTGGTGGTTTGAGCCGTATGTGCGCTTCAAGGCTCCCATCGTCGGCACTCCCGAGGATATCAAGGTGGCCGGTGTGCTGGAGTTCGCCATGAGCGCCACGGCTGACTACTTTGACAGTCGCTACTTCGCCTGTGCTAACGGAACTCAGGCTTTCTGGATCAAGTTCTCCACCCCCTGGTTCATCAAGAAGAACCTGATTCTGACTCCCGGTGTGAGCTTCAACTGGCTCGGCAAGGGTGGTATCAAGGCCAATAAGCAGTCTGAATTCCGTCAGTACTCTGAGGATGACAACAACATCCCCTTCAAGAACTTCGGTGTGGTGGGCAGCGTCTCTCTGACCTACACGTTCTAAATCACCCGAACGCAGTAAGAATTTACTGGAAAATGGCAGGTTATATGTTACAATATACCTGCGGGTAAAAAGAGACCACCCGTTTAACAACAAGCGGGTGGTCTTTTCGTGGCCCGGTTTTTTTTAAGAAATACAATACACATTATGGCTATTCTCCCTGTTCTGAATAATCCGCTGAATGTCAGCGGGCAGGAAAATGTGAAGAGTCCGGCGTTCTATATGCCCAACCGTCTGAGCGTGGCGGCGGGGAAGGCGCTGCACCATCTGCTCAACGGCCAGGTCTGTTACCTGGTGGACTCCACATTCCCGCCTGCGCCGGAGATTATGGACTACCTGCAGAAGAAGAAGGTAGACATCGAATATTTTGATTTCCGCAACACGACTTCCCGCCGCGTGCGCGAACAGATACTGGATCGCATGGCAGAGGGCAAGAGCGTGGTGTTCCTGCCGGGGCAGGTGGCCAAGTGCCGCGGCACGCTGGCAGATGTGCCCTCGCCGTTCCTGTCTGCTGTGGGGAGTCTGCATATTTCACCCATCCCCGTGTTTCTGGGGTATTACACGGAAAATCTGAACGGGTTGTTCCGTGATGACAACACGCAGCCCTGCCGGGAGGAGATGTGCATCATGCCGCAGCTGCATCCCGGTCCCCGTACCGGTGAGCGCGTGCTGTCTGCCTGGATGAGCAAGGGTGCGGAACTCTTCGCAGCCTGTCCGCAGCTGTGCGGTTCCGTGACATCCGCCGTGGTCAGGAGCATGCGTGCCAACGGTAAGGTCAATATCATTGATGGCATGACCGGCTCGGAGCTGCCGTTCTTCAAGGCGCTGGGTGTGGCCATGACGGTGGCTCCCATGCTGAAGAAGCGGGGAGAGGCGCGCGTGGGTGTTATTCTGCCGCCCGGTGCGGGTGGTGTGATAGGCACGCTTTCCTGCATGCTGGCCGGGGTGACTCCCGTCATCATCAATTACGCCTCCTCGAAGGCGGCATTTGAGAGCACCGTGCGACAGGCCGGGCTTCAGACCTTCATCTCCGCCCGCAAGTTCCGCCAGAAGCTGGAGGCCTTCCCCTGGCCGCCGCATGAGCAGTGCATCTATGTGGAGGACCTGCTGGGCGGGTTGGATAAGAAGAAGCTGATAGCCAATGTGCTGATGGCCAAGATGGCTCCGGCGAACTTCATCTGCAAGCGCTTTGATACGGATGCCCGCCGCAACAATGATGAGTGCGTGATGCTCTTCACCAGCGGTTCCTCCGGCGAGCCCAAGGGCGTGGTGCTGACCCACCGCATGGTGCTGGCCAATGTGGCCCAGTGTGCCAGCCGCATTCCGCTGGGTGAGGAGGTGTTCCTGGGCAGTCTGCCCATCTTCCACAGTTTCGGTCTGACCGTGACGATGTTCCTGCCGCTGCTGACGGGGTATCCGGTCATCTCCTACCCGAACCCGACGGATGCCCGCAACCTCTGCGATTTGATTGAGAAGTACAAGGTGACGCTGGTGTGCTCCACCCCGACCTTTGCCCGTGCCATGCTGCGCCGCGCCGGGGACGATACCTTCAAGTCGGTTCATTACTTCATCGTGGGTGCAGAGAAGCTGCAGCCTGACCTGGAGCGCGAGTTCAAGGAACGCTGCGGTGTGGAGATGCTGGAGGGCTATGGCCTGACGGAGGCAGCCCCTGTCTGCTCTGTGAACATGCCGGATGCTCCTGCCGTTCCCGGTTCTGCCTTCTACGTGCCCGGCACGGTGAAACGCAGCATCGGTGCTCCGCTGCCGGGCCTGGCTGTGCGCGTGACCGACCTGGATGATGACACGCGTGAGATTCCGCTCTCCGAGCGGGGCATGCTCTGGTTCAAGGGTGCCAACATTTTTAACGGTTAT
Organism: Akkermansia sp.; assembly: GCA_017472085.1. Taxonomy (GTDB): domain Bacteria; phylum Verrucomicrobiota; class Verrucomicrobiia; order Verrucomicrobiales; family Akkermansiaceae; genus Akkermansia. The sequence continues at coordinate 31,776 of JAFUQZ010000080.1, read as the reverse complement.
GTGGGCAAGGAAGAGATGAATCCCGAGCTGTTCCGCGATGGGTGGTTCAAGACCGGCGATATCGGTTCCATGGACCTCAACGGCTTCATTACTCTGGGCGGCCGCCTTTCCCGCTTCTCCAAAGTGGGTGGCGAGATGGTGCCCCATGAGGGTGTGGAGCAGGCCATCAGCGAGGCTCTGCAGATAGATCCGGCTGCTGAGGGTGGCGTGCAGATAGCTGTGACCGGCATTTCGGATGAGCAGAAAGGTGAGGCGCTCGTCCTCCTCTCTGCCCTGCCGCAGCACCAGCGCTCCTCGGAGGAAAAGGCCATTCTGGCCGAAATCCGCACGGCTCTGGCCGCCCACAACATCCCGAATCTCTGGGCGCCCAAGTATGTGGTTCCCGTGGAGTCCATCCCCACGCTGCCCACGGGCAAGCTGGATTTGCGCTCCTGCCGCATGCTGGCAGAGGAAGCCCTCCAGAACGATGCCTGATAGCATCCTTTCATAGCAAGAGTACAATCCCCGGTCGCTTCATTGCCGCCGGGGATTTTTCTGATGGCTGTTCTGCGTATGTTTCCGCTGTCTGTAAAACCGCAGGTGCGTGAGTGCATGAACGCGCCGGAAGGGCCGCGATGAGGACACACATTTTGCTTGCTAAAAGGAGTGGGTTAAAGTATAGTCAACCCGTGCATCAGATCGCTTTTAATGAAATCAGTGCGGCAGAGGTTTCTGCCATTCCTGCCCTGGAGTTGCTGCAGTTGTTCAACGGCTTTCAGGTGGATGCGGATTGTCTGAAGGATAATCCGTCGGATTCCCGTTTTGGCGTGGTGGAGCGCAATGGCCGCCGTATTTACCGCTTCCGTTCCCAGGATTACCGCATTTATTTTACGGTGGAGAACGAGGAGACGGTGGTGGTGCAGCGTGTGCTGCATGCAGACTCGCTGAAGGATTTCCTCTTCCGTTCCGGTATGGGTGGGGATTCTGAGGACGTGTCGCTGGGTAATTCCCGCTCGTTCTGGCAGCTGATTGACGATGGTGAGCACGCTGCCCGCAAGTAAGTCTTGAAACACCCGCGGAGGGGGGAGTCACATGGGCGGCTTGCTCACAGGTGTGTTGCGGATGCCTGCCCGGGTGGCAGCTGTGGCCGGGGTGACGCTGACGCAGCTGGTGCGGATGCGCCTTTTTCTGGTGCCGGCGGTGGTGGCGGTTCTGTTTCTGGCGCTGCAGTTTGTGCCGTACCAGGAGAACATCAGCATGGAGTACCAGGGCGTGGCGCAGCTCCAGTTCCTCAAGGATGTCTGTCTGGGATGCATGCATCTCTTTGGTGTGATATTCTGTGTGGCGGCAACAGCGCTGCTGATTCCCCGCGATACGGAGGACAGGATTCTCTACACGATTCTGTGCAAGCCGGTGCCGCGTTTTGATTACCTGCTGGGGAAGGCGCTGGGGGTGGTTGCTCTGCTGGTGCTGATGCTGGGGCTGATGGACGGACTGATGAGTCTGTTGCTGCAGGTGCGCGGGGCGGCTGTTTCCGCTGAATTGACGGCGGCATTGACCGCCCACGGATACACGGCAGAGGAGATGCGCCCCTATCTGGAGCAGGTGGCAGAGGCCGGCAACAGCTGGAACCTGCAGCGGGGTATTCTGGCCTCCCTGTTGGGGTATGTGGTGCTGACCGGATTCACCCTGCTGATTTCCTGCTGCACGAGCGGCAGTATCGTGAGCATCATTTTCGGATTGGGCGGTTATTTTGTGGGGATGTTCCAGAGTTCTCTGTTTGTCTCGTTGTCATCGGGGCAGGGGACATCGGCCTTCATGCGGGGTGTGGAGACGGTGTGCAGCGTGCTGCTGCCGGATTTCAGCCTGTTTACGGTGGCAGATACGGCGGCTGCCGGGGCTTCGCTTTCCTGGGCTGCGCTGGGCACTCTGGCGATGATAGCGCTGGGGTATCTGCTGCTGCATGTGGCAACGGCCACCTGGATTTTCAGCCGCAAGGAATTCTGATGCCTGCCATGATGACGGATTTGCGAGCACGGGCGGCGGCAGGTGATGTGGCGGCGTGTATGCAGCTGGCGAAGAGGCTGATTCGCGGGCGCGGCGAGGGACGCAATTTTGAGGAGGCGGTGGAGTGGTTTGATGCGGCCGCCCGCGCGGGAGATACGGATGCTCTTTATTGGCTGGGCAAGTGCTACCTGAAAGGGCTGGGGTGTCGTCGCGACCCTTCGGGGGGCGTCAGTTGTCTGGAAGCTGCTGCCGGTCGTGGCCATGCGGCTGCGGCCCTGAAGCTGGGGGACTGTTTTGAGCAGGGATTGGGAGCTCCCCGCAGTGCGGAATTAGCTGCCTACTGGTATCGCAAGGCCGCCGCCTGCGGTGAGAATCGCGCCTATGCCGCCCTGCTGAATCTCGCCCGCCGCAGACGGTAGTCGGGGGCGTGTATCAGAAAAGTAAAAATCCCTTCCACCGATGGGGTGAAAGGGATTTTTTTTGAAACTTGTCAGTAAAGAATTACTGCTGGTCGGGCTGAGCAACCTGGACGAGACGCAGGGGGGTGCGCTGCACGAGCTCGCCATCGAGGGTGATGTCGATGCTGTAGTTGCCGGTCTTCTCGAAGCGAAGGCCCTGGAAGTTCATGATGAGGTTGCGGGTGAGGAAAGCAGCGCCTTCGGGAAGAGCCACCTTGAGGTCACCAACGATGGGCATGCGCTCCTTATCGAGGGGGGTGCCGTCTTCGTCCACAATGGCGATACCGAGCTTGTGGTCACCGGCGTCCTCGGGGGTCATGCAGAGGCGGAGAGCCAGAGCGCAGGAGGGGTGGATGACGGGGAACTGGCGGGCGAAGAGAGTATCGAAGGCGCCCTGCACGCAGAGCTTGCCCTGATAATCGGCGGCGTAGTCGCAAAGGACTGCAACTTGGATATCCATGGTATTATATTATTGTTGAATGAGGTGATAAAAGCCCTGTAAAGGGAAAAGATATGCTATTTCTAGCACAAAAACGCGGGGATTCAAGCTAAAATTACATCTGCAACAAAAAGCTGACAGAGAAAGGAACTTTCACTATTTGAGGACGCGTCCTATTTCGCGGTTGGCCGCCACGACGATGGGCAGGGAAGATACCAGAACACAGAGCAGCAGCGCCGCACTGATGAGCCGTATTTCCGGCATAATCTCCTCTGCGCTGAGGCGGTATTCGCTCAGTTTGAAGAATTGAGTGAGGATGATGTCCTGGCTGTGCATGAAAACGGCAAAGGCCGCGGCGAAGGAGAGTACCACCAGCAGGAGATTTTCGCAGAGAAAGCTCAGCACCAGCAGCATGGGGTGGATGCCGAAGCTTTTCATGAGCGTGTAGATGTATTCATTCTGGCGGTACTCCATACCGGCCAGTGAGGTGAGCAGGATGCCGACGATGAGGACGATGCCCAGACAGAATCCGGCGCGGCACTGCATCTGGTTGCTCAGGATGATGTCCATCTGCTCCAGCAGGCGCACGGCAGAGGTCACGCTGCCGTGTGCTCCCTCCAGCCGGATGAGGTTCTGCAGGTAGTGCTCCACGCGCCGGATATCATCCGCGCTGTTCAGCCGATGCACTTGCAGCAGCAGCTGGCGGGTGGCCCGTTGCAGGCGCTCCTCGCCCAGGAGAGCTGCCGCATCCTCCGGGGAGAGAAGCAGGCCGCCGTGGTGCAGCATGCGCGCCAGAGGGTGCCCGGCAGGAAGATGGCGCACGCAGACGGTGTGGGTGCTGCCGTGGCGGCCGCCGGTGGTGATATCCGTCAGCCCTTCCGGGAGGCTGTCATTTCCCTCCGCCGGGCAGACCAGCGTGGGGCATCCGCCCTGTGCCATGAGGGGGAGCAGTTGCCCGTAGCGGGCAAAATCGGTGGTGTAGATGGTGACAGAGCGGCGGTCAGCCGTGCGGGCGCTCCCGGCGACCAGGAGGTTCCAGGAATCAGCCTGCAGCCAGTTGCTCAGGTCGGCTTGCCCGGGCACATGGAAGCTGCCGTTGTGTTCGGGGGAGACGATGGCATGCACCATGTCGCCCCCCTCGGCCATGATGCGGTCGCGCACCATGTTGACGGAGATGACATAGGTGCCCAGGAAAAAGAGGGCACAGAGCGACAGAAAGAACACCACAAGCACACGTGCCAGCGGGCTGGACAGCCGCGAGAGCCAGCGGTGCAGTGTATCCTTAGCAAGATACAGGAGTGTCGAAATCAATGAGATCATCTGCCAGGTCGAAGAGGCGGCTGTCGTGGGTGCTGATGATGCAGATGCGTTCGGCGGTATCCTGCTGAATCAGCTTGCGGATGATGTTGGTATTGCTGTCATCCAGGCCGGAGGTGGGTTCATCCAGCAGGACGGTGGGGGCATCCTTCATCAGCGTGCGGGCCAGGGCGGCGCGCTGGGCCTGACCGCCGGAGAGCTTGTCGGCACGGCGGTGGCGCAGCTCCTCCAGCCCCAAATCGCGCAGGAGGGCCTCGCAGCGGGGTTTCCACAGCTTGCCGGGCAGGGTGGCCATCTCTGCGGCGAGCCGCAGGTTGCGCTCCACGCTCATGAGCGGCAGCAGGTTGATTCCCTGGAACATGTAGGCCACGTCCCGACGGCGGTATCGCCGGCCGGTGACCTTGTTGCCGGTGGGTGTCTCAATGCTTCCGGACTGTGCTTTCAGATAGCCGGCCAGCAGCTTGAGCAAGGTGGTTTTGCCGGAGCCGGAATAGCCTTTCAGGATAGTGACACCCGGTCGGAATACGTGGGAAAAATTCTGCAATACAGGGGCGTTTCGCAGATAAGAGAAGCAGATGTTGCGGCAGGTGAGGTTCATTTTCAGCGGGGGCGGATGAGAATCTGGTGCTCGCCGATGAGGACCAGGTGGTACTCAGGGTAGAGTTTCTGTATCAATTCTTCCCAATTCCGGCATTCTGTGGCCATCGGATGCCGGGCCAGCTCACCCTTGTCGAGTTGCATGGTTCCCTCCGGGGCATTGAATATCAGCTGAGCACGGGCGTGGCTGCCCAGCATGCTGAATGCGCAGTCGTGGTCTTTTTCCGGAATTCGGAAGAAGTAGACGAGCATATCGCCGCCATTGCCTTGTTCCACGCGTCGGTGAGAGAAGTCGCCGCGCAGCTCGCGACCTTCCGGCAGGCTGATGAGCACCTGAAACTGCTGCTCCGGCAGCTGGGTCAGCTCTGCTCGGCCAATGTTCACGGTGATATAGAAAGCAGAGTCATCGCAGATGGTGGCAAAGGGCAGGGAGCCGGTGGCGTTGTATTCGAACGGTTCGGCCGTGTCTTCCGGCAGGGTGAAGTGGTACTGCACCCGACCGTCGAAGGGCATGCGCAGGGTGTTGCGGGCATGCTTGCGGGTCAGTTCATTGTTGCGGATGCGCCCCATGCTCTCCACCTCGCGTTTCAGCAGAGCGATGCGCTCATCAATATCTGCCAGGCTTTCATCGGTGGGCGGCAGGTCGTTCTCGCCTCCTGCGGTTTGAGCGTAGCGCCGTTCGTTGTTCGAGAGTCTCAGGTAGAAGACGATTTTGCGCCTCTGGGCTTCCAGCTTGCGGATTTCATCCTTGCGGCTCATGCGGTCGCGGGCGAGCTTGAGCTCCATTTCCTCGCGTTCCTGCTCCATTTGCTCCTTATTGAGCACGGCCAGCACGTCACCGCGTTTGCGGGGTTCGCCGGGGGTGGCCAGGTCGCTCACGATACCGCGCTCCAGAGGCAGGGTAGCCACCTGCTCCGGCACAATTTTAGCCGGGAGGATACCCACCTGCACCGGGGCGGCCGCTGCAATGCCGCCCAGCAGGATGGTGAAAGGCAGGTACTGGAGGAATCCGCGCTTCATGGGAAGATGATTATATGGGGAAGCCGAGACCGCCGGTCACCTTGCGCATCTCTTTTTCTGCCATTTCCTTGGAGCCGTTGAGGGCGTCCTGCACGGCTTTGAGCAGGAGACTCTGCAGGAACTCCGCATCATCCGGGTCAACGACGGCGGGGTCAATGCTCAGGGCGGTTACCATGCCGGTGCCGTTGGCTGTGACCTTGATTTTGCCGCCGGCGGCTTCTGCGGTGAATTCTTTTTCTGCCAGGCGGGCCTGAGCATTGGCCATGTTGGCCTGCATGGCCTGGGCCTGCTTCATGAGTTTCTGGAGGTTCATGGATGGTGTCTGTTCGTATGGTTGATGATGAATAAAAAGATTACTGCTTGATGATGGAGGCGTGGAACTCCTTGAGCGCCAGCTCAATCAGCGGGTCATGGTAGAACTCCTCATCCGTGGGTCGCAGGGAGGGTGGGGCTTCCGGTTTGGCGGGAGCTGCCGGGGCGGGGGCCGGTTTCGGCTGGGGCTTGGGGCGCGGGGTGGGTTCCGTCAGGGGAGGGGGAGGCGGCGGGGCTTCCACCAAGGGCGGGGGAAGGCTGCTGTCCATGACAAGGCGCAGGGTGATGCCGTGGCCGCAGATGGCGGGTGCCAGCTCATCCATCAGCTGCCGCAGGTCGTCCTCCAGCAGAGCATCGCGCGTGTCCGTGTCCTCCGGGTGGATGCCGATGGTCACCAGTCCGTCCTCATCGCCGGTGAAGAGTGTATTGCCAATCATTCCGGCCTTGAGCGGGGCGCGCTTCTGCAGCTCTGTCACCAGAGCCTGCCACATCTCCGGTGTCATCGGACCGGCGGCGGGCGGTGTGTCTGCCGGTTCTTCCGGCGGCAGCGGCTGGTCGCCGAACAAGGGCGGCGCGTCATCTATCGGCTCCAGTCCCGGCGGCATGGGGGGAGGCTCCGGCATCGGCTCAGGCTCCGGTATGGGGGGCGGGGGAGACACCGGCTGCGGTTCCGGGGCAGGCGGCGTGACCGGTATCGGGGCGGCTGCCGGAGCGGCGGGCTGGGGCATGGCCGGGGCGGCGGGCAGAGGAGTGGTGGCGATGGGGGTATCCGGCAGCGGTGCGCCGTTGAGGGCGCGGATGATATCGCTGATATTGGCCTCTGCCAGGGAATGGACGGCCTGGATGAGCCCCATTTCGAGGTGGAGACGTTTGTTGGTACTCCAGCGCATGTGTTCCTCTGCCCCGGAAAGCACCTCCATGAGCCGCACTATCTTATCGGCCGGGGTGCGGTTGATGAGGGCGGCGAGCGTCTCTCGCCATTGTTCCGGCAGGGAGATGGAAGCTTCTTCGGGTGCGACCTTGGAGATGAGCAGCTCTCGCACGGCGCCCATGATTTCGGAGAGCAGTTGCCCCATGTCGCGTCCGGTTTCAGCCTGTTCATGCACCAGGTGCAGCAGGCTGGGCAACTGGCGGTCCAGGATATAGGCCAGGGCGCGGGCCACGGTCTCGCGGCTGGTCACACCGAAGATGTCGTTCACATCCTCTTCCTCAATGCGGTTGCCGCAGAAAGAGACCAGCTGGTCGAGCATGGACTGGGCATCGCGCATGCCGCCATCGGCCACGCGGGCGATGGCAAAGGCGGCGGCTTCTGATACGGCCACGCCTTCATTGGCACCGATATTGACCAGGTGGCGGGCAATGATGTCTGCCGGAATCGGGCGCAGGTCGAAACGCTGGCAGCGTGACAGGATGGTGGGCAGTATCTTGTGCGGCTCCGTGGTGGCAAAGATGAACATCACGTGCGCGGGCGGTTCCTCCAGCGTCTTGAGCAGCGCGTTGAAGGATTCCTTGGTGAGCATGTGAACCTCGTCTATATAGATAATGCGGTATTGCCCGCGGGTGGGGGCGAACTGCACGTTGTCGCGCAGGTCGCGGATGTTGTCGATACCGCGGTTGGAGGCACCGTCAATCTCCAGCACATCCAGGCTGCGCCCCTCCGCAATCTCCTGGCACACATCCTCATCCGGGTCGAAATCCACCTTCGGGCCGCCGCTGCAGTTGAGCGCCTTGGCGAAGATACGGGCGGTGGAGGTCTTGCCGGTGCCGCGCGGGCCGACAAAGAGGTAGGCATGCGCCAGACGCTTCTGCTCGATGGCGTTGCAGAGCGTGCGCACCACATGATCCTGCCCCAGCACGTCCTTGAAGGTGCGTGGGCGATATTTTCTGGCAAAGACCTGATAACTCACGCTCGCCATTCTACCTGATTCATCCCCGCGCCGCAAGGGAAAAATCTGGCACCATGCCCCCCGGGGGCAAAGAAAACGCGGGCGACCCATCGGGCCGCCCGCATTCTACTTACTACCTTATGAAACTCAGCCTCTCCCATTTGGTGGCGGGATGGTGCTCTCTCCTTCACTCCCCCGCCGGGTTTTATTGACTGATGCAGGTAAGATGCAGTCCACTCCCGTTTTGTTCAAAAAAAATGTAAAAAAAATCAAAAAGCCTCCGGCGGGCGGGATAGAACATTGACAGACAGCCTTTCGGGGAGTACAATCCCCGCGGCTCGTTGCAGCTTTATCATCTTATGTACAACATTGATTTCAAGAATCGTCTGGTAAGCGACCTCGCCGCACTCAAAGAGGCAGGCCTCTTCAAGCAGGAACGCTACATCAACACCCCCCAGTTCTCTGAAGTGGGGCTGAAGGATGGCAGCACGGTCATCAACATGTGTGCCAACAACTACCTTGGCCTGGCTAACCATCCCGAGCTGGAGAAGGCTGCCAAGGAGGCTATTGACCGCTGGGGCTTCGGTATGGCTTCCGTGCGTTTCATCTGCGGCACGCAGACGCTGCACCAGCAGCTTGAGGAGCGCCTCAGCGCTTTCCTCGGCACGGAGGATACCATCCTCTTCGGCTCCTGCTTCGATGCCAACGGCGGTCTCTTTGAGGCTCTGCTCACCAAGGAGGATGCCATCGTTTCCGACTCACTGAACCACGCCTCCATCATTGACGGCGTGCGTCTCTGCAAGGCTGCCCGCTATCGCTATGCCAACAATGATATGGCAGACCTGGAGGCCAAGCTGCAGGAGGCCAGGGCTAACGGCGCCCGCACCATCCTTATCTCCACGGACGGTGTGTTCTCCATGGACGGCATCGTGGCCAGTCTGGATAAGATTCACGAACTGGCAGAGAAATACGGTGCGCTCGTTCACTTTGACGAATCTCACGCCACGGGCGTGCTGGGTGCCCGCGGTCGCGGTACGCACGAGCATTGCGGTCTCTTCGGCAAGATTGACATCACCACCGGTACCTTCGGCAAGGCGCTGGGCGGTGCGTCCGGCGGCTATGTGTCTGCCCGCAAGGAAGTGGTGGACATGCTGCGCCAGAAATCCCGTCCCTACCTCTTCTCCAACAGCGTGATGCCCGCCATCGCCGCCACCACCATCAAGGTGCTGGACATGCTGGAAGCCTCCACCGAGCTGACCGAGCGCGTGCAGAGCAACGCTGCCTACTTCCGCAAGGGTATGGAAGAATGCGGTTTCAACCTGGCCGGTGCCGGTCACGCCATCGTGCCCGTCATGATTGGCGATGCTGCGCTTTCTCAGCGCATGAGCGCCCGCCTGCTGGAACTGGGTGTCTATGCCATGGGCTTCTTCTACCCCGTCGTGCCCAAGGAGCAGGCACGTATCCGCACCCAGATTTCTGCCGCTCACACCACGGAGCAGCTTGACCGCGCCATCGCCGCCTTTGCCCAGGCCGGCCGCGAGCTGGGCCTCATCAAGTAAGAAACTGCGTTTCTCTTCGGTGCGCGGAATCAATTCCCCTGAGGGAGTTGATTCCGCGCATTCTTTTATCTGCCGGGGAAGATGCTGCCTGAGGCGCTCAGTGGGGCGAGCCACCGTAGTCGTTGCTGTCTTTCCGGGACGGAAGCAGGCAAAGGGCGATGTAGACGTGAGTGCAGAGCAGGCCCCCCACGCTGCAGATGGTAATAAGTATCAGCAGGAGTTGGTCGGGAGACGGTTTCTTATCCTCTGTTTGTTTTGCCGGAGACCGTGCGGATGAGGAATTGCAGCACTACGGTGCGGGATGCCGTGTGTTGCAGGAAATGCTCGCCGCGTTCGCCGGATTCCGGCGTGTATTTTTGCAGAAAGGCACGCAGGGCAGAGTACTTTTCCTCTTCATCCGTCACGGGAGATACTTCTCCATGCAGCAGCAGACTTTCGTATGCCGTAGAGAAGGCTTTTTCCAGAATATGGTTTTTCCCGGTGATAAGCAGGCAGGCGCGGGGCTCTGCGGCCAGACAGCGCAGCTTATACCCCTCCGGCGCGCAGTGCAGGTAGACCCTGTCAATGCCGTCCCATACGAAATGGAGCGGTACACCATAGCCGCCGCCGGGCAATGCCTGCATGCAGAGGACGCCGAATTCGGCCTCTGCCAGCAATCGGCGGGCAGAGGATTCATCCAGTTGCCGGTCTCTGCGGCGGATGGCGCTGTTATCGTAGTTCATGAGGCATCAGCCGGGCAGTTTATTGAGGGCCTCGGCAGCTTCTTCCGTCATTTCATACAGGGTGAAATCAACGGGGCACGTGTAAGAGAAATTGCCATCGTTGGCAAAGCTGATGACGTTGAGAAGATAGGATTCCAGAGAGCGAATCATGGATTCGTTGAACTCTGCGCGCCAGCCGGGAACGCCACTTCCGCTGAAATACCAATTTTCGATGGGGCGATTGACATTGTTGATGGCCTCCAGGTAAGCATCCCATGCTTTTTCCGCCTTATTGAACAGTGCAATTTCCACGTCTCTGTTCTCCGGTTCCTCTCGGAGATAATTCGCCGACGTCGGCTCGGAACGGAAGAAGAGATTCTTCAGCATCTGTCCCATCCCGTGATAGTCCCGTTTTTCGGGGCGGGGGGATGCCTGTTCCGCTTCCTTGTTATAAATAAAGCGCACGATAAATTGGCGGTATTGATCCAGCGTTTCTTCCTCGATATGGTGCAGCCAGGCATCAACTGTTCTTTTGGAGAAGCATTCCCAGTTTCGGAGGTTAAGCGCGTCTTCGAACTCGGTGGTGGCAGCGCTGTTATTGGGCAGACCTCCCTGGGTATAGTTTGCCCGGATACCGGATACCCACCAGTTTCCCTCGTTTTGCCCCATGGTACAGATATCCATCAGCAATCTGTTCTGTAAGTGCGTGCGGAAATGTAAACTCAGCTCAGATTTATCGTTGTAGTGATGATTGTGACCCACATCACGTACAAACCATTCCAGAGAGGCCTGATAGGCGGCACGGGCACATTTTACCAGTTCATCCACGCGGCGCTTGCATTCTGCGGCATCCTTCTCGGCCTGTTGCTTGCCGTAATCCTGCAGATAGACATCGCTATGGAGGTGCTCCGCGATGAAGTGCTCCATATCTTCATGCAGAGCCCGGGCGTAGTGACAGAAGAAATCCTCTTCTGACCATGCCTGTTCATTCCTGCCATAATCCCGCAGCTTAACAGGAGTGCGCAGCAGCTTTTCCACCCCGCGGGCTTTTTCGTACAACTCTTGTTTCTGCGCCGGTGTGTAGGTGGAGTTCCGGGCAATCTCCCGCAGCCTGTTCCATTCCCGCTCCTCTTCCGACAGGGATTCAGCCCCCTCTTCACCCCGGCTGTCCGGCAATGAAACGATGATTTCATCGTTGGCGAAAGCCTTCGGTAGTACTCCTGACATCAGAATTCCCAGCAGGCAGCAATAAAACGTCCTCATGACCAAGAGTGTGCCATTTCCGCATCTGTTTGTCAATGTGGAAAAAACTCACCAGATTGAAAATAACGATTATAGAGCTTGCACGGTGAACGATGAATGGCGCTTAGCGTTAATTGAAAATCATGACTTCTGTTCCCAGCGGCACCATCGGGTAGAGCGTGGCAATATCCTGTGGGGAGAGACGGATGCAGCCGTGGGATGCAGGGATACCCAGCCGGGCGGTATCGGAGGTGCCGTGGATGTAGATATAGCGGGCACGGGTGTTGGCGTTGGCTGCCTCCAGTCCGTCCAGACACAGGATGCGCGCCAGAATGGTATCCTGCGGTGCACCGGGGCAGGGCCAGGTACCCACGGGAATGCGGGCTCGGAAGAGGGTGTTCAGCGGGGCATTCTCGCCGTGTTTGGAACAGACGGTGAACCGACCGGTCGGTGTGCGGCCGGAGCCTTCCTCGAAACCGATACCTGCCGCCCCGGAGGAGATGGCGGCGCGGAAGAGTATGGAGCCGTCCTCATCCCGCAGGACGAGTTCCTGTTGGTCGATGCTGATGCAGATGGTGGGCATATGCTTTGCTGCGGAGGCGAAGCACCCCCGCCCGATACGGCGGACGAGGGTGCGCTTTTTCCAAGGTGTGGGGGGAGATTGTTTTTACTCGCCGGAGATGACGCGGGCAATGGCCTCGGCGGCATCCGGGCGGGAGAGTCGGCGCATGGCTTCCTCCATGGCGGTTCGTTTATCCGGCTGCATGACGGTGTTGTGCACAAAGTCATGCACCTTTTCCGTGGTCAGCTCGCTCTGCTGGTACAGGATGGCGGCTCCGGCGTTGGAAAAGACGCGGGCGTTGTGCGTCTGATGGTCATCTGCCGCGAAGGGGAAGGGTATCAGCAGGGTGGCCTTGCCGATGAGCGAGAGCTCGGTGAGGGTGGAGGCCCCGGAACGGGCTATCACGCCGTCTGCTGCGGCGTAGGCTGCCGGCATGTCCGAGCAGAAGCCCATCACCGTGATGTTCGGGGCACCGCCTGCCAGTCCGTTGACACGCTCGTAATCGCTCTTGCCGGCAATGACCAGGTAGTGGACTCCCGCATCAGCCCCGGCGGCCTCGATGAGCATGGAATTGAGGTTTTTCGCACCCTGTGAGCCGCCGACAACCAGAATGACCGGCCCCTCGGCAGGCAGACTGAGCTTTTGGCGGGCTTCGGCGGGGGAGGGCAGCTGCAGCAGTTCCCGGCGCACAGGCGTGCCCACGACCACGCAATCACTGCCCGGGAAGTACGGGGCGGCCTCGCCCATCCCCAGCAGTACCTGTGTGCACCAGCGGGCGGTCATGCGATTGGATTTGCCCGGCATGGCATTGGAGTCGTGCACGTAGGTGCGCAGCCCGAGGGCGCGGCCCGCCTTGACCGGGGGCAGGGATGTAAAGCCGCCCATGCCGACCACCACATCGGCTCCGGCCTGCCTGATGATGCGTTTGCAGCTCAGGTAGGTGGTGAGCAGCTTCCAGAAGAAACCGGGAGTGCGGAGGGAAAGTAAGGGCGGCTTGGCAATGGCCGGCACGCTGTGGAACTCCAGATCACCGTATTTGCGGGAGGCATCAGCATCCACCTCCTTGCGGGAGATGAGCAGGATGGGCCGATGCCCCAGCAGACGTAACTGCTGTGCCACGGCAATGCCGGGGAACAGGTGCCCGCCTGTGCCTCCACAGGCGATGATGACGTTGAGCGGCTTTTTCGGGGTCATAATTTGGGGTTTTCCTTAATGCGGCGCCAGGGCCAGTAGTTCGGGGGAATATGGGGGGTATGCCGCTGGATGCTGGTGAGCAGTCCGATGGCAGCAATGGTGAAGACCAGATTGGTGCCGCCGTAGCTGATGAACGGCAGCGGAAGACCGGAGTTCGGCAGCATGGAGGTGACCACCATCATATTGAGAGCCGCCGGCCAGAAAATGGTGCATACCAGCCCCGTGGTCAGAATGCGCCCGAAGGTTTCCTGCGTTTGCAGCGCCAGAACGATGCCTGCCACCGTCATGAAAGTATAGCAGGTGAGCATTGTCACGGTGCCGAGGAAGCCCCATTCCTCCCCTACTTCGGCAAAGATGAAGTCGGTGTGGGCAAAGGGAAGGTTGCCGTATTTCTCAATGCCGTTGCCCAGCCCTACCCCGGAGATGCCGCCGCGGGCAAAGGCCAGCATGGCAATCCATTGCTGGCGGCCCGCTCCCTGGCTGAAGGCCTGCGGGTCGAACCATGCCTCAATACGGGTCATTCGGTTTTCGTTGCCGATGACCATGATGTAGAGGGCCAGGGCCCCCACCAGAATGGACAGCAGAATCAGCCACCCGCGGACACCCGCCACATACATTACACAGAAGCCGGACATGGCCAGAGCCGCGGCTGTTCCCATGTCCTTTTCCATGAGAATGAGCACCAGCGGAAAGCCGAATATAAGGCCGCCCGGGATGGCAAAGCCCTTCCAGAATGTGCCGGCAATTTCGCGGTGGGTGGTGTACCAGCTGGCCATGGCCAGCATGAGGGTTATCTTGGCCAGCTCACTGGGCTGGAAGGTGATGCCGATTTTAATCCAGCGGGATTCGCCGTTGATGGTGCGGCCTATTCCGGGCACGTAGCAGAATATCAGCAGAATAACGCACGCCACCCAGAAGAGTGGTATCCAACGCCTCAGTTTGTGATAGTCATAGGCGCTGAGCCCCAGCGCGAGAGTGAGCCCGAGCATGCCGTATCCGCTCTGCTTGATGATGTAGGTGCTGCTGCCGGCATCGGGGGAGGGCGCCGGAGCGCTCAGTCCGGTACTGGCTACCATCACGATGCCCATGATGAGCAGCAGGATGAAGCAGGACCAGATGCAGATGATGCTCAGACGCGTTGTCATGTGGGCCGCAGAGGGAATGGGTTACTCGCTGACTTTCAGTTCCCGCCCGGGCTGGATGCGGCGGGCATCCTTCTCTGTCAGGTTGTTGAGACTGTAGAGCTTCTTGAGTGAGATTTTGTACTTGCGGGCAATGGCTCCGAGGGTTTCACCTTTTTTCACCACATGAGTCGTTCCGCGAGCTTCTTCTACCGCTTTCTGTTCTGCCGCCACGGCTGCCTTGCCGGCTGCGGAGTCCACCGGGACGGGAACATCCAGGAAAGTACCGGTGAAGAGGTTGGCATTGGCAGCAGCGGAGGTGTTGGCAGCTTTCAGCTCATCCACCGTGATACCGTACTGCATGGCAACGCTGTTCCAGTTGTCGCCGGATTCCACGCGGTGCTTGACGATGGTGGTGTTGGCCGGCTGAACGGGGGCCGGTGTTGCCTGTACCGGTTGGGGGGCAGGCTGCGCGGGTGCTACCACAGGCTGCACCGGGGTGGTGTTCCGGGTGATATGAACCTGCTGCGGCTGTGTCGGTGCCGGTGCGGGGGCCGGAGTGGCCTGCGGGGTGAGCACGGCCGTCATGTTGACCGGGCCTGCCTCCGGCTGCGCGGGGGTGGCAGGAGCTGCCGGGGGCGGGGTCACACCGGGTGCCACGGCGATACCGGTCTTGCTCTTCACGAGTTTGCCGTGCATGAGAGCCCCGCCGATGATGACCACATGCACCATGAGCAGTCCGGCAATGATGCGGACGATGGTGGTGCTGCTGGTGCGGTCTTCCACCAGGCCGGTGTCGCTGTGATGCCGCTTGGGCTGCTTCAGATTCTTGTTGATGAAGGAATGGAAGATGCGTTTGCGGGGTTTGGCGCGGTCGAGGTCGGAATTGCGGAATGATTTCAGGGGGCTTCTTTTCATATAAGGGGATACGGTAAATCAGTGGTTAAGTGTTTTGTTGACGGTATCGCGGAAGCAGTTGCCGCGCTGGACATAGCCGGTAAACTGGTCGAAAGAGGAGGTCCCGGGCGAGAAGAGAACCACATCGCCCGCATGGGCTTCGCGGTGGGCGGCCTGCACGGCTTCCTCCACGGTTTCCACGCGGATGGTGCGGCAGACGGGGGAGAAGGTATTCACGAGCTGTTCGGCAATCTGGCCGAATACCACACAGAGCCGCGCCTTTTCTTTCAGCATGGGGTTGATGGCGGTGTAATCCAGCCCCTTGTCCTTGCCGCCCGCCAGCAGGATGATGGGACGGGTCTGGGAGCGCACGGCAGCCTCCGTGGAGTGCAGGTTGGTGCTCTTGGAGTCGTTCAGCCACAGGATGCCGTCTTTCTCTGCCACCTTTTCGCAGCGATGGCCGGGCGGGCAGAAGGAGCGAATGCCGGCGCTGATGGTGGCGTCGTCCAGCCCCACGGCACGGCAGGCCAGGGTGGTGGCCATGGCATTTTCCGCATTGTGGGCCTGCTCCAGAGGGGTGCCCAGCAGCGGGGTGAGCACAGAGCCGTTTTCCTTGATGGCGCCGTCCTCAAAATACAGCTGCCCGGTGCTGACCACGGAGGAGAAGCCTGCACGCTGTGGTTTGAGCCCCGGCAGCTCCTCGCCCTCGCGCACGATGGCGAGCTGGTCGGCACTCATGTTCTCGAAGATGCGCAGCTTCGCGTTGAAATAGTCCTCTACTCTGGTGTAGCGGTCCATGTGGTCGGGCGCAAAGTTCAGCCAGATGGCCACTTCCGGGCAGAAGTCGATGATGGTTTCCATCTGGAAGGAAGAGACTTCCAGCACGGCGAATTCCGGCTGAGGTTCCATGAGCGCCACCTCGCAGAGCGGGTAGCCGTAGTTGCCGCAGGCCTTGGCCGTCTTACCAGCACTCTGCAGCACATGCTCCAGCAGGGCGGTGGTGGTGGTTTTGCCGTTGGTGCCGGTGATGGCGATGATGCGTCCGTTGTAGTAGTGCCAGCCAAGTTCCGTCTCGCCGATGAGCGGAGCGCCGTGGGCGATGAAAGCCTGTGTCCAGGGAATATCAGCCTCGATACCGGGGGAGAGAACCACGAGGTCGGCGGCATAGGCGCGGGCATGCTCCTCCGTGGCACCGGGTACAAAGGAAATATCAGAGTCGGTACAGGTGGCGTTCGGGTTGGAATCGAAAATGCACACTTCACCTGCACCGCGGGCTACGGCCAGGTGCGCTGCACCCAGTCCGCTGCGTCCGCAGCCCAGAATGGCTATTTTTTTGCCGGAAATGTCCATAGCGGTGTGAAAAATCAGTTGTTTTCAGGAGCGGGCTGAGTCATGACCACGTCCGGTGTGCCGGATGCCCGACGCTCCACGTCGATGGTGCCCGTGATGCCCATCACTACGAGTCCGGTGACTGCCAGGAAGAAAGAAACAATCCAGAAACGCACACAGACCTGAGTTTCGCTCAGTCCTCCCTTTTCGAAGTGGTGGTGGATGGGGGCCATGCGGAAGAAGCGGCGTCCCTCGCCGTACAGCTTGCGGGATACCTTGAACCAGCCCACCTGAATCATCACGGAGAGCGCCTCTGCCACGAATACGCCGCCGATAATCACCAGGATGAAGGCGGAATGGGAGCAGACGGCGATGGTGCCCAGCGCCCCGCCGAGGGCCAGGGAGCCCGTATCGCCCATGAACACACGGGCCGGGTTGCAGTTGAACCACAGGAAACCGATGCAGGCAGAGATGATGGCAATGACGAAGCAGGTCATACTGCCATCTCTGCCGAACGCCATGATAAACGTCACCACCACATAGGCCATTCCGGTGATGATGGTGCAGCCGCTGGCCAGCCCGTCCAGCCCGTCCGTCAGATTCACGGCGTTGGAGGTGCCGATGATGACCAGCAGAGCAAAGGGGATGAAGAGAATGCCGAAATCCACCATGCCGTAGAAGGGAATTATCACGTTGGTCACTCCCGGCACGCTGTTGTACAGGTAGGCGGCGCAGCCGATGGCGGCGAGCGCCTGAAGGGCTATCTTGAACCAGCCGCTCACGCCGTCCGTGCTCTTTTTGGTGATTTTGGCGTAGTCATCCAGGAAGCCCAGGAAAGCAGTTACCACAGTAACCAGCAGGCAGCACTGCACCATCGGATCGGTTAAATCGCATACCAGCAGCGCGGTCAGCAGCACCAGCCCGATGAGCATGAGCCCGCCCATGGTCGGTGTGCCCACTTTGCTCTGGTGCTCCGGGGCAAGCACTCCCTTGCGGGCCTCGCGGATGGGCTGCCCGGCCTTCATGGCGCGCAGCACGGCAATGAGTTTCGGCCCGATGAGCAGAGAACCGATAAAGGGTATCACCAGAGCCAGCAGCAGCAGGTTGATGGA
This sequence comes from Akkermansia sp., assembly GCA_017472085.1. Classification (GTDB taxonomy): domain Bacteria; phylum Verrucomicrobiota; class Verrucomicrobiia; order Verrucomicrobiales; family Akkermansiaceae; genus Akkermansia. The sequence goes on along the minus strand of JAFUQZ010000080.1, from coordinate 14,044 downwards.
GTCGATGTCCAGTAAATACAGCATAACTTATGAGTGTTTGGGGTTCAGAGAGGGAAAGAGTTCGTACATGGTGCGCTCCATGCCGGCAGAGCGGGAACCCTTGAACAGCAGGGCGTCGCCCGGCTGCATGAGTGTTTTCAGTACCTCGGCGGCTTCGGCCGGCGTGTCCACACGGCGGGCGGGGATTTGCGCGGCAGCGGCGGCACACATGGCCTCAGTCTCTGCGCTGGCAGCACCCACCACCACCACGGCGGCGTAGCCCAGCGCAGCCGCGCAGCGTCCCATATCCGCATGGGCGGCAATGCCGCCGGCTCCCAGCTCGCCCATCCTGCCCAGCACGGCGATGCAGCGGCGGGCATCTTTGAGCGCGGCCACGGTTTCCAGGGCGGCTTTCATGCTTTCGGGGTTCGCGTTGTAGGTGTCATCCACCACGGTGTAGCCGTCCACCTGCTTGCAGGCCAGGCGCCCGTGGGTGAGGGCGGCGGCAGAGAGTCCCGCGGCAATCTGCTGCGGGGTGCAGCCCAGTTTCCAGCCGGCGGCAGCGGCCAGCAGGCTGTTGCTTACCATGTGAGCGCCCGGCACGGGCAGGGCAATCTCCACTTCCTCCAACCCGTCGATATGCAGGGTATAGGTGGTGCTGGTGGCGGTGCTGCGGGGATTGAGCGCGCGCACGGCGCAGTCCGCTCCCCCCACGGGCAGCGGAATCCCCGTGGTCTGCGCGGCAATGTAGCCCGCAAAGTCATCATGCGCCGGGTAAATCATGTACCCGTCTGCCGGCAGGGCGCGGGCCACGGTGCATTTTTCCTCTGCAATGGCCTCCCGGCTGCCCAGGTATTCCATGTGGGCGGAGCCGATGGTGGTGATGATGCCGATGCGCGGGCGTGTCATGGCGCAGAGCGGTGCCAGTTCGCCCGCGTGGTTCATGCCCATTTCCCAGATGGCGGCCTCCGTTCCCTGCGGGGCAGAGAGGATGGAGAGCGGCACGCCGATATGGTTGTTCAGGTTGCCTTTCGTGGCCAGGGCGCGGAATTGCTGCGAGAGGACGGACAGGCACATGTCCTTCGTGCTGGTCTTGCCGGAGGAGCCGGTGAGTCCCACCACCTCCAGCGGTGCCAGCTGCTCGCGCCACCACGCAGCCAGGCTTTGCAGGGCTGCCAGTGTGTCCGGCACCTGCACCACGGTGCAGCCGGGGGCAAAATCACCTTCCACACGGGAGACGACCACGGCGGCAGCGCCTTTCTGCGAGGCATCTGCGGCAAAACAGTTGCCGTCAAAACGCTCTCCGCACAGCGCCACAAACACGCAGCCGGGCGCAATGGCGCGGCTGTCGGTGGTGACCCCGGCGGTGATGGCACGGTCGCCTGTCACCACGGCTGTGCCGCCGGTGGCTGCTATCAGGTCGCTGGTGGAAAGGTGAGTCATGGTCTGGCTTCAGTGTCCGGGTTTGCGGGAGGGGATGCTGATACCCTCCGGGTTCTTCTCCTCGTAATACTTGCGGACGACGGCAGAATCGGAGAACGTGATGGTTTCCGTGGCGAAAATCTGGTAATTTTCATGCCCCTTGCCGGCAATGAGAACCACATCTCCCGGGCGGGCCATGGCCAGCGCGGCGCGGATGGCCTCCTCGCGGTCGGTGATGCGGTGCTGCTTGGCGGTGGGGATGCCGGGCATGATTTCATCGATGATGGCTTCCGGGTCTTCCGTGCGGGGGTTATCGCTGGTCACCAGGCAGATATCGCTGTAGCGGGCGGCGGCTTCGCCCATGAGCGGGCGCTTGGTGCGGTCGCGGTCGCCGCCGCAGCCGAAGATGGTGATGAGGCGGCCGGAGCGGCAGAGCTCTTTCATGGTGCGGCAGACGTTTTCCACGGCATCCGGGGTGTGGGCGTAGTCCACGAAGCACTGCACGTTGTTCACGCTGCTGACCAGCTCCATGCGGCCCGGTACCTGCGGCGACTGTGCCAGACAGGTGATGGCATCCTGTATGCCCACGCCGGCGGCAACGGCTCCGGCCAGCGCGGCCAGGCTGTTGGAGAGGTTGAACGCGCCGATGAGCGGCGTGCGCACCAGATACGAGCGCCCCTGGTAGGTCAGCTCGTACTGGCTGCCTTTCAGTGATACCAGTTTGGCCTCTGCGCGGAAATCGGCATCGGCTGTTGTGCCGAAAGTACGCACGCGCATGAGCGGCCGCATCTCCTCTGCCAGCCGGCGTCCGTATTCATCATCGATATTGATGACGGCCACCGCCTTGCTTGCCTTGTCGGCCGCCATGCGGGTGAAGAGCTGCTTCTTGGCCTCGTAGTACTCCTCCATGGTGCCGTGGTAGTCCAGGTGGTCCTGCGTCAGGTTGGTGAAGATACCCACGCGGAAGCGGGTGCCGGCGGTGCGCTGCTGGTGCAGGGCGTGGGAGGAAACTTCCATGGCCACGGCACGGCAGCCGTTTTTCACCATGTCTGCCAGCATGCGCTGCAAATCGGCACAGCCGGGGGTGGTATTGTGGGAAGGGGTGCGGCGGGCGCCGTCATCGTACATGACGGTGCCGATGAGCCCGGCGCGCTGCCAGGCGGCGCGGAAGATGGCGTTCACCAGATAGCTGATGGTGGTTTTGCCGTTGGTGCCGGTGACGCCCAGCACGACCATTTCATCAGAGGGATTACTGTTCCATGCGCTCATCAGCAGGCCATCGGCCAGGTGTGTGTCCGGCACCTGTACCCACATGATGCCTTTCTCCTGTGCTGCGGGAGTGGCGGGAGTCTCCGCCACGATGGCGGCGGCCCCGGAGGCGATAGCTCCCTCGATGGCGGTATGACCGTCAAACTGAGTGCCTTTCACAGCCACATAGCAACAGCCCGGAATCACCTTGCGGCTGTCATCCGTCAGCAGGCTCAGGTTTTTTTTGAGCGTGCCGGTGACGATGGCTCCGGGAAGGAGAGAGGTGAGATTTTTCAGGTTCATAATGATAAATACGTCTGTTATAAGGTGGATATTTCGCGTGGGACGTGTCAGTCGGTTGTTCCCTGTGCCTTTTCTGCCAGATATTTTTCGTAGGCCTCCGGGTCACTAGGGGTCAGGTTGAGCGTCTGAATCATGCGCTCAGCCGCCGCCCGGAAGATGGGGGCCGCCACGGTGCCGCCGCCGGGATTACAGTCTGTTGGGTGCGGTTCATCAATCACCGTCATGACCACAAGCTTGGGATCATCGATGGGGAAGATGCCGGCAAAGGAAACAGTATAGAGATTATCGTAGTAGCCGCCGCCGTCTTTTACTTTCTTGGCCGTTCCGGTTTTGCCTCCGACTCGGAAACCGGGGATGGCCGCCTTGGTGGCAGTACCGCGGCGCACAGGAGGCCCGTTTTCCTTGGCTCCCCGGGTCACGGTCTCCAGTGCAAAACGCAAATCAGCCGCCGTTTTGGAGCTCATGACGCGTACTCCCTCTCCCGACTCACATTCGCTGTACACGGTTCCGTCCGCCGCGATGATGCGGTCAATGAGGCGGGGTTTCATGCGCACGCCGTCATTGGCGATGGTGGCATACACCATGGCCATGTGCAGGGGGGAGACCGCCACGGAGTACCCGTAGGCAATGCGGGAGAAGTTCACGATGTTGGAGCCGTCGGCCACCAGACAGGCGCCCCCGCTGGGCAGGTCGATGCCGGCAGGTTTATCCAGCCCGAATTTCTCCACGTAGCTCTTGTAATTCGGCCATTTGGCCCGCAGGGCGATATTGGCGGCTCCGGGGTTGCTGGATTTGGCCAGCACGCCCCACACCGGCAGGCTGCCGTAGTTGTATGGGCGGTCGTTGATGGGTTTGGAACCGTAGCCGACGGAGAAGGGGGAGCAGTTGATGTAGGAGTGGATGTTGAGCAGTTTTTTATCCAGAGCGGCTGTCACGGCAATCACCTTGAAGGTGGAACCGGGTTCGTAGCGGGTCTGGCAGGCAAAATTGAAATCACCGGTCACCACATTTCCCTGAGAATCCTTGACGGAGCCGCGGGGGAAAGTTCCCTTGTGGGTGATGAGCTCCTTGGTGTTCAGGTCAAAGGCAGGCCGGCTCACCATAGCCAGGATATCTCCCGTCCTGGGCTCCACCACAATCATACACCCACGGGCAGCGCGGAAATGCCGCATGCCGGCATCCAGTTCTTCCTCGACGATATGCTGGAGGTCCATATCGATGGTGAGTCGCAGGTTGAGCCCGTGCTTGGGCGCCATGTAACGGTCATCTTCGTTGGCCAGCACCTGTCCGCGGGCGTTGTGGCGGTATTCGCGCATGCCGTTCACGCCGTTGAGGTAGCTGTGGAAGTAGGCTTCCACGCCGCTCATGCCTTTATTCTCGTGATTGACATACCCCAGCACATGGCAGAGTTGTTTGGGGGAGGTATAGCTGCGCCGCAGGCTGGATTGCACCACCACACCGCGGATGCGGGCCGCTCTCAGGGCCTCCCGAATCTTATCTGCAGTGTCGAAGCTGAGGTTGTTGGCCAGGATGATGCGATTGGTGTACTTGCGGGGGGTGTCACCGGTACGGGCGGCGGCGGCATTGTGTGCAGCCACGTCCGGTTGGGCAATTTTGTTGATGATGTCCTGGGGGGTGATTTTGCGGACGGCGGCAGATACCTGCGTGGGCTGCCGACGCGCGTTGTTTTTCTTGTCGCCGGCAGCGCCCGGTACGTGTAACTGCTGCTCCTCCGGTTCTGTGACGGGATTCAGCTGACGACAGATGACCTCGGCCACCAGCCGGTCGTGCAGATTGAAGTAGTATTCGCACACTTCCGGGTCGTAGTTGAGCAGTCGATTGCTGCGGGCATCGCTGGTGTCGATAGCGGCCTTCAGCTTTTCCTTTTCTTCGGCGCTGACGCGGCGTTCAGCGTTTTCCAGTAATTTGGCCCTGCAGTTGCGGAACACTTTCCGGCGGTGCTGTTTGACTTTCAATTCATCGTCACCGGGCTTGATGGGGTCACCTTCCTTAAACTCGTTCCATTCTTTGCTGTGAACCGCCTGGTTATAGGCAAGACCATCCACCACCACGGTAATTTCACGCAGGTGGTAGCGGTCTGCCACCAGCTCGGCATTCTGAATGTTGTTGGTGAGGATGGTTTCGTGTCTGTCCATGATGATACCGCGCTGGGCAGGTATCGTTTCCTTGTCGATGAGCTCTTCAGCCGCAATGCTGCTGTGGTCTTTGGAGTCGATAATCTGGAGCTCCACCAGGCGATAGGCGATGCTGCTCGAAATCAGGATGATGATTACGCACAGCAGCAGGCTGCGACCTGCAAATGGAACCTTGGTCTTCATTTCGACGATATTCAGACGTCACTCATTATTTCTGCGGGGGGAAAGCGTAGGTCACGCGGGATGTGTTACCCATCGTCTGAGCCACCTCAATCTGGTTGTGGGTGATTTCCTGCAACCGGGAATGGGTCTGATTCAGGCGGTCACGAATGGCCCAGCGGCTGGCCATTTCGTTGGTCTTGGCGCGATACTGGTTGATGTTCATGTTGCACTCGGCAATTTCGCGCTGGAGGTTGTTGATGGCGGTTCTCTCCACTACCTGGAGGCTCTTGAGGGTGGCGTAGGTGATGCCGCCTGCCGAGACCAGCAGCGCGACGGCTACCATCCAGAACAGGAAGCGGAAGCTTACCTGGTCTGCATAGCGAGTGGAAGGACGGGAAGATGCCATGGTGAGGTGATACGTGGTGACAGGTGATTAAAGCTTTTCGATGACGCGCAGTTTGGCACTGCGTGCCCGGGGATTGGCAGCCAGCTCGGCTTCCCCGGCGGTGATGGGTTTGCGGAAGACCTGGCGTGCTGTGTACTCCGGGTTAGGCCGCGGAGCAGGCCACTCCGGGCGGTCAATCTCCGGGCGGGTCACGCGGTCGAAGTAGCGCTTTACGGCGCGGTCTTCCAGGCTGTGGAAGGTGATGACGGCAAAACGCCCGCCGCTCTTCAGCAGACTCAGGCCGCTTTCCAGCAGGGCCTCCAGTGCCCCCAGCTCATCATTTACCGCGATGCGCAGCGCCTGGAAGCTGCGGGTGGCGGGATGCTGGCGGCCTTTGCGGGGCAGTACGGTGCAGATGAGGTCTGCCAGCTGTGTGGTGGTGGTGATGGGGGCTTTGGCCCGCTCCTGAACGATTCTGCGGGCGATGGCACGGCTGGCGCGTTCCTCGCCGTATTGCCAGAAGATGTCGGCCAGCTCGGCTTCAGAGGCAGAGTTGACGATATCGGCCGCACTGCGCTCGGCGTTCGGGTTCATGCGCATATCCAGCGGGCCTTCGGAAAGGAAGGAGAAGCCGCGCTCCGGGCAGTCCACCTGCGGGGAGGAGATGCCGATATCGGCCAGCAGTCCGTCTGCCTGTTCCAGACCGCGCTCCCGCAGCAGTTCCGCGGCATTGCGGAAATTGCCGGCTACCACCTGCAGGCGTTCGCCGTAGGCTGCCAGACGTCTGCGTGCGGCGCGGCGGGCGGCGGGGTCCTGGTCTATGCCCCATACGGTGGCTCCGGCCTGAAGCATCAACTCGCTGTGGCCGCCTCCGCCCAGCGTGGCATCCACCAGCACCTTGCCCTCTGCAGGCAACAGGGCCTCCACGGCTTCACGAGCCAGAACGGTGACGTGGTGGAACGGGGTGCTGCCTTCCTCGGCCTCGTCCGATTCGGCGTCATTCTCCTCAGCGTTTTGCTGCCAGGCCGCCAGACGTTCCCGGGCCGTGGCGGCATTCAGGACTTCCACCAACGGGCTGTCACACCAGGTCACCTCCGATGTGGTGGTGCTTAACCGCTTCAGCAGAGTATCAATACCTTCCTCGCCATGCAGCTCGGCCAACAGCTCGGCGCTGCACGGGGTCAACTGCCAGCCCAGCACCTCGCCCTCGGCATCCAGCGCGTCTGCCAGCTCCTTTACGCGCGCGAAAGAAAAACCCGCCTGTGCGCACGTAGCCAGAGGCGCTTCGATGGCACGTGCCGACAGCTCGCGCAGTTCCTCGTTCAACCGGGCCAGATTGCCTCTCGCGCCCTTCACGCCCGCATCGCGCATGCGCGCCAGCAGCGCGGAGCGCTTCTGTTTCCAGCCTTCCAGCGATTCCGGGGGCAGGGCACACGCCTCCCACATCAGCACGCGGTAGCAGATGCCGCCGGGAGTAGCAGCCTTGGCACGGGTGATGGTGGTTGGCGCGGTCATGATATCATGTTGAAAATCTTGTCCAGTTCGGCCACAGATGCCGGGCTGTTGGCCACCTTGAAGTTCTCCGGCTCCCAAATCTCAAAGTGCGGCCCGCGGCCCACAATGGTGGCCATATCCGTCAGTTTCAGGTTTTCGCGCTGAGCCTTGGGTATCAACAGTTTTCCCTGGCTGCTCACTTCTGCCGGGAAACAGCGTCCGGCGATGAAACCGATGTAGCGGTCAATTTCGCCGGGAGCCACGCCGCGTGCCTCACCCTGTTTGCGGATGCCGGAAATCTTCTCTGCAAATGCCTCGCGGGTGAAGCATTTCAGTATCGGAAACCCATCGCTGGATGCCTCAAGAATGGTCAATTCAACGCCTTGTGCAGAACGCCACCCCGCCGGAATCGCCAATCTGCTCTTGGGATCCAGCTTATGCGTCACGTTGCCCGTGAACAACACTGTCAGGTCACTTTCCATCCTTTTGGTGCACTTTGTGTCACCACTAGTACACTCTAATACACTCCAAAAGTCAACACAAAATTTTGCCAATGTGCAAAATAATTGCAGAATGTTTCCGGACCGGGGGGTGCGGCATGGAAAAAGCGGCGCAGATTTGATATCTGCGCCGTCGGAGAAAGTTGTTCAAGCGGCTGAAATCAATCAGTTATCGGTTTGCCGGAAGACTTTATCCTCCCCTTTGCCGATGCTGATGACTTCCACCTTTACCTGCCCGGTTCCGTAGGGATTCATGCCGATGCGGCGGCCGACTTCGCGGCTCAGATCAATGATGCGCCGCTTGTGGAAAGGCCCGCGGTCAATGACGCGGACTTCGCAGCTTTTGCCGTTGCTGATATTGGTCACACGGACGGTGCAGGGCATGGGGAGCGTGCGGTGTGCGGCATAGCAGGTGCCGGCGCGGAGAATCTCGCCGGAGGCACTGCGGCTGCCGACCTGTCCGTAGAACGAGGCCTCGCCCGTTTCGGTGTACTGAAGTGCCTGCTCCACCGACATGGGGCGATAGCGCACGCCGCGTACGGTGTAGGGTTTCATCTTGAGCCCTTTTGGTACTGCAACCGGGGACGGTGCCGCTTTTTCCGGTTTCTTCCTGCAATCGGTCAGCAGGGAAGCGAACAAGGCCGGCAACAGGAGCAGCAGGATGGTACGTTTCTTCATTGTCCGTATGTTAGCATACCCATTGCTTGCAGGTAAAGAGGAATCATGATAGGAGCCTGAAAAAAAAGAAAAATCAATGAGCTTTGGTTTCATAATGATGGTTAAGAGTTGCCAAGCCCGGAAAAAAGTGCTACAATCGCGCCCGCGCTGCGGGTGAATCGCCGCGTGCCTCTCTATTTTATCCATCTTACCATACATGAGTATCCCGTTTTTCAGCAAACTGCGTAACCGCAAAGCCCACCTTCGAACCGTGAAAGCGGAGCTGCAGAAGGTGCGCGATGCCATTGAGTCGCAGACCGAGCAGTTTTCGCCTCACATGCGGGATTACATGCGCCAGGTGTGCCGCAGCCGCGGCAAGATGATTCGTCCCGGGCTGGTGCTGCTCACTGCCGCAGCCACCGGGGGTATCAAGGATGACCACATCACCTTTGCCGCCCTGTTGGAGATGCTGCACATGGCCTCCCTCATTCATGATGATGTGCTGGATAAGGCCGATACCCGCCGTGATGAGCCGACGCCCAATGCGCTCTGGGGAAATGAGTTGGCGGTGCTGCTGGGTGACTCCCTGCTGGCACAGGCCATGGTGATGGGGGCAGATATCGGGGATTCCCGCTTTATCCGCCGCATGGCGGTGGCGGTGCGCGACCTCTGCGAGGGCGAGGTGGAGCAGTCCACCCGTCTCTGGGATATGGAGATGAGCCGCGCGGATTACTACGAGCTCATCCGCAAGAAGACGGCCACGCTCTTCGCCATGGCCATGAGCGGCGCCGGCTATCTGCAGGGGCTGGATGACGAGATGATTGGCCATCTCAACCGCATGGGAACCCTGCTGGGAATTTCCTACCAGATTTATGATGACTGCCTGGATATGACCGGCACGGATGATTCTGCCGGCAAGACGCTGGGCACAGATGCCGAAAAGGGCAAGCTCACCCTCCCGGTATTCTTCCTCATGGAGTCCACCAGCGAGGATGTGGCAGAGTATGTCCGCAGCGCCGTGGAAAAGCATGAGGAGATTGACTATGCCCGCCTGCGTGATACGGATGCCTTTGCAGAGGCAATCCGGCTCTCGGTGGATGAGGGGCTCTCCCGCAACGAGGAGGCGCGCGAGGTGCTGTGGATGCTGCCGGAGTCTCCCGCCCGCGAAGCGCTGACGGAGATGACCTATCGGCTGGATGAGATGCTGCGCGACTGCCTCGTCTGATATTCCCTATCCCCTGTAACCACTCATGAGCATACGCCCGGAAAAGATGGTGCCGGAGATTTCCGGACTTGCCGAGACGGTCTGGCAGGAGGTGTACGCTGCTGCACAGCAGGCATCGGAGAGCGAGCCCAGGCTGGCAGGCATGCTGGATGATGTCATCCTGAGCCGCACCTCATTGAGCAACGCCGTGGCGGTGCGCCTGGCACGCAAGCTTTCCCGGCGCGATATGGAGCGCGATAATCTGGAGCCGCTCATCCGCACGCTGCTGAAGCAGAATCCGGTGGTGGTGGAGTGCATGGCGGCGGATTTGCAGGCCGTGGTGGAGCGCGATGCTGCCTGTCACAATGCGTTGGAACCGCTGCTTTTCTTCAAGGGCTTTCATGCGCTGGCCACCTATCGCGTGGCGCATCTTCTCTGGCAGCAGGAGCGCTACATGATGGCGTTGCTCTTCCAGAGTATCAGCAGTGAGGTGTTCGGCGTGGATATTCACCCCGCCGCGCAGATTGGCTGTGGTATCCTGCTGGACCACGGCACCGGATTCGTCGTTGGCGAAACCGCCATCATTGAGAACAATGTCTCCATGCTGCACGAGGTCACCCTTGGCGGTACCGGCAAGGAAAAAGGCGGTGCGCGCCACCCCATCGTCCGAAGCGGTGTACTCATCGGCGCCGGTGCCAAGGTGCTGGGACGTGTGGAGATTGGCGAGAGTGCCAAGATAGCCGCTTCCTCCGTGGTGCTGGATGATGTGAAGGCCTTCACCACCGTGGCCGGTGTGCCCGCCGTGGTGGTGGGCTGCAACTGCGAGGCTGCTCCCGCCCTCTGCATGCAACAGTGTATTGAAACAACATGATTACCGAGCTGGATATCCACCTGCCGCTGCGTAAGGCCCTGAAGGACGAGGCCCGCCGCAAGGCTGTTGCTCAGAAACTGGGCATCTCTCCCTACCGGGTGCAGGGGATGCGCCTGCTCAAGGACAGTATCGATGCCCGCCGTCGCCCGATTTCGCGCCAGCTCCGCTTCCTGGTGGCCGTGGATGAGCCCCTGCCGGAAGCCCCGCTGCCGGAGCGGCATTATGCCCCGCTGCCGGAGTCAGCCAAGCGCGTCATTATCGTGGGCAGCGGTCCGGGCGGCCTGTTTGCCGCGCTGCGTTGCCTGGAGCTGGGGCTGCGCCCCATTGTGCTGGAGCGCGGCAAGGACGTCTCTGCCCGCCGGTTTGACCTGCGACCCATCAACTGTGATGGCTACGTGGTGGAAGATTCCAACTATTGCTTCGGCGAGGGCGGTGCCGGCACCTTCTCGGATGGCAAGCTCTTCACCCGCGCCACCAAGCGTGGCCCGGTCATGGAGGTGTATGAGACCTTTGTGGCACACGGGGCCTCCCCGGATATCCTGACGGATGCCCACCCGCATATCGGCTCCAACAAACTGCCGGACATCATCAAGGCCATGCGCGGCAGTATTCTCGGTGCCGGTGGAGAGGTGCATTTCCAATCCCGTGTATGCGCGCTGCTGCGCTCGCTTGACGGGCGGCGTATCTGCGGCGTTCGCACGGCAGACGGGCATGAGTACACGGGCGATGCGGTCATCCTGGCCACCGGGCACAGCGCGCGCGATGTGTACCGCATGCTGCATGCCGATGGCCTGCTGCTGGAGCGCAAGCCCTTTGCCGTGGGCGTACGCATCGAGCATCCGCAGGCACTCATCGATGCCGCCCAGTACCACCTGCGGCGCGCTGAAAAACGTCCGGAGGGCCTGCCCGCCGCCCGCTATACCCTGGCCACCAAGATAGCCGACCGTGGGGTGCATTCCTTCTGCATGTGTCCGGGCGGCTTCATCGTCCCCTCCGCCACGGAGAATGACGAGGTGGTCGTCAACGGCATGTCGCTCTCCCGCCGCGATTCCCCCTTTGCCAACTCCGGCTTCGTGGTGACCGTGGAGCCGGAAGACACGGACGCCTACCTGGCAGAGCATGGCGTACTCTCCGGCATAGCCTACCAGAAAGCGCTGGAGATAGCCACCTCACAGGCCGGCGGCGGCATGCAGAAAGCCCCGGCACAGCGGGTGCAGGATTTCCTGGCGGGGCAGGTGTCTGCCACCCTGCCGGAGACCACCTACCACCCCGGTATCACCTCCTGGGATTTGCACGCCCTGCTGCCGCAGAGCGTCAGTTCCCGCATGCTGGAAGGTTTACGCTTCTTTGATACCAAACTGCGTGGCTTTGCGGGGCAGGATGCCCTGCTCATCGGCTGTGAGACACGCACCAGCTCCCCCGTGCGCATCCCGCGCGACCCCGCCACCCTGCAGCACCCCCAGCTGGCGCACCTCTTCCCCTGCGGCGAGGGTGCAGGCTATGCCGGCGGTATCGTCTCCGCCGCCCTGGACGGTCGCCGCTGTGCCGAAGCCGTGGATGCCGCCCTGCGAGCCTAGCGTATCATCTGCCGCAGGAATATGATGTTCATCCGCACGCCGTGCGTGTTCACCCAGGGCTGCAGCCTTGTTTCACCGCTCCCTCCGGGGAGCTTTTTCATCTGGTGCTATATCATGCGGGTAGCAGAAGATGAAAAGTCATGATATATTATTCACGAAGTTTTTTTGTGATTCGGGCAGCGGTACTTTTCCCGATATGAAAGATAGATGCCAGTTCCCTCACCGTAGCAGCAGGATTGGCTGCAAGATATGCGGCAATGGCTTTTTCCCGTTCGGAATATACTTGCTTCTTATTGTTTACTGATCGTTGATTTCGGAATATAGTTACTCTGACGGCATCATCGGAAACTTCAAAAATCGGTGCGCATAATCCTGCTGCCTGACAGAGTTCCTGTACACGGCGGATGCCTGTTCCCCATTTTTCTGCGATTCCCATTCGCTGGAAAATGTCCGCCAGTATGGGATTTCGTTGCCGCGAATTGCCGGCCAGCATTTCTTCTCGTGTGAGATTGGCATATAGGGAACCGGGTGATAGAATTTCTACGCGATTATCAAAGACGGAAACCTGAATAAATCCGTGAACGAGATAATTCCGGTGGAGGATAGCATTGGTAATCAGTTCTCTAAGAGCGGGAACGGGGATTTCGTGGATATCTTCTCTCCGGAGACTTTCAATGCGAGCTGCTTTGTTCAGGTGTTGTAACAAGAATAATTGAGCCTGTTCCAGTAGTTCATAAGCTGAACCGCTGAACTCTTTGCGATCCAGAAAATTGACTTTATCAACACCGCTGAAAACTGCGCACTGTATGCGGGAAAAGTGAATTCCTCGTCCCGTGAGGATGCGAAAGGCATTGCTGGGAAGATATTGATGGTGATGTTGTTTCAGAAGTCTCCAACTGACAAGTTGTTCAATTTCAACAGGCCTTCCCTCATCAGCTCTGTATGATCTGATATCTTTGCATAATTGATTTATGTCGCCTTTCGTAACGGGCTCTACCGCGTGCTCTACAATTTCATCATACGTTTGTCGAGCGCCATAAATCTCCAACTCGCGAATTTTTTCTGGTGTTGCTTTGCGGGTGGTGGCACCTACCCGAATATAGGTGCCTTTTTCCTTTCCCTCTGATTTCAGATAATAGGGGCAATGAGGTGAGGGAGAAATTTCAACTACCAGTACTATTTTTCCTGCTATATTGGTCCATGTGAACAGCGGTAAAATCTGAGGATAGCAACTATCTGAAATCATATCGGTGATAGAATCCTGCAGTTGAGCGCAGGATGTATCCTGAATGCCCACTATTTCTCCCGTGGTATCTTCTACCCCGAAAAGCACCTTCCCGCCTTCACCGTTGGCGAAAGCGACAAATGTTTTGAGAACTTTCTTATCTTCTGAAGGTAATTGTCTCTTGAATTCCAGATTTAAGGATTCGCCCTTCTTAATTTCTTTCTCAAGATTTCTGATACCCATACTAACGAGTTCAGAGTAACACATTGGCTCTCTCAAGAAAAGCTAAAAAAACTATTTTGTCCCGCCTGTCCCGCCTGTCCCGTCTGTCCTGTCTGTCCCGTCTGTCCCGCTTGTCCCGCTTGTCCCGCTTGTCCCGCCTGTCCCGCTTGTCCCGCTTGTCCCGCCTGTCCCGCTTGTCCCGCCTGTCCCGCCTGTCCCGCTTGTCCCGCTTGTCCCGAAGTTGGGCTGTACGTGATGTCTTTTTTACCTGGTGCTTCAACGGGTGAAGTCCTCTTCCGACAGAAAAAAAATTATCTTTTTTCAAAAAATAGCAGAATAAAGCTTGACTTCCGGTCTGTGGAGGCGTATACTCCCGCCGTTCCAAGTAACACAGGGCTATGGTGTAATTGGCAACACATCGGTTTCTGGCACCGCTATTCGGGGTTCGAGTCCCTGTAGCCCTACTTCAAAAGGCATCAACCGCTGAGGTTGGTGCTTTTTTGGGGTCAAGCCCAATTTATGTGGAATTTGAATTTTCATATCACCACGTGACCACATTCAATTAACACTCTTAATCGGTAGTTCTGAAAGTTACGATAGCCATAGGCGCGGCGTTGAATTAATTTCATTTTTCGGTGG
>JAFUQZ010000013.1 GCA_017472085.1 Akkermansia sp. | reverse complement strand
GGAGAATCCGGCTGCGGAAAATCCACCCTTTCCCGTGCCATCATGCAGCTGCAGCCGGTGACCTCCGGCAATATCGTGTTGCAGGGGGAGAATTTGACGGCTCTGCCGGCTCGCGAGGTGCGGAAGCGTCGGCTTGATTTCCAGATGGTGTTTCAGGATCCGTATGCGAGCCTGAATCCGCGGTTCAGCATCTTTTCCACGTTGGCAGAGGCGCTTTCCCGGCGCGAAAGGCTGCCGCGCAGCGCACGGGAGGATGCGGTGGCAGAGCTGATGGAGCGTGTGGGGCTCAGCCCGGAGCACATGTATAAATACCCGCATGAGTTTTCCGGCGGTCAGCGCCAGCGTATCGCCATTGCCCGGGCCATTGCACCGCGTCCGGCCCTCCTGCTGGCAGATGAGCCTGTTTCGGCGCTGGATGTTTCCATTCAGAGCCAGATATTGAACCTGCTGACGGATTTGACCCGGGAGATGGGGCTGACTATGATATTCATTTCGCATGATTTATCGGTAGTACACTACCTGTCTGACCGGATAGTGGTGATGCAGAAAGGGCGGCTGGTGGAGTCCGGCTCGGCAGATGAGGTGTTTCTCCACCCCCGAGCGGAATACACCCGCAATCTTCTGGCCGCCATTCCCCGGCTGGATTGATGACTCCGCGTCTGCCCGCGCCCTTTCTGACTGATAGAGAGCAGGGCACAATTTGCACTTGCGTTGGCGGGTGGTGATATGTATACTGCGTCCATGTTCAAGAAACTCATTACCGGAGTTGTGCTGGCTGCCTGTGTGGCGCCTGCTTTTTCCGCCGTGGAATGGATGACGGATATCGAGGCTGCCAAGACCAAGGCAGCGGCAGAGAATAAGGCTCTGCTTCTGGATTTCACCGGCTCTGACTGGTGTGGCTGGTGTATCCGCATCCGCAAGGAGGTCTTTGATAAACCCCGCTTCGAGGAATACATCCGCGACAAGTTTGTGCCCGTGGAGATTGATATCCCGAATAATCCGAACTTTGATGCCAACCTCCGCAAGCGCAATGAGGAGCTTTGTGCTCAGTACTCGGTTCAGGGCTTTCCCACCATTCTGGTGACGGATGCTCAGGGAATGGTGGCCGGCGGCTTTGTGGGTGGTATTATTGACCCGGTAAAGGTGGAGTCCATCCTCAACGCCGGACTGGAAAATGCCCGCAAGCTGGAGGCTGCTCAGAAGCTTTCCGGCGTGGAAAAAGCCAAGGTGCTGGCAGAGGTGTACAAGTTGCTGCCGGAGGGAGTGCAAGCTTCTGCTCAACCCATCCTGAATGAAATTCTCGCGCTGGACCCCGAGGATACGGTCGGCCTGGCCAGACTGGCAAAAGTTCGAGCCCAGAAGGAAGAGTTCCGCAAGGGGCTCAGCACCATTGCGGATGAAGCAGCGCTGAAGAAGTACCTGGAGGATTCTTTGGCCGTGGCATATCCGGAGAACCGCTCCATGCTGCTCAATGTGAAGGGCTCTCTGATGATGAATACGGCTGAGACTGAGGCTGATGTGGTGGCTGCCCGCGAGGTGTTGCTGGAGGCCGCCGGTGATGATGCCGCCCGCCGCGCCCAGGTGGAGAAAGCTCTCTCTGACCCGGCTGCTGTGTTGAAGCAAATCAAGGCCTATCGCTCCCGCAGCGCCAGATAACAACGTCATTACTTCTCTTTTTACCGGGCAGCCACGCAGGTTTGCAGTGGCTGCCCTCTTGTTTCTGAGCATTTTTCGTAACGAAAACGCGCAGCATTCCGTGGGGGATGCTGCGCGGGAAAATATGGTGTGGAGGGTTTCTTACTTCAGGGCATCGAAAGCACCCTTGAAGAAGTAGTAGCCCCAGCCCCAATCGGGATCGCCGGACCAGTCCGGGTCATAGTGGTGGCGCGGCTTGAGGAAACGCTCCGGGTGGGGCATGAGGCCCATGGCGCGGCCGGAGGGGTCCTGCAGACCGGCAATGCGGAGCTCGGAGCCGTTGTGGTTATCGGCATACTGAAGAGCCACGCAGCCGTTGTCCAGGTATTTCTGGGCATCGCCGGGTTCGCAGACGAGACGGCCTTCCGCATGGGCGGAGGGGAGCTCGAATTCCTGCGGCAGACAGGTGGTGTAGGGGCTGGTGGGAGAAACCTTCACCAGCTTGTCCCACATGCACTCGAAGCGCTCGGACTTGTTCCAGATGAGGGAAGCTTTGGGCAGGATACCCAGCTTGGTGAGAATCTGGAAGCCGTTGCAGATGCCGAAGAGGAAGCCGCCGTTGTCGAAGTGCTTCTGCAGGGCATCCCCCAGGAAGCGCTCGGTTTCCAGCTGAGCCAGACGACCGCTCATCACGTAGTCACCGTAGGAGAAGCCGCCGGAGAAGACCACCAGCTGAGCCTTGGCCACGTGGGCGGGGGTTGCGGTGGCGATGGGTTGCACCTGGGTGGAGAACCCTGCGGCGTTCAGTGCGCGGGCGGTCTCCACATCACAGTTCGTACCCGGGTATTTCAGAAGTAAAGCGTGAGGCATAATGAATGACGATTTACGAGTTACGAATTACGAGTTAAGAATTAAGATTGGCGAATTTTGGAAGCAGTCGTTTTGCAGATGGCGGTAATGATGGCGCAGAGCTCATTTGCTTCGCTGATGACAGCATCCAGCTTTCCCTCAGGGAACAACTGTGCTGTTTTTATCAGCTCCAGCCAATATAAAGTCTCATCAATTTCTTCTTCGCTGATTTTCATCTTATTAAGAAAATCTTTCTGAGATTTTGCGCGGCAGGCAGCACGATAATTGGCACCGACTGATGTCGCACAGCGAAGAATCTGACGCCCGAATACCTCGCCGATACACGTGGAGGGCAGGCTTTCCACCAGCCTGATGATACGCAGGCTGAATTGGAATGTGCGCTCCTTGAGTTCGGCTGTCATCTTTGAGGTAACGAAAGGTGAAAAACGGGACGATTTACGAGCTATGGATTGTTATTTCATCAATTCGTAACTCGTAAATCGTCAATCGTAATTTAATAGAACGGAGTCAGGCCATTCTTCCAGATGTTTTTCAGCTCAGCGATTTCGGCCTGCAGCACGGTGGCGCCGCCGGCGGTGATGGTGAGCTTGCCGTCTGTGGTGGCGAAACCGATGCGGGCGCAGGGCGTGCCGGCCATGGCGGCGGCAAACTCATCTGCCATATCGGGGTCGACCTCCACGAGGAAGCGGCCGGTGCTTTCGCCGAAGCAGGGCACGGCGTTGTTCTTCCAGCCGCCCGTGGTGGGCAGAGCATCCAGATTCAGGGTGATACCACCCTTGCCGGAGAAGGCCATTTCCGCAGCAGCCACCGCCAGACCACCCTCGGACAGGTCGTGGGCAGAGAGCACCAGCCCCTGCGTGAGTGCCTTGTCGTAGTACTGCTTGTAGATAGCGAAGTTGGCCGCGCAGTCGGTCTGCGGCACCTTGCAGTCCTTCACGCCCTTGACGCGGGCATAGACGGAGCCGCCCATCTCGTCCTCGGTGTTGCCCACCAGGAAGAGCACGCTGTCGCTGCGGCGCAGGGAGGCGCCGTGGACATGGGAGTCATCTTCCACCACGCCGAAACCGGAGCAGAGGAAGGTGACGGGGATGTTCACCGGGCCGTCCTCTGTTTCGAAGTAGTTGTAGAAGCTGTCCTTGCCGGAGACGTAGGGCGCGCCGTAGGCCAGTGCGGCCTCGCGGATACCCTTGGCACATTCCACGATGCGGCCCAGCTCGGTGGGGCATTCGGGGTTGCCCATGCAGAAGTTGTCCAGCAGGGCAATCTTGTCCGGGTTCGTGCCGGCGAGCACCAGCTGGCGCACGGTTTCATCCACCGTGCCGGTGCCCATGGCGTAGGGGTCGGTCTTGCCCCACTCCGGCAGGATGGCCAGAGCTAGGGACATGAGTTTGTCAGAGCCGTCGATATCAATGACGGAGGCATCCTGCGGGGCATCTGCCGAGGCACCGGCCAGAGGCTTCAGCACGGTGTTGCCCTGCACCTCGTGGTCGTATTCGCGGATGATGGGCTCGCGGGAGACGATGGCGAAGTCGCCGAAGAGCTGCTTGAGGTCGCCGGTCAGGTCGGAATCATACAGTGCCACGCCGGTGTTGGCGGGGGCGGCGTTGAAGACGGAGGTGAGCTGCTTGGTGGGAGCATCATGCAGCTTGGAGTTGTCCATCTCCACCACCAGCTCGCCGTTGTGCCACACGCGCAGCACGCCGGAGTCGTCGGATTCGCCCAGCACGGTCATTTCCGTCTGGAAGGTGTCGCAGAGCTTCTGCAGCTCGTCCAGATTCTCCGGCTTGACAGCCAGCACCATGCGCTCCTGAGACTCGGACAGGAAAATCTGCCAGGAAACCATGTTCGGTTCCTTGAGCGGGGCGCGCTCCAGATACAGGTTGCCGCCCGTCTCGGAAAGCATCTCACCCGCAGCGGAGGAGAAGCCGCCGGCACCGCAGTCTGTCACGAACTCAATGAGTCCGCGCTCACGGGCCTCCAGAATCACGTCCAGGGTCTTCTTTTCCTCGATGGGGTTGCCAATCTGCACAGCCTGCTGGTCCTCGGCGTGAGAGTCCTCGCCCATGGCGGCAGAGGAGAAGGTGGCACCGTGGAGGCCGTCCTTGCCGGTGCGGCCGCCGATGACGACCACGGCCAGACCGGGCTTCATTTCCTTGGCGATATCGGCCTGGGGGATGACACCTGCGGTGCCACAGAATACCAGCGGGTTGTAGATGTAGGTGGGGTCAAACTGAATGGCGCCGCTGGTGGTGGGAATGCCCATGCGGTTGCCGTAGTCGCGCACGCCGTGTACCACGCCGCGCATGATTCCCAGCGGGTGGATGATGTTGTGGCCCTCCACCATGCTCTGCGGGGTGTCCGGGGCACCGAAGCAGAACACATCCAGGTTGGCAATGGGCTTGGCACCCTTGCCGGCCCCCAGAATATCGCGAATCACACCGCCCAGACCCGTGTTGGCACCGGCGTAGGGCTCAATGGCGCTGGGGTGGTTGTGTGTTTCGGCTTTCAGGCACACGGAGAGATTGTCATCCAGCTTGATGAAGCCGGCGTTGTCCACGAAGCAGCTCAGCACGAAGCCGGGCTTGCGGGCCATAATCTCCCTGGAGGGGCGCTGGATGAAGGTTTTGTACATGCTCTTCACCTCCTCCTGCTCACCGTTGACGGTGTGCTGAATGGTGGCGGCAAAGATGCGGTGCTTGCAGTGCTCAGACCAGGTCTGGGCAATCACCTCCAACTCCACGTCCGTGGGGTCGCGGTCAATCTCCGTGAAAATCTGCTGAACCACCAGCATATCTTCCGTGGAGAGGGAAAGTTTCATGTTCTGGCTGAGCTGTGTCAGCTCGGCCTCGCTCAGATTGCGAACAGGTATGGTGCGGTATGTTGCCATATTCGTGTCAGAAATCGTCAGGGGTTCTTATTTCACGCTCCAGGTGTGGATGGCGGGGTTGCACACGTCCTTGCAGAAGCGGGCGGACAGTGCCTCGCGATCGCCTTCGCCGAAGATGTACACCTTCTGGGTGATGGTGAGGGCGGAAATGGTGAACGGCAGCCCGGTGCGGCCGCGGTAGTTGGCCAGGATGGCTTCCTTTTCCAGATCCAGCGCGCCTTTCTTGATGCCGTAGGAAATGCAGAACAGCTCGCCCTCCAGCGCGGGAGTGCCGTCCTCCTGCACCTTCTGGGAGATGGAATCCACCAGCACGCGGCGCATGTAATCCTTTGCTGCCTCCACATCGCCCTCGCATTCCACCGTGTAGAGGCGCGTGTGGTTGTAGGTCAGCGCGTCCTCAATCGGCGTGTAGAGCAGTTTGTTGGCGTCCGTAGCCGACTGATAGCGGCTGAATACTTCAAACGTCAATGTTGCCATAAGTTCTTAAAGGAAAATGACCATCGGCGCCGATTGCTGCGGCACCGATGGCCCTGGGTTGAAATCTGTTTACTTCTGCAGGCGGCTCAGCACCTCGTCGTAGGCCTCCATGAAGCCGCCCAGCCCCTGGCGGAAGCGGTCCTTGTCCATCTTCTTGCCGGTGGTCACATCCCACAGACGGCAGGTGTCCGGCGAAATCTCGTCAGCCAGTACGATGACGGAGGGGTCCTCTGCCAGACGACCGAACTCAATCTTGAAGTCGATGAGACGCAGGTTGGCGGTCAGGAAGAATTCCTTGAGGGTGTCGTTGATGAGCAGGGCAACGGACTTGATGTAGGCGCTCTCCTCTTCCGTGGCGGCACCCATCTCGCGGGCGTAGTCATCATTGATGAAGGGGTCACCCAGGGAATCGTCCTTGTAGGAGAATTCAACGATGGGCTTCTTGAAGGCAGTACCCTCAGCCACACCCATGCGCTTGGAGAAGGAACCGGCGGCCACGTTGCGGACGATGACCTCCAGCGGCATGATGGAAACCTTCTTTACCAGCAGGTTGATGTCATCCACATCTGCTACGAGGTGGGTCTTCACGCCCTTGTCCTCAAGCATGCGGTAAATGATGAGGGTGATGGCCTTGTTGAAACGGCCCTTGTTCTCAAAGTCTTCTTTCTTGACGCCGTTGAAAGCGGTTGCGGAGTCCTTGTACTCCATGCGCAACACATTCGGATCATCTGTCGTGAACAGTCTCTTGGCTTTGCCTTCGTAGATAGGTTCCATGGTATTGTGTCCGGGGCTGCTTCTTTAACCCCACGCCGAATATACCTGAAACACCCCCAATGTCAAGCCCTATCTTGTTATCTCGCTCTTAAAATAATGCGGTTTTTCCTGCAAGCATGACAATAATTTGTGAAATATCAGCCTTGATTCATTCGTAACATCGGTTATGTATACGAGCTTTTTTGATGTGTTCTCCATCGGGATTGGTCCGTCCAGTTCGCACACGATGGGCCCCATGCGCGCTGCGGCTCGCTTTGTGGAGGAACTCAGAAAGTCCGGGCGGCTGGAGAAGGTGGCTTCGGTGAAGGTGTTTCTCTACGGCTCGCTTGCGCTGACCGGTGAGGGACACGGGACTCCCTCTGCCGTGGTATACGGACTGTTGGGGGAAGATGCGGAAACGATTGATTTGGGTCGCAATTTCATCCGGGAATTGCAGGTGAGTAACTGCCTGCTGCTGGGGGGGATTCATCCCATCGATTTCAACATGGCGCGCGATATCTCGTTGGAAAAGGAGATGACGCTGCCGCAGCATGCCAACGGTATGCGTTTTCTGGCGCTGGATGCTCAGGGGGACATTCTGGCAGATGAGGTGTTTTTCTCCATCGGCGGTGGTGCGGTGCGGCGGGCAGATGAAATAGATGAGATGCCGGAGGAACCCCAGCCTGTGCCGTACAGCTTCCGAACCTGCGCGGAGCTGGTGGATATCTGCCGCCGGGAGCGCATGACCATTGCCGCCGTGGTGCGGGTGAATGAGGGAACGCTGCGTCCGGTGCCGGTGGTCAACAGTCGGGTGCGCCTGGTGTGGCAGACCATGCAGCAGGCGGTGGACCGTGGTATTGCTACCACCGGGATTCTGCCCGGCGGGCTGAAGCTGTCCCGTCGTGCCCCGCAGATTTACAGACGTCTGGAGGAAAAATTCCACAACAACGACGTGGATGCCCTCACGATTATTGACTGGATTAACCTCTGGGCCTTTGCAGTGGCAGAGGAGAACGCTGCCGGTGGTCGCGTGGTGACTGCCCCCACCATGGGGTCTGCCGGGGTGATTCCGGCCGTGATGCGCTACTATGACCGCTTTGGCTGCAAGGAATCACCCTATTCCCGGGAGACAGGGGCATCGGTATTTCTGCTGACGGCTTCGGCCATTTGCAGCCTGTATCGTGCCAATGCCTCCATCTCCGGCGCGGAGGTCGGCTGCCAGGGTGAGGTGGGTGTGGCCTGTTCCATGGCTGCTGCCGGCCTTGCCGCCGCCATGGGCGGCACTATTGAACAGATTGAAAACGCCGCAGAAATCGCCATGGAGCATAACCTGGGGCTCACCTGCGATCCGGTTTGCGGTCTGGTGCAGGTGCCGTGCATTGAGCGCAATGCCATCGGCGCAGTCAAGGCGGTGAACGCCGCCCGCCTGGCGCTGCGCGGGGATGGTTCTCACTATGTGAGTCTGGATTCCGTGATTGCCACGATGGACGAAACCGGTCGGGCACTGGCCGCCGGGTATCGCGAAACAGCTCTGGCCGGGCTGGCCAAGAATGCGCTGACCTGCTGAGGTTTCTTACTCTTCGGGATTCAGCAGGGCGGCTTCCTTGCCCTGCATGAGGCTTGCCAGCGTGATGCCGTCAAAATAATCATTGATGAGGTGGTGGAAGCGTGTCCACATGGCGAGTGTGCGGCAGTCTCCTTTCCTGTCACACCCCGGGGCATTGCATTCCAGACAGGATACGGGCGCCAGACTCCCCTCCGTGAGCCGGAGGATTTCCCCCACCGTGTATTCGGACGGGCGGCGGCAAAGGCGGTATCCCCCGCCTTTGCCCTGCACGCCCTCCACGAGGCCGGCGCTGCTCAGTTCCGGGATGATGCGTCCCACATACTTGAGTGAAAGCCCCTGGCGCTCGGCAATGGTTTTCAGCGGAATGAATTTTTCGCTGCCATTTTCGGCCAGGTCAATCATCATGCGCAGTGCATAGCGTCCTCGTGTGGATATCAGCATGGCTCAGTATAATCAATTGAAGTCAGGATATCAAGCCGATAATGTATTTTTAATCAAAGAGTGAAGTGCTCAGATAGCGGCTGCCGTCATCCGGCAGAATGACCACAATCATCTTGCCCTCGTTTTCCGGCCGTCGGGCGAGCAGAATACCTGCCCACAGCGCCGCTCCGGCAGAGATGCCGGCTAACACGCCCTCCGTACGTGCCAGGAGTTTTCCCGTGGAGAGAGCGTCTTCGTTGCTGACGGGGATGATTTCATCATACACGTTGGTATCGAGAATCTCCGGCACGAATCCGGCACCGATGCCCTGAATCTTGTGCGAACCGGGCGCCCCCCCGGAGAGGACAGGGGAAGATGCCGGCTCTACGGCAATTACCCGAACACCGGGCTTTCGGGATTTGAGGTATTCGCCGGCTCCGGTGATGGTTCCGCCTGTGCCTACTCCCGCCACCAGGATGTCTACTTCTCCATCCGTATCGCGGTATATTTCCGGTCCTGTCGTTTCCCGGTGAATTCGGGGATTGGCAGGATTGGAGAACTGGCCGGGGATGAAGCTGTGCGGGATGTCGGCTGCCAGAGCCCGGGCTCTTTCGATGGCTCCCTTCATCCCTTTGCTCCCCTCTGTCAACTCAATTTCTGCCCCGTAGGCGGCAATGAGTTTCCGGCGTTCCACCGACATGGTTTCAGGCATGACGATGATCGTGCGATACCCTCTGGCTGTCGCTATTGCTGCCAGGGCGATTCCGGTATTGCCGCTCGTCGGTTCAATGATGACGGAGTCCGGCTGCAAACGCCCATCTGCTTCTGCGGCATCAATCATGGCGCGAGCAACGCGGGCTTTTACAGAACCGGAAAGATTCCGGGCTTCCAATTTGACAAGCAATCTTGCTTTGAGATTATGTTGCTGTTCCACTCGTCGGAGCTCCACCAGGGGAGTGTTGCCGATGAGTTCATCGGCTGAAGCGTAAATATGAGACATAGTAGTATCAGATAGCGTTGAATGCCTGTTCCAAATCTTCCAGAATATCGTGGATGTTCTCCGTGCCGATGGAGAACCGGATGGTGTTGGGCCTGATGCCCTGGTCCTCCAGTTCCGCTTCTGTCAACTGACTGTGGGTGGTTGTGGCCGGGTGGATGACCAGGCTCTTGCTGTCAGCCACATTGGCCAGCAGGGAGAAGAGACGGAGACTGTCGATGAAGCGGAAAGCTTCTTCCTGACCGCCCTGTATCTCGATGGTGAAAATGGAGCCGCCGCCGTTTGGGAAGTAGCGCTTGTACAGCTCGTGGTCGGGATGCTCCGGCAGGGCAGGGTGGTTGACTTTCTTTACTTTCGGGTGCTGCGACAGGTAGCGGATGACCGCTGCCGTGTTGGTCGCATGGCGTTCTACCCGCAGGGAGAGAGTCTCTGCCCCCTGGAGCAGCTGGAAAGCCGCGAAAGGCGAGATGCAGGCGCCCGTGTCGCGCAGAAGAATGGCGCGGACGTAGACCGCAAAGGCTGCTGCACCCGCTGCCGCCGTGAAGCTCACTCCGTGGTAGGCCGGATTCGGCGCGGCGATGGCCGGGTACTTGCCGGAGGTTGCCCAGTCAAAGCTGCCGCCGTCCACGATGATGCCGCCCAGCGTGGTGCCGTGGCCGCCGATGAATTTGGTGGCTGAGTGTACCACGATGTCTGCTCCGTGCTCCAGCGGGCGGATGAGGTAGGGCGTGCCGAAGGTGTTGTCCACCACCAGCGGAAGTCCGTGACGGTGCGCCAGCCCGGCCAGCGCCTCTATATCGGGGATATCGCTGTTCGGATTGCCCAGTGTCTCAATGTAGAGAACTCGCGTGTTCGGGCGGATGGCGGCTTCCACGACCGCGAGGTCGTGTATATCCACAAAATCTGCGGTAATCCCGAAGTGGGGCAGAGTGTGCGCCAGCAGGTTGTAGCTGCCGCCGTAGATGGTCTTCTGTGCCACAATGTGACCGCCATTCTGTGCCAGCGCCTGCAGCGTGTAGGTGATGGCCGCCGCCCCGGAGGCCAGCGCCAGGGCTGCCACGCCGCCCTCCATGGCCGCCATTCGCTTCTCCAGCACCTCCTGGGTGCTGTTGGTCAGGCGCCCGTAGATGTTTCCGGCATCGCGGAGCCCGAATCTCGCGGCGGCGTGTTCGCAGTCGCGGAAAACATAGGATGTTGTGGCGTAAATAGGCACGGCGCGTGCACCTGTGGCACTGTCTGCCTCCTCTTGTCCCGCATGCAGCTGCAGGGTCTCGAATCGGTATTTATTCATGTTTATAGCTACCTTTTTGGTAGGTGGGAGAACTATAACGCTAATTGCCTACCTTGTCAATAGGTGATAAGATTTTTTTTCAAAAATAAAAAATCGCTGAGCTCTTCACGCGGACTTCGATGTCTGCGCTTACCGACTTTGCTTTGCTTGTCTTCTTATTCATAAAAACAGGGGGTAAAAAGTTCCTTTG
Organism: Akkermansia sp.; assembly: GCA_017472085.1. Classification (GTDB taxonomy): domain Bacteria; phylum Verrucomicrobiota; class Verrucomicrobiia; order Verrucomicrobiales; family Akkermansiaceae; genus Akkermansia. The sequence goes on along the minus strand of JAFUQZ010000013.1, from coordinate 49 downwards.
TATAGTATAAGCTATTTAGTATAAATATGCAAGGTTTTTATTACTTTTT
>JAFUQZ010000079.1 GCA_017472085.1 Akkermansia sp. | reverse complement strand
TCCACTGTGCTTGGTTCAGCTCGAAGACGAAAATGTTGCTATTGACACCTCCTGAGCATAAAGTTTTCGGCTCTTTTCCATAACTCCGCTTCTCATCGGGCTTTCGCCTTATGAGCCAGGAAACTTTGGGACACATGTGGCAACTCCTCCCGGCGCCGGCTTTTTTGCTTGAATGCGCGGGCAAAATCTGCTAGTGTCAGGCAGCGTCGGTTCACCTCCGGCAATGATAACCATCCCTTTCCGCCTATCATGAATATCCGAACACTCACCGGCTATGCTGTCACAGGTCTGCTGTGTCTCACCGGGCTGAGCGCCCCGACTCAGGCAAGCGACTGGACCTCGCCCCACCCGCTCAGTCTGGAAACCAAAGCCCCCGCCACCCTCCTCCCTTTCCCCAAACAAGTCACATGGGAGGGTATCAGGGAAGCACCGGCCGCCGCTGCCTGGAGCATCAGTAAGAATGCCAAAGGAATGCCCATGGTGCGGCTGGCATGGGAAAGCTTCCTGCGTGAAGTAAAAGGCACGGACAATACACCCTACCCCGTCAGGCTCGTCAAAAAAGCGGACGAGCTGCCGGAAAATGCCCGGGCAGAGGGGTATAAGCTCTCCGTCACCGCTCAGGGCGCCACCATCACCGCTGCCGCCGAAGCCGGATTCTTCAACGCGATTCAAACACTGCGCCAGCTGGCAGCCGGCAGGAAACTCCCCCTCTGCGAAATAACGGACTGGCCCGCCTTTGCCTATCGCGGCTACATGCAAGACTGCGGCCGCAACTTCCGCAGCGTGGAGCGGCTCAAGAAAGAACTCGATATGGCCGCCCGCCTGAAAGTCAATCTTTTCCACTGGCATCTGACAGATTACCCGGCCTGGCACATCCAGTGCAAATCCCACCCGGAGCTCAATTCCCCGAAGCATCGCACCCGCGACCTGCACGACACCTACACATACGCCCAGATTCGCGAGGTCTGCGAGTACGCCGCACAGCGCAATATCCGCATCATCCCGGAGCTGGATATGCCCGGCCACAGCGCCTATTTTGACCGCGCATTCGGCTTCAAGATGCACACGGAAAAGGGGATGAAGATAGTGGGGGATTTGCTGGATGAATTCTGCCGGGAGATTCCGGCCGACATGTGTCCCATCATCCATTTCGGTGCAGATGAGGTGCGCATCCCCAATGCGGCACAATTTGTGGATTTTGTGACCAAAAAGCTCCAATCCCACAATCGCATTCCCATGCAGTGGGCCAGCAGCCGCGACCTGCCCGTGGGCGACAGCTCCATTGAGCAGCGCTGGGGCGAGGGCGCCGACATGGTTGCCCGCTCCATCCTGCCGGAACGCATCACCCGCAAGGCGTTCGACTCCACCATGGGCTACACCAACCTGCTGGATCCCGCCATGCTGGTGCGGCGGTACTTCTTCATGCGCCCCTGCGGCTCTGCGGCGGGAGATGAGCTGAAGCTGGGCACCATCATGTGTATCTGGCCGGATGGCAAGGTGGACAACAAAGAGAATATCCCGGGCATGTGCTCCATGTGGCCGGGCATGTGCGCCATGGCTGAGCGCTCCTGGGTGGGCGGTGATGCCGATGGTGATGCGCTCCCGCTTGAAATGCCGGGGCCGGATACCGAAGCTCACCGGGCGTATGCTTCCTTTGAGCAGCGCATGAATGTGCTGCGCAAGCGCACGTTCAGGGACGAGCCTTTCCCCTTCTGGCCGGAAACCGGCATAGAATGGACCGTAGTGGATCCCGTCCCCACCGCGCAGGCAGAAGCCACCCGCCAATCCGTACTGGCCGGGAAAACAGCCTGCCTGACCACCCGCAAGGCCTACTGTGCCAACCTGTATTTCCGCACCCGACCGGACACCGGCTATCTGGGCATGTTCATGAGCACCCAACCCGGGCACACCACATGGGCTATCACCACCATCAACTCACCGAAAGCGGGGCAGATGCCCTTCATGATTGGATTCGATGCACCGGCCCGCTCCAACCGCCGCTGGACAGGGGTTCCCCAAAACGGCGACTGGTCTCAGGCCGGTACCCGCATCTGGATTAACGGCAAAGAAATGAAAAACCCACGGCGCTACAAACTGGCAGGACAAAAAGCCCTCCGGGGCAACCAGTGGAACTTCGAGGAACCGCTGGATACGGAAGAGGTCTGGTGGGTGCAGGATGAAACAAACCTTCCGCTGAAAAAGGGAGCCAACACCATCGTGATTGAGCAGCCCTACATAGGCGAGCACCAGTCCTGGGGCGTCTCGCTCATCCCGCTCTTCAATGAGCGAACCAAAGCCAAAGGTGGCAAAAAGAAGAAAAAGAAAAGCAGGAAAGATTAACAACACCGGGCGCATCTGCTGAGCATCAGCCATGCGCCCGTTCCTTTCACCCGCGGACTGCCAGATAACGCCGCACCGCCCTCCGCACCGTTTCCTCTGCCGTGGGCATGACCATTCCCTGCGTCTGAAGCCGGGCAGACATCATAGCGATGTGATGCGGGCGCGGCTCACGAAAAAACGGCACCTCGTCCAGCTTCTGCCGCTCCACCGGCGGCAGGCAGGCAAGCACGCCCGCCCGCACAGCCTCATCCAGCGCCACCGCAGCACAATCCCACCAGCTCATCGGCTCCCCCTGTGAGCAGACATGAAAAATCCCCTTTGCACCTGCAACCGCCAGAGAAAGCACCACGCGGGCTATATCCTCCGCATCCGTCGGCATCGACACCTTGTCCGCAATGGCTGCGAGGGGTTGCCCCGCCAGCGCCTTTGCCACGACAGACTCCGGGAAACCGGGCTTTGCAGGATTCCCGCATATCCAGGAAACACGGGCAATGATGCTCTCTTCCCATGCTTCCTGCACCTGCAGCTCCCCCTCCCGCTTACTCTCCGCATACACACAGCACGGGCGGCATCTGGCACTCTCATCCTTCAGCCCCGGCCGCCGACCATCCAGCACATAGTCCGTAGACAAATGCACAAAACGCGCCCCCGTGTGGCGGCATGCCAGCGCCATGGCCGCCGGAGCCACGGCATTGATGAGATGAGCCCGCAGCGGGTCATCCCCGCAAGCCTCCAACCCGCTGATGGCGGCACAATTCACCACCAGCTCCGCGCCGCTGGCCAACACCATATCAGACACCGCCTCAGCATCCTCCAGCGGACACTCCGCATGCACCGGCGCCAGCACCGCCGCGCCCCGCTCCTCTGCCACCCGGCACATCACCTGTCCCGTTCTGCCCGTCCCGCCGAATACCAGTATCTTCATGCGCACATTCTATACCAGGCAACCGTCGGATGCAACATTTCATCCTCTTCCGCAGCAATTTTCAGACAGGCAGGGCGAGATACAAAGGCCATCCGAGGCGAGCACCACACATCGGTGCTCAGTCGATCGGGTAAATGACGCGCCGCAGGTACAAGCCCTCTGCCGGGGCACAGTAGCGGGTTTTGGGGGCGTCAAGTTCTGTCAGCATGGCAGACAGCTCTGCTGCGCTCATCCGCCCGCGTGCCACCTGGTGGGCGGTTCCCACCAGCATCCGCACCATGCGATACATGAAACCATTGCCATGGAAGCACAGGCGAAGCATCCCCTGTCCCTCCCGATGCAAGGATGCCGAATAAATGGTTCGCTCGTAGAAACCGGGAGGCGGCGGTACCGGCTCATTCCCCCGGCTGGCGGCAAAGCGTCGAAAATCATGGGTACCGACATAGACCTGCAAGGCTTCCTCCAGGGTGTCTTCAGAAAACGCATGCGGCACGTGCCACGCGCGACCTGCCAGAAAGGGGCTCTGCACGGGCTCGCGACAGATGAGGTATTCATATACCTTGCCTGCGGCATCGAAGCGCGCATGGAAGTCCCGGGCCACGGTACGAGCCACCAGAATGCGGATAGTGGACGGCAGATGCGCATTCAGGGCGGCCACCCAGTTCTCCGGGCTCATGCGGCAGGTCTCCGGCACATCTGAATGAAACACCTGAGCATGCGCATGCACTCCGGCATCCGTGCGTCCGGATGCGGCAATGCGGGCGGGAACACGCAGAATACGCGCCATCGCGGCTTCTATGGTGTCCTGAATGGTCTCGCCACCGCGCTGGCTCTGCCAGCCGCGGTAAGAAGCGCCATCATAGGCGCAGGTGAACAGGATTCGGGGCATGGCGGAGGTGTGAAAAAGGCCGCAGCTCTGTAATGGAGAAGCTGCGGCCCGAGTCAGAGATTTTCGTGCAATCAGATTTCGATGTCGAGCATATCGTCGTCACCGGCATCCTCAGAGGAATCATCGGATGTCTCCTCTTCCGTTGTTTCCTCGGTGGTTTCCTCAGAAGCGGAGTCATCGGAATCCACATCCAGAGAGAGGTCATCGTCGCCATCATCGGTCGTTTCCTCATCAGAGGATTCGTCCGTGGTCTCCTCGGTGGAAACGGAATCATCAGAGGATTCGTCCGTGGTCTCCTCGGTGGAAACATCAGCGGAATCATCAGAGCTTTCATCCGTGGTCTCCTCGCCGCCTTCCTCCTCAGCGGCAGCCTCCCGGTCGTCAGCCGGCACGGGGATGGTCACTTCCTCTTCAGCCTCCACAGAAGCGGATTCGGGGATTTCGGGGCAATCCTCTGCCTTGTCGAAACGAGTCATGGGGAAATCGGAGGGAGCGGCCACATAATCAAGAGCAGCCTTGAGCTTGGCAGAACCATAGCACTCCGCAAAGTTGGGCGGGTTGTTGGCATTCTGGTCTTCTGCGTTGTAGATATACTTGGCGCCGGCCTCCACCTGTTCCTGGGGAGTGGCATCAGCTGCAGCACCGGAATTGGTACCAACAGTACGCACCAGAAGCGAATCCACAATCTCGCCATCATGCTCGGAAACGGGCTTACTGGCGCGCACACGGCCAATCTGGCGGGCAAGGCGGCAAGTGGCATCGGAATAGGCCGCCGCATCGCTGTTCACCAGCGCATTGCCACCCATGCTGAAGACACGCACACTGGCATTCTGGTAGCGTTTGTTGAGAGCGTCCACACGGGGTGCAGCAGCCTCAGCCGTCTTGTAGCTGGTCACCTTCTGCAGCTCAGCGGTCAGTTCTTCGGCCAGCTCGGCAGCTGTCTTGTCTTCCTTCTGACAGGAAGTGAGCGCACCCAGAGCCACCAGGGCGCAAGTGGGAATGAAGAGAAAACGTTTCATGGAGGAAATAAGATAATCTACGTTATGAAAATTAGCAGGATTTTATGCTTCTGTCAAGGTAAAGTGTCACGTTTGAGGATTTTTTTCATATTCACTACACCAAAATGGGCAAGAGATATGGTAAATAGCTTCTCTACATCGCTATTCATGCCTTCGGAGGGTCCGGCAGGATGTCCTCATAAATGCCGGGAGAGGAATCCTCAATGACAGTGGCCCCGACGCAACGGGAATAAAACTCCGCAGGGCCGACTCCGCCGATGATGGCATAGGCATACCCCTGGGAGCGCATTTGCTCCAGGGCCGTCACCAGCAGGGCTCGACCGATACCGCCCTGACGCACCGCCGGGTCAACCCCCATGGGGCCGATGAAGCCGCGCGCCGTCGCATCGTAGCAGACAAAACCGATGATGCGTTTCTCCTGCGTGGCAATGAAGCAGCCCACGGGCTGATGCCCCAAGGCTACCTTGCATTCGCTCACCCATTTGGGGCTGAAGGTTCGCCCCACCCAATCGGCCACAATGTGGCGCTCAAAGGGGTTACAAAGGCGCACGCGTATCCCCTGCTCCCGCAAAGCGGCACGCAGGGGAGTCCCCTCCGGCAGCTTCCAGAGCCTGACCAGCATATCCGTCATCTTCTCAGGTAATGGTGTTGATTGATAAAAGCAAAAGGGGCGGGAAACCCGTATCCGGATTTCCCGCCCCGAGAAAATATGGTTAATTGTCCTTCTGACGATCCTTGGCTGCGTTGTAGTAGTACGTGGCAGCCTTGGCTATCGTCTCATCCTTGGTCTCCGGGTCATACACCGTCTTGACCAGCTGAGCCATGGCCACAGCATCGCGGAAGTTGACCGGAGCACCGCCCCAGGACTTGGCATCCAGCGGAGCTTTCACAGACTTGGCATAATCCTGCACACCGGGCATGTTCCACAGCAGCGCAAAAGCGCGGTTCAGCGAATCGAGCGGCAGCTCAGGAGACACACCATGATGACTGACTACGCACTGGCAGAAGCGGTCAATGGCCTCGCCGGCGGTCTTGGCATTGTCTGCTGTGATTCCGCCCTTGACCTTGGCCTCCAGCGTGCAGGCATGGGCATAGCAGAGCCAGCCGTACACCTCGGAAGAAACCGTCTTGAGCAGATCCTTATTCTTGAGCATCTCCTCGACCGGCGCGGCATCGCCGCCGTTGGCGGCAGCAGCCACCACGGGAGCCACCTTGGCCACCGTCAGGTCAAAGTCGTTCAGCGAGGGGTCATCCTTCGGCAGGCCGTCTGCCAGACCGGGCACAGCAGCCCAATCCTTCTGGCGCACGGCCGTCTTGAGCTCATATACTGAGGCGATGGCTGCGGGATTGTTCGGCAGGCCGAGGTAGTGAGCATATTTCTGCTTCACCTTGGCCAGTTCCTTGCGGGCAGCATCCAGCTCCCCGGCGCGATACTCGCCGATGGCATCCACCAAATCCTCCGGCGTCATCAGCATGAAGAGTGCGCAGGACTTCACATCCATCTGCATCTTCTGGTTAACGGCACCCCTGGGGATGTACTGGAACTGATTCTTGCCACCGGCACCCTCGATAACCTGAATGGCAGGCTTCTTCATCTTGCCGGCCTGCACATAGGCGCGAAGCTTGTCTGACGCTCCCCCCTCTTCCTGTGCCCCGGCAAAGGGGGCACAGCAGAGAAGAGCTGCAGCAAATCCGATAATATTCGTCAATTTCATATATCGAGTATGGTAAGGTTAGCGTTGCTTAATCTTGCTCTGGAAATCCTTGTTGGCCTTATCCTCACGCTGCACGGCCGCATCGGCCTTGTACTTGTTGAGGTCGTTCTCCACGGCATTGAAGGCGTCGCGATCGGCTGGCGTGAACTTCTCTGTGAGGTTGCTGCGCTTGACGAGGGTGACGTACTGCTGGCCGGTGTTCCAGGCATTCCAGCGGTCGGACGCCTTGAAATTACCCTGCAGACGGTCACCGGAGGCAGGATTATTACGCTCCCAGAAAAGCTTCATAATCTGCTGACAGGCCGGAGCCGAATAGGTGATATTGCCCTTGTTCTGGTTGTAGAGGTTCATGTAGGTCTGCAGAGCCTCCTTCACCTTGCCGGACTTGGCGTAGGCCTCACCCAGCATCATGAGCATATCCAGGCGGTCGTTGTTCTTGGCACGGTTGATGGTGATGTACTTGTTAGCCGTTTCCACAGCGGCGGCGGCATTGCCGGAGCGCAGATGCAGCTTCGTCAGACCCATGAGAGCCGGAGCGGCCACTGCAACAGAAGGAGAATTGGCAATCTGGGTGTACAGCTCGGCAGCTTCCTTCTGCTTGGCGCCATCCTTGGAGAACGCCAGCGCATTGGCCTTACCCAGCTGAGCCTCACCCTGCATATCGCCCTTGCGGTCCAGCACCTTCTGGAAATAGGTGGAGGCCAGCTCGATTTCCTCTGCTTTGGAGGACGGATCCGGGAACTCAGAGACGTAACGCACCAGGTAGTCACCCACCTGCACGCAGATGAAGTTCGTGAGGTCATCCGGTTGGAATTCACGAGTCATCTCACGGAAAGTAGCCTGAATATCGTTCGCCAGCTTATTCTTCGCACCTTCCTCTTCAAGCCCCTTGAGCTCTTCGTTCATGGCGCGAATCTGAGCCATGCGGAAGATAGCGCGGGCATACTTGTCAGACTCCTGAATGCCCGGGAAGTTGTTGAAGTGCTGAGACTTCTCCTCCAGCGACAGCTCCTTGTCCTCGTAGGTCTTGGTGCCGGTCACGTATGCTTTCACATAGGCATTGATGGTCTTTTCCAACTCGGGCTCAGCCTGATTCTTGCTGTGGTTGTAGGTGGCCTCGCGGGCAATGACCGTGCGGGCACGATCAACCGCGGCGGCAAAGGACTCCTTATCCTTGACCGTGGTCAGCATCTCGGAAGCCATCTGCAGGGAATAGTTGCAGCCCTCGAAGTCGGCTTCCTTCCAGAAGCGGTCCACATAGTCCTTCACGCGGGCAGCCTGTGCCTCATCGGTCTCGCCGTCCTTCTTGATTTCCTTGCCATAGCAGGCCAGCCAGTAAAGGGCGTTGGCAGCGGTATTCTTACCCTTACCGCCCTTCATGGCCAGAGCGGCATCAGCAGCACGCTCCAGAGCCGCGATGGCTTCCTGCTTCATGGGCATCTCCTCTTTCATGATGTTGACACTGGCGGTCAGCAACTCCGCAATGGCGTAGTAGTCGCAGTCCTTCCAATTGTCCGTAATCACCTTGAAGTAGCCGAGGGCCTGTGTTCTGAATTTTTCCTGAGTTTCGGTATCTGCCGTACGCTCAGCTTTCTTCATATAGGCATCCGCCACATTGTAATGCATGTGATGTACCATGATATTCTCTGCCATGCTGAGGGAGGGGTAGGCCTTGGCATATTCTTCGAACACGGCAATAGCCTCATTAAACAGCTTGGCATCCTTCATGGCCTTCTTCATGTAGGCGTTCATCAGAAAGTAGTATGCCTGATTGCCGTATGTGGCAACTTCCTTGGCATTGAGAGCATCCTTACCCTCGCCGACAATCAGAGTCTTGCCGTTCAGCAGCTCCTTGGCGGCAGGAATCAGCTCATCATGCATACCTTGCTTGAAGTAGGCAGCCACGATGGAATACTGAGCCGTGGCGTAGAACTTGTTGCTGGGGGTATCCTTGAACTCTGCCTTCACCGACTCCGCAGCAGGCACAACCTCAGCCCACTGCTGCTGACCAAGAAGTCGACGCAGCTTGTTGAAGGCCAGGTTCTTGCTCTGAGCCGCCCCCACAGAAGCGCCATCCACTCGCTTTTCATACTTCGCACCGCCCTCTTCATCGCCGATGGCGTAGCAGAGCTGCGACAGCTGCAGGTAGATGGTGTTGGTCAGCACGTTCTGAACAGGCTTGCCGTCCTTCTCCTCAATCTTTCCGTCCTTGCCTTTCTTGACACCGCTGGAGAGGTTGGGATAACGGTCTGCCAGCACCTGGAATGAGGCACGACCCAGACGGTTGGAGCCCATGTTAAGCGCGGCATTACCGGTGTACATGATAGCTAAAGCTTCCAAGTTCTGACTATTGCTCAGCATTTCCTTGTAGGCCGCAAAGGTTTTTTTCTGACGGCCACCGGAATAGGATGCACCCGTGGCCGGGTCAGAAAGGACTCCGGGATATTTGCCCAGCGACTTGATATTATCCACCAGATTCACGCTCACTTCGCGCACATCCGGAACCAGCCCAAACAGCGTGTTGGCCGAGCGAACAGCTTCAACACTAACTTCAGGATTACTGCCCATATTCTTGTTGGCAGCAGAGGCAGCCACAACACCATAGTTGAGGAACTTGGCGGCATGGGTGGAAGCGCGCAGCGGATCCATGCGATAGCTGGCCGGGCTGGATTCAATGGTCTTGTATACCCAACCCACGTTCTCCGGATTCTTGGTAGCCACCTGCACAATGGTGCCCAGCCCGGCCATGGCCAAATCATCCGGTACACGGCCCTTGGACTTGCGTGACAACTCAAGATACTGGCCGGCTTTCTTGAAGTCCGGTTGCGGTTTGAGCAAGTAAGACTGCACCAACAGGAAGCACACGCGACCATCCAGCTTCAGACGACGCTCCGTGCGGCTCACCTTATTCTTCTTCAGCAGATCCAGATATTCTTCCAGATGAGAAATAGCATCCTCCAACTTGGTGGGATCTCCGGGAGTCTTGGCATCACCGGAGCCCTGCAAATAGCGGCAATGTCCCATCTGGAAAATGCACTGCGTCAGGAAAGGCACATAGCCTTCCGGCATTCTTTCTTTCAGCATGCTCTTGGCTTTTTCCTGCATGCCCTTATCTTTCCAGCGAGCATTATCGTGGAACTCCTTGTAGGCGTTGTACGCCTCGTCATATCGCTTCGCTGCGCGCAAAATCTCGCCTCTCTCATACGCATAGAAAGGCATCAGATAGGCGAACTGCTTAGCCATGGCACTATTGCCACTGTAGCGCTTCAGCACTTGTTCGCAGAGCGCCATGGCCTCATCGGGCTTACCGGCAGTCGTCAACGCCTTCACCCGGGCGAGCGAGGTCATCGGATCCTGAGCCTGGCACACCATGGGTGTCGCCAGCGCCATCGCTGCCAACACGGTTGCTATGGAATAATTGTTCATATTAAATCTGATTAAATAATAAAAAACTTATTGAGGGAATCGAACAAAGAAGGGGAGCCTGCGGGCATCTTCCGTTACCCCACCACTCCCCTTGTATTGTTCGGAGTTCGTGTTATGTTACTCCGAGGCAGTTGTGTTCAGACCGACGGTGTGAATATCAGCCTCTGCCAGGGCAGCCATGACGTCCACGATACGCTGATGCGGCGTGGAGGGGTCACCATTCACCATGACGATAGGCTCGGTATCCACGGCAACAGCCTGTTCCTTGAGGGTCTTGAGCACCTCCACCAGCTGGGGCAGATTGCGCTGGGAGCGGAATGCCTCCGTACCCGGCTTGATGCCGGCATCGTACACATCGCCCACCGGCATATCATCGTTCCAGGTGATGGAACCATTGGAAGCCACATGAATGCGACCGGGTTCCACAGGAGGCGGGGCACCGCCGTTCGTGGGAGCACCGGGAATGCTCACATCGAGTTTCTTTTCACTCACCAGCGAGGTAGCCACCAGGAAGTAAATCAGCAGCAGGAAGCAGCAGTCAATCATGGACGAAATCTCCATCTCAGGATCTTTCTGCTCCTCCGTTTCGCGACTCTTATGTCTTGACATAGTTCAGAAATGCAGGTTAGGGATTAACGGGCCGGGAGAGTACCGAACACCATGTTGCTCACGCCGGCAGCGGCGGCACAACGAATGGCCGCAGCAGTACGCTCCCACGGCGTGGCAACGTCTCCGCGAAGGTAGATACGAATATCCTTATCCTCCAGGTTCTTGCCTTTGTAGAACTCCTTCTGCTTGGTGATGAAATCCGTCAGCAGCTGAGCCTCATCCTGAGAAAAGCCCTTGGTCGATTCACCGTCAGACACCCCCCAGACCACATCAGAACGCTTGTAGGTCTGCAGATACTTATCGGCGGCTTTCTGCGGCATCTTGTCGGTATCGGCATAGACGTTGACCACGATACAGCCGTTGGCGTCCTCAAGGTCAGAGCAGGAAACGGCGCTGGGCATGCTGATGCTGGCATCCTTGGCCACTGTCATCGCCGTGGCGTTCACCACGAAGAAAATCAGCAGCAGGAAACAGCAGTCAATCATGGGAGACATATTGGGACTCCCGTCCACCTCTTCCACCGGTCTTGATTTTTTCTTACCCATGGTAATAAAGAAGTCAGTTTGATAATCGCCTGCTCCCGGATACTCCGCCGCAGCGGAGACTCGTTATCGCAGAGAGCAGGCCCGGACACACTCAGGCATTAAGCCTGCTCCTCTTCTTCACCCTCTTCCTCGTACACCTCGTCATCGCCCTCCTCATCGTCGCCGGAGAGACCTTCAGGGATACGGGCAAGCTGAGCCTCAGCATTGATGACATTGATGGAGGTGTTGAGCATCTCCTCAATGGCGTTCACGCAGGTAGCCTCGCGGGACTGAGCGGCTTTCTTCAGGAAGAAGAAGGCCGGCAGAGCGATAAGGGAAATAATCAGGCCCCAGAAGGTGGTAAGAAGTGCCACGGAAATGTCACCGGCCAGCTGAGAGGGGTCAGCCTGACCGGATTCAGCGAGCACGCCGAAGCAACCCACCATACCCTGAATCGTGCCGAACAGACCGATAGACGGTGCAATAGAGCCGGAAAGAGCCAGCATGTCAATGCAGAACATGATACCGGGGCGCTCATTGTTGGTGAAATCGGCAATGGCGTCTTCCACGGCATCCTTGCCCAGATCCTCAGGACGGTTGGCGTCCACATTCGGCAGAGCATAAGCCACCAGACGGCCCAGATAGGTCGGACTGTCGGAAGCAAGCTTGATGGCAGACTGTACGCGGCACTCATTCATGAGGGCAATCAGCTCATCGCGCAGCGGAGCGGGGCAGAACTTGTCCTTCTTGATATCCAGCATGCAGTAAACGATAAGGCAGATGGTGATGGCAAGCAGAATGACGAGCGGAATCATCGTCCAGCCACCGTCAATCACCCACTTATCAAGCATGGTCTTCTTAGCAGCACCGCCACCGGCTTCCTGAGCGAAAGCAGTACCGACGAACATTGCCATGGTCACCAGGGACATGGCCCGAACAGCGAAACGAGTAATCGTTGATTTCATAACTACGAGAATGCAGAATTGACGTCCTCCATTTAACCAAATTTTTCCGCTTTTGCAAGAAAGATTTATCGAAAGCCCATAATTTAGGCAAAAAAAAATGACAACAGGCTCCGCCTCATCAACGCAAAATCATGCGCTATCAGATATTCTCGTCCTGTTCCCCGTCGGAAACACCCTAGGATTAAACCCGGGCAGTTATTCAACTTTTCCGAACTGTTTCAGAAAAAGCCGCAAAAGAGGACGGGCTGTCAGGAGCGAAAGCACTCTCCGACAGCCCGTCTGTTGAAAATAATCGAAAAATATCTTACTTACCCTTGACGTCCAGCACCTTGACAGGAGCCTGCGGCGTGGTCATATCGATCTGCTGGCAATCCTTGGGGAAAGGACGAAGCTTGGGCATGGACTGAGTCTGGCAGCAGCAGGAGCTGAAGCCCACGGCGCATCCGACAGCGAGAATGAGAGCGGTAAATTTCATGTTATCAGAATTTTGGTTGGCTATTTCCGATAGCCATTGAAGCAGATTCAACCGTAAGAGTCAACACCAAACTGACAAATCGGAAGATTTTTCCGCAAAAAACAATTTGATTCCCCACATTATTGACAAGAGCAGCTTTCTTTTTTGCACTCCTCACCCAACGATTGTGTGAGAAATCGGATTTTGTCGGAAGTTACGAAGTCCAATGTACGATGAACAAGGTGCAGAATTCCGCTCGCTTTGCTCGCAGGTAAAGGCCTTTTGTCCTACTACGAGCCGGAGGCGCGCCGAACTTCTCCTCGTCCATTGTTCATTGTCCATCGTCCTCCAGATTCCAATCTGTCATGTTCTTTTTTTTACCCCGGCCGGAATATAAACTTGAAAAGCCCACCGTGTGCTGATATAAGAGCGGGGGAACTGATGGGCAGGAGAAAACAGAGAGGTGTATTCAGCGACAGAGGAGCCGGCAGGGCTCGGCTGGTGCGGTACATTGTCCTGATTGTCTGCGGCATTATCGGCTTGCTTCTGACGATTGGCATCATTGCCTGGTATCAACTGCTTTCCTATCTGCAAGGAGATACATTCCGCCACAAAATCTGCCGCGAACTGCAAGCCGCCACTCACGCAGAATCCGTCAGCATGCGCGACAACCTGCGGATAGACGGCAACACCGTTGCCCAGAGCGAGCTGCAACTCAGAGGGCTGGGCATCATCGAATCCATCGGGGCAGAGCGCATCCTTGCCCACATTGAACGCGGCGAACTGCTGGACAGAAAGCTTCACATCCGCAAGTTGACAATGGAGGAAGGCAGCGTCACGCTGCGTACGGAGGGAAACGAAATCGCCCCGCCCGCCCCGCTTCCGGGACTCAAAAAAGCGGCAACAGACAGGAAAGACACCACCCGGAAACAGCCCTCTGCGGCCACCGCCGACAGCGCAGCTTCTCCCACCACCCGAGGCTTCACACCGAAAAGCCTGCAACTCGATTTTGCCGAATGCCGGGATACCGGCTTTATCCTCTACCACGGAAAGAAGAAGTACAGTCTGTCCGGCTGCAATATCACGGCAAAGCCCATGAGCAACGGCAACAGCTGGAATGTGGAGATGGAGAACGGGAGACTGCACACGCCTTTCACCCTGCTGCGGGATTCGAACATCAAAACGGCCACCCTGCTCTGCCACGATACCGGCTACGACCTGACGGAGTGTCGGCTCATGCTGACTCCCGGTGAGCTGCGCGCCCGCGCACACTACGATAAGGAAACGGCTAACTGGTCTGCCGTTCTGCAGCTCAACAAGGCAAGCGTGGCCCGGCTGCTCAGAAATGACTGGCAAAAAAAGCTGACGGGCGAGCTGTTCGGCAAGTGCATCCTGCGCGGGGGCTCCGCTTCCCTGCGGTCGGCTGAGGGCAATCTTTCCCTGCGCAGCGGTGTGCTGGAGGGGCTGCCGTTCCTCTCCGAACTGAGCATTGATAATACACGCCCCTACCGCCGTATTGAGCTGGAAAAAGCGGACTGCGACATCATCTACCCCTATTCCGCCCCGGAGCGGAATCTGCACAATGCATGGCTGTTCGACAAAATCGATATTCTGTCCCGCGGCGGCACACTCATCATCCGGGGGCATGTCATCATCGCAGAGGAAGGAGCTCTCGGGGGGCAGCTCCGCATCGGCTTTCCCCGGCATATTGCCGACAGGTTACCGCTGCCCGGCAACCGCTTCACGTCTGCCCTGTTCAATGGGCAGGGAGAAGCCGGCTATGCCTGGGTGAACATCAACCTGAGCGGCACAGTCGATTCTCCTAAAGAAGACCTCAGCGTGCGGCTTTCAACGCTGCTTTCCCGCTCTCTGCCCGGCATGGCGCTTGATTCAGCCGGCAACATGCTTCACAAGCTCTTCGAATCCGCCGGGCAAAAGCCCGCCGACAACACAGAGGAATCCTCCCCGGAGGAGCAGGATTCCGCCCCCGAAGAAGTCATCATCAACAAAGCCTCCGACCTCCTCAACAAAGGGCTTCAATCCATCTTCTGATACACCATGAGCACCACTCTCTATCCCTCACAATTCATTGATGCCGTCTGCACCATTCGCGAGCGTTTTGCTTCCACGGCCTACCACGCCACTCTGCCCAACGGCAAGGAAACGGTGGCCTTCCTCCAGAAGAAGGAAGCCCATCTCGCGGATGTCATCCAACCCGGTGACCGGGTGCTGGTAACCATCTGTCCGGCAGACTTTGACCGCGCCCGCATCCGCCGTATGGCCTGATTACGCGACGTACCATGACCACCTCCTCCCGACAACCGGAAGTGCTGGCTCCGGCCGGCAATTGGGATTGCGTCCGTTCCGCCGTGGCCAACGGCGCAGATGCCATCTATTTCGGGCTGGATCAATTCAACGCGCGCATGCGCGCGGACAACTTCACGAGGGCCGACCTGCCCACCCTCGTTCCCTTTCTGCATGCCCACGGCGTCCGCGCCTACGTCACCATGAACGTCCTCATCTTCCCGGAGGAGTTCGCAGAAGCCACAGAGTACCTGGACGCGCTGGATGCTGCCGGGGTGGATGGGGTGATTGTGCAGGATGCCGGGCTGGCCGCTCTCATCTCCCGCTACCGCAGGAGCGGCCGCTGGAAGCTGGAGCTCCACATCTCCACCCAGATGACCATCACCTGCCCGGAAGCCGTGCAGTGGGTGGACGAACAGTTTGACCCGCAGCAGATTGTGCTGGCCCGGGAACTCTCCCTGCGCGAAATAGAAGCCTGTGCCAAAGCCACCACCAAACCCATTGAGGTGTTCTGCCACGGCGCACTCTGCGTCGCCTACTCCGGCCAATGCCTCACCAGCGAAAGCCTGGGGCAGCGCAGCGCGAACCGGGGCGAATGCGCCCAGGCCTGCCGCATGCCCTATCAACTGGAGGTGGACGGTCGCATGCGCCGGCTGGGCGAGCGCCGCTACCTATTCTCCCCGCAGGACCTCTGTGCCCTGGATTTAGTGCCGCAGATGATTGCCGCCGGGGTACACAGCTTCAAGATTGAGGGACGACTCAAGAGCCCGGAATATGTGGCGGCCACCACCCGCGCCTACCGCCACGCCATTGATGCCGCCATGCAGGAGCGCGGTATCGCCCCCAAACGCCGGGCGGCCGACCTCTATGCCATGCAAATGGCATTCTCCCGTGGCTTCTCTGCCGGATGGCTCAACGGCACGGATCATCCCCTGCTCACTCACGGACGTTTCGGCAAGAAACGCGGTGCGCTCGCCGGGCGCATCATTCGCTGCGGCGAGGGGTGGGTGGAGCTGGACGGCGAGCCGGCCATCCCCATTGCCCCCGGGGATGGATTCGTGATTGATGCCGGACAGGACAGGAATGAAGAACAGGGCGGGCGCATCTGGCGCGTGCAGGAAACCCGGCTCTTCTTCCACGGCAAGGGCAGCCGAATCGACTGGCACCGCGTCCGCCCCGGCAACCTCCTCTGGAAAACCGCCGACCCGGCGCTGGACAAGGCCCTGCGCGCCACCTGGAGCAACTTTGCCCGCCATGCAGCCACCACATCGCAGCAGCTCAACCTGACGGTGAGCGGGCGCATGGGCAGCCAGCTCACCATCAGCTGCCGGGGTATCACCGTAGGCAGCGGACAACCGCTGGAACCGGCAGAAAACCGCCCGCTCACCCCGGAGGTGCTCCGCAACCAGCTCGGGCGTCTGGGCGGCACCGGCTACACCCTGGGAAACTGCCGGATTGAGCTGGAAGAAGGGCTCATGCTGCCGCTCTCCGTCCTGAACCGCATGCGCCGCGAACTCGTGGAACAACTGGTGAATGCCCCGGAACCGGAAAATATGGCCCCCCGCCCCGCCCTGCCGGAAGAAAAGGAACAGCTCTTCCCGCCCATGGCCCCGGCCGAGGGCTACCACCTCTCGGTCCTCTGCCGGGAAACGGAGCAGGCGCTTGCCGCAGCTCACACCGGCATCCGACGCGTCTACCTCGACCTCAAAAACCTCCGCGAGCTGGCACCGCTCACCGCCCGGCTGCGCGAGGAATGCCCGCAGACAGAGGTCTGGATTGCCACCCTGCGTATCATGAAACCGCACGAGGGCGGCTACTTCAAATACATCAACGCTGCGGCCCCGGATGGTGTGCTGGTACGCAACCAGGGCGCAGCCATGTACTTCCGCCGGAAAGGCCTCCCCATGGCAGGCGATTTCTCCCTCAACGCGGCCAACCCGCACAGCATCGCCCTCTGGCAACAGTTCGGCATGCAGCTCTGCACCCCCTCCTATGATTTGAACGCCTCACAGCTGGCAGATTTGCTGCGCAGCGGCTGCGGCCCTGCGCTGGAGCTCACCCTGCACCAGCACATCCCCATGTTCCATACGGAGCACTGCGTCTTCTGCACCTTCCTCTCGCAGGGCCACAGCTTCAAGGACTGCGGGCAGCCCTGCGAGCATCACCGCGTCCGCATCATGGACAGGACACACGCCATGCACTACCTGCGCAGCGATGAGGGCTGCCGCAACACTCTCTTCAACGGCCGCGCCCAGAGCGCCGCCCGCTACACCGATGGCATGCGCCGCTGCGGCCTCAATCATTTCCGACTGGAACTGCTGGACGAAAACGCCGAACAGACCGCACACCTCATCGGCCTCTATCAGCAACTCCTGAATGGCCGCCTGGCTGCCGCCGACCTCATGCAACGCCTCAACCTCCTGGACCGCATCGGTGTGGTCGACCAGGCATGAACCGTGTAAAAATTGTTTTTTTCAGAAAAAAATTGTTTTTTGGACTTGACGGAAACCGAAGTTTGAGCTATATTCACCTCGTCTACGGGACCGGACGTCAAAACAGGTTCCCGGGCTCGAAAGGGTCCGATTCATAGGGTAGTTGGGCACCCCGGGGCTTCGGCTCCGGGGTGACTTCCTTTTCGGGGGAAAAGGTTTTGTAAACACCTCCAGGTAAGGGATTATACACAAAACCGACAGAAACAAGCAAGCAGACCTTCTGTGTTGCCCAAGTATCGCCGGACGCAACCAATCGCAAAGAATCCGAGAGATACCTCTCCGACCGCTTATTTCTTGACTTACCCGCCGGGCTTGGCTAGACTGACAGCGTAACACACTTCCCCATGTCCGCCTACCATCTCTACACCCGTCACCTGCAATTCTCCCTGCGCATCAATGAGCAGGGCAAGCTCCTGTTCTCCCGGCTGGGAGTGCGGCTGAACCGCGCGGATGATGCCTTTGCCGCCCCAGCAGCAGAATGGCCGCTCATTTCCACGGATTTTGATGCCTGCGGGCTCTGGGGCAACTATTCCGGGGAATATGCCCTGCAACTGCGTTGGGCAGACGGCGCCCCGGGCTGTGATTTGCGGGTGGTGTCCGTGGATGCGGATGAAACGGAACTCCGCGCCCTGCTGTGTGACCCACGGCATCCGGAGTTTCTTGTAACCGCCACCCTCCGTGCCCTGCCGGAGGAGGATATCTTCACGCTGAGCACGGTTCTGGAAAATCGGGGAGCGGGAGACATGCTGCTGGTGCGGGCGGCAAGTGCGGCGCTGCCGCTGCGGGCAGGGCAATACTTCCTCACCACTTTCCGCGGCGGCTGGTCCGGGGAAAATTACCTGAGCGAGGAACACCTCCGCTGCGGCAACACGATTTCGGTCGGCAGCACCACCGGTATCAAGACCGCGCAGGAGGGCACGCCGGGATTCCTGCTGGCTCTGGGTAGCCCGGTGCAGGAGCAGCACGGCAACTGCCTGCTGGGCGCGCTGGCCTGGAGCGGCAATTACGAACTGAGTTTCAAACACAGCAGCTACGGTCACCTGTTCCTCCGCATGGGACACGATTTCGAGCACAGCCCCTACACACTCTGTGCAGGCAGAAGCATCTCCCTGCCCACTGCCGTGCTGGCGTTCAGCAGCTCCGGCTGCGGCACCGCCAGCCGGAATATGCACCGCTACCTGCGGCGGCACGTTCTGCCCCACGGCACGGAATGCCGCCGCACCCTGCTCAACAGCTGGGAAGGCGTGCATTTCGATGTGCATCAGGCCACCATCCGACAAATGATGGAGCGCACCGCCGCTCTCGGCGCAGAGCTCTTTGTGATGGATGACGGGTGGTTCGGTCAGCGGGATGATGACACCTCCTCGCTGGGCGACTGGCAAGCCAACCCTGCCAAACTACCGCAGGGCTTGCAAGGACCTGCAGAGGATGCCGCCGCCTGCGGTATTGATTTCGGCATCTGGATGGAGCCGGAAATGGTCTGCCCGAAGAGCCGGCTGTACTCCCGGCACCCGGAGCTGGCACTCATCCTGCCCGGCATTCCCCCGCGGGAGGAGCGCCACCAGCTGGTGCTGGATGTCAGCAACCCGGCGTGGGAGCTCACCGAACCGGTGAAGCGACTCCTGCGCGACCATCCCGGCATCACCTATGTGAAATGGGACTGCAACCGCAAGATTTCCGACCCCGGTTCCGCGCATCTGTCCCCCGCCCTGCAGGGCAACCTGTATTTTGACTACATCACCCGCTACTACGAGCAGATGCGGCAGATGCGCCGGGAGTTCCCGGATGTCACCTTCCAATGTTGCAGCGCCGGCGGCGGGCGTCTGGATATCGGCGCGGCCGCCTTCCACGAGGAATTCTGGCTGAGCGATAATACGGATGCCTGCGATCGCCTCCGCATGCAGTGGTCAGCCTCCTTCTTCTTCCCCGCCAACGCCATCGGCTGCCATTTCACCGCCAGCCCCAACGGCTACACCCACCGGGAGGCCTCCCTCAAATTCCGATTCGACGTGGCGCTTGCCGGGCGGCTCGGACTGGAGCTCGACCCCCGCACCCTCAGCGAAGAAGAAATGCTCGATATCCGGGCCCGCGTGGAACTGGCCAAAGAGCTGCGCCCCATCGTCCAGCTGGGCGACCTGTACCGCCTCGTCTCTCCCTACACCGGGCCGGACTGTGCCCTGCTCTACACGCACGGACGCGAGGCGCTGCTGCTGGTCTACACCACCCAGCGCATCTACACCGACCAACAAACCCGCATCCCCCTCCACGGGCTCAGGCCGGATACCCGCTACCGCATCGAAGAACTGGCACCGGATTCCACCGGCTATCACTGCCCGCTGCAGGGGCAGACGCTCGGTGGTGATGCCCTCCTGGCCTCCGGCATGCCCATCCGCTGGACTCACCCCCAGCAGTCCTGTGTCCTGCGACTCACAGAGGTGTAACGCCGGATCGCTCCGTCGCTCACTAAGCTCAACCGATTATCCTCACGCCCCCGACCGGAGCGCCTCAACAAAAATGCAGGAAGCTCTGACCGGGGAAACATCCGTAACGGAGCCTTTCCACTTCATCCACAAACAACAGAACAGGCCGAAGGCGATGCCCCCGGGCATGAAAAGAGCCGATTCATCCTTGATGGTGACCCGACGTGGGTTTGCCGTATGGTAACGCACGGAAATCCGGCTACCGGGTTGATATGCAGGACATCTGTCATAGCCCGCTCCGCTGACAGCCTGACATATTTCCCCATTATCCAAGCGGAAACTCACCTTCGGATAAAAGACAGTCACCTGGCTCCTGCCTTTATTTCTTTTCGCCGTTCCCCGTTGATACGACTCGATGGTTGCCGTCGTCTCCCTGCTGAAAAGATAAAATCGCGCATCATCAAAAAACAAGAACAAAACAGCAGCAAAAATGCTCAAGCCCAACACGTTTTGCCACCCGACTCTGCCCGCAATCTTCGGACGTCGAAAAACGCAGGGAGGGCTAGTGCCCTTATCCGGGGATATGATGATACCGGCCAACAGCAAATACGGAGCGGGATTCAGCGCCGGGGGTACATTGAGGAAACCCGTCCTCCGCCGGATACCTCCCATTCTTTCTTCACCCCAATAATAATCCGCATTTCCGTTACGACGACATCGACTCTCACAGACCATCCCCGAACGGATGGCAAATGAAAAAACGACGGGTATTCCATCTCGATTCAGCGGAAGTTCAATGATGAAAGCCCGGCGATTGCTTAAGGCATAAACGACCTTCCGATCATGCCTGAACGCCTGAAAGGCTGCCCACATAAGGATCATGGCAGGGCTCAGCAAAAGACAGGCCCAAACATATCCCCGACCATCCGACAATAGGTCCGGCAACAGACAAACCGCCATAAGCAACAGAGCCGAAACACCCCACAGGGCACCTTGACCGGCATCCATGGCAGGCACCTTGTTTATGCACCAAAGCAATTCTTCATCCTCCGGCAGTTCAAAAGGTAACGCATCTGAGACAGTCTTCATGCGTTTCTCATTGATGAATGGGTAATCCAATAGACGATGCCGCACAGCACCAGCGACACTGCCAGATGCAACCCGCAGGCCGCACCACCACAAAAAGGAATCGCAACAGCAGCCTGTGCATCCGTCGGAAGCTGCTCAATAAGACGGTGAATCAGCGGAATAAAGGCGAAAATCAGGAGTGCACAGAGCGTCAGAGCAGTACCCATGGGCAGCGTACGCCCCTCCCTACACGCAGAGGCAAGGATAATCAGCACCGCATTGACTCCGCCGGTGCATAAAGCACCGAACCATGCCCCGGTTCCTATCCCATCTGCCCAGATAGCCAGACATGTCACCAGATAAACGACTGCAACGACACCCGCCGGATGTTTCAACGGGTAAAGGAGATAATTCATAGGGGAAATCGGTTCGCGCATGGGGCGATGATAGTCTGCGATGAAGGCCTTGTAAAGGATAAAAGGTCTCATCGTCTCAAAAAGCAGATACCAGCCCGGCGCTTTGCACGAGTTTGACTGACACGTGAAAAGCCGTTGCCTCATCACGCAAGGCACATACACACGGCACTCAGGAAACAAGCAACCTTGAGAGAACCCCCGACCTTCCTTTCGAATAGTGGAAAAGTCCTCAAAAGGCGATGCCCTCACATTCCTTCTGAATGCATTTCATGAAGCACCCCGCATTCTTCCGGCAATTATTTCCGGGGCAACACATGAGCCCCGGCGGCGCGGGCAGCTGCGTGTTTTCCGTATGCCGTTTGGGGAAACAGGCGTGCAGCGCGGGAGAAGTATTCAGTCGCACGAGCAGGTGATTGCAGCTTATCAGCCGCAAGTGCTCCGGCGCGATAGAGAAACATGGCTCTCTCTTCCCGGTCAAGCACAGCCT
Source organism: Akkermansia sp. (assembly GCA_017472085.1). Lineage (GTDB taxonomy): Bacteria > Verrucomicrobiota > Verrucomicrobiia > Verrucomicrobiales > Akkermansiaceae > Akkermansia. The sequence goes on along the minus strand of JAFUQZ010000079.1, from coordinate 26,911 downwards.
CCGAGCCTTCCAACAGGGCCAGCAGAGCGGCTTCCTCGTCATGCGCCACATCCTGGTAAAGCCGCGCCAGCTCCAGCCATCCGCGTGCGCGCTTTCGCTGGCTGAGAACAAGTCGGCGCATGGATGGCAGGAGAGAAGCATCTTCCGTGCGGCGAATGCGGGCTGCCAGATGGGCGAGTTCATCCTCTTCCGGCAAATAGGAACCGCCATACAGTTTCTCCCCCAGAGACTGCCCCAGAGCAGGCAGAATCCAGAGCCGGAATATCACCCCCTCAACCAGCGCCAACGCTGCCAGACTGCCTGCAAGAAGCAGAATACCATGAAGTTTCTGCCCGTTTTCCAACCATTCCATCACAACTCCGGTTACCAGGGCAAACGGATACAGGGGAAGCAGAACTGCTCCCAGTCTGGTGATAAACGACAGCATCAGCGCTTATCAGGCAGGTCATCCATTTCCAGATAATTGAGCGATATGGTGCGGCTGGGGTCCTTCGGATTGCGAACCTCAAGCTTCATCTGCTTGAAGAACCAGGAACCATCCCTCAACTTCTGTACGGAGGTAATGGTAAAGCGCTTCCTGAGCTTTCCATCCCGCCCGTAACCGTCAATCTGCCAGGATGTGCCGTTCTCTTTATCAACCCACACCCGCACCCAGGCAAACTGACCGACGGAGGGAGTGGGATTCGGCACCTCAATCACATAGCAATCACGACCCTTGATGCGGGAATCTGCTGAATCCGGCAGCACCTTGCCACCTTTCCAATAAAGAAAGCGCAGGGAAAGATCCTCATAACAAACATCCGTGCCGGCGATGGTTCTGGTATATGATGCAGGAGCCATGACAGAGGCCTTCCCCCCGTCCACCTGCACCAACCGGGCACTCTTCTCGCTTATCCGAACGTCAAAACGCTTCCAGGCATCATTTTCCTTGTACTGGAAAACGATGGTTTCACCGCGTGCGCTGAGGCTGAAAGGGATTTTGGTACGGGCTTTGCGTATGATACCGGCAACATCCTTGTTGCCCTGGCTGACCGTCATGTCCCGCATAGCGCTCAGCAGCTCATCGGCAGAGGGTGCATCCTGAGCCCGGGCAGAACATGCCAGACTCATGCTGCATATTATCATTACAACGGAAAAAATGCGACGAAAGGAACTTTTCATGGCTGGATTACACAGTAGGGGCGGTTGAAAGCAGAGAATTTATTTCCCGGACTCAGCTTTTTTCTGATGGGATTTTTTCCGGGCTGCCAATATTTCCCTGCCGGTCAGGCCGCCGGCTTCTATGAGAAGTTTTTTTATTTCCGACGTGGCAGCTTTATCCAGCGGGGTATTGCCGAACTCATCCAGCGCATTGATTTCTGCCTTATTGCGGATAAGGATACGAGTGAGTTCAAGGTGGCCGTTCCATGCGGTCAGATGCAGGGGAGTCCAGCCATACTTGCCGCGGCGATCAATGGTTGCACCGTAGCGAATCAAGAGCTCTGCGGTCTTGTCATGGCCATTTTCCACAGCCCAGTCGATGGGCATCTTGCCGTCCTGCGTTGTCACATTGATATCTGCCTTGTTCTCTATGAGAATCCTGGCCACATCAGGATTATCATGCTCTACCGCTTCCACAAGGGGGGTGCGATTCTGCTCATCACGAGCGTTCACATCAGCATGGTGCTTGATGAGCATGTCTGCAACCTGACCATGATTATCAAACGCGGCCCAATGCAGAGGTGTGCTCCCATCCGCATTTTTCGCATTGATATCTGCACCGGATTCAATGAGCATCCTGGCGGTATCGCTGTGATTATGCATGGCGGCCTGATGCAGGGCTGTATCTCCCTCATTCGTACAGGTTCGGACATTGGCACCGCAGGCAATCAGAACACGGGCCAGATTGGTGTGTCCGTGTTCACAGCAAACTATCAGAAGCTGGTCGCGGAACATGTAGACAGTACACAGGGCAACGAAGATGACGGAGCCCACCGCCAGCCGCGCACCCTGGCGAACGATGCGCCGATGCTGCTCCGGGGTCAACTCCTCTTCTTCGAGGTCTTCCCATTCTTCCTCCTGTGTATTCTGCATTCGCGCGCATTATGCCTACTGTATCCCTCTTTGTCAAGTTTATAAATGATTTACCCCATACAAAGCAGCGTGTCCTCTTTCCGTGGGGATATGATAACTCATCATGATAAAAAAATGATACCCTCCATTCCTGTACCGTCACGTCGGAGATTCAACTTGACCATCAATAGTGGTCAGGTTAAACTCTGCCGACGCCTCAACAACCTCCCCCGCCCCTTTCATCTAATGGCCAAGCTCATCTTCTATACTGCGTTTCTGTTCAACCTTGTCTGGCTTCTGAATACCGCCGTCATTGTTTTTTGCCGCCTGACCGGAAAGAAATGCCTGATTCTAGGCGGTGAAAATTCTCCGGCAAGTACATTCATCGAAATATCGACAGGCATCTCCACCTGGTCGGCAGTTGCGGTGTTGGCATGCGGATTGTTGTACACCATCTTTTCCGTTTTCCTGTTCCAGAAGTTTGAATGACAGCCTATTGTGGCACGAAAAGACACCTTCCTTCACCTACACAACGCACGCACTACGCCCCAAAAAAGGTTCACAGCGTTTGCCGTGAACCTTCTCTTCAGCATCCCCACGCGGATTCGAACCGCGGTTCTATGACTGAGAATCATATGTCCTAACCCCTAGACGATGGGGACTTTTTGATGCTCGCTGCCTTGCAGCGGGGGCAATTTAGCAAAAAGGCAGCAGAGAGTCAAGACTTTTTTGAAAATTCTTTCGAATTTTTACGCGATTTATGCGGTAGTATGAAGCAGAATCATGGAAGAGCCCCAGCGAAGGGGGGCTTCCGCTGCGGGAACAGATGCTATGATGGCGGCTTCCAATTTTCCGGGATATGGAGCAGGGCCCAATGTTTCAAGGGCTTTTTTATAGGCCGCAAACCAATTGCACGGTCGGTTACATGCCAGCAAAACCAGATGCACCGGGCCAAAAGGTTCTTCAATGACAAGCTCATAATCCGCATCGGTGGCCTGCGGAAAGCGGGTCAGCACATGGGGAAAAACCGCCGTATTGTCTCTTTTGGAGCCGGGAATAATGAGCGAAGGCACACCGCTGGCATCGTACTGAATCACCGCCACATAGCATTTTTCCTCTGCTGCCACCGTCAGCGCCATCATATCGTCTGCCCGCATGGGATATCGCGTCACCAGCGGTCGCAACTGCACTCCGAAATCCACGGGAAGCCCCAATGCTGCACCGGAGGATGCTTCCGGCATGGCGGAAGCATCCATCCACTTCTCTTCCGAAATGTTCAGGCGGCGTTTTTTCTTCTTACCGGCGCGCTTCGGGGCTGCGGTTTTAACAGAACGCGTCGCATACTGTTTTTTGGGACGCGGAGTCGGAGCGACCCCGTGTATCAACTGCCGCGGTGCCACCACGGAGGCTGTCAGGCGGCGTTTTTTCACGCTCACATGCACCGGTGTTCCGGGAGAGGGCACGGGAGAGGGGTCCGGCAATACCGCGACCGCAGGGGGAAGCGCCCCTGCCGCCGGTGCCGGGAATGCAGTTCCCCGCGGCACGGCGGCGGCAGATACCGGCAGCGGCTCCCGCAGGGGTATGGCAGACACAGGGAGCGGCTCACTCAGAGGGACAAACGAGGACGAAACGGAAGAGGCTTCCACCGCCACCGGCGTTTCTTCACCCGGCGCAGCAGGCAGGACATCCTCACCTTCCGAAAAAACGGGAGGTATCGGAACAAATACCGCAGATTCGGCCACCCGGGATGCCGGCATATCATCGTATGATTCCAGCGAAAGGGTACAAAGCCCCAGCACAAATGCCTGGCCCGGGTGCATTTCAGCCTCCACCACAGAAACATCGTTGCAAAGAACGCCGTTCACCGAGCCATTGTCGCGAATGAAAATGCGACCGTGCCGGCAATAGATATGGCAATGAGTACGGGAAAGGGTTCCCTCCTCCGGCAATGAGATATCGCAGGCATCCGAACGCCCGAAAGAAAGCTGCTCACCCTCCTGCAGGGCAAGTGAATACTCGGACGAAATGCCGCGGCTGTCAATGATGCGGAGTATATTCATGGTCTTATCGGGTAATATCAATTCCCCGCTCTGCGGCCTGTGTAATGAGCGTATCAAGCACCTTGCTGATGAAAGATGAGTTGTCCCTGACTCGCAGTCGGTTGATGATATCCTGACGCTTACGAGCCAGATCCGCTACTGTGGCTATGAGCTGCTTTTCATCCGCTATCCCCCGCAGCTCCGGCGGCAGATTCCCGCGCCCGCCCAAGGCATCTATGCTGACATTCAATCCCTGCTGCCGGCAAAGCTCCACGGCATCTCCCCTGTTGCCCTTCATGAGGGAAACCAGATGCTGTCCGGCCCAGGCATGCACAGCCTTATCATCATTTTTATCCGGTAGAGGAGGGCGTTTGGCGTATTCCTCTCGCAGGGCGGCCTGTTCTGCCGGAGAGCCGACAGGCAGAATGGGCATGCGATAGAGTTCCTCTATCAATTCCCCGGGAGACGTACGATGCGCTGCATTCTCTGCAAACTCATCCATGGCAAAGGTGAGGCCCTCACCCCCTCCCATACGGGCAGCACTCCTCCACTCCGGATTCGGAACTCCGCAATGAATCGTGTTGACGATGATACCCTGCTCCTGAGCCGCGGCCAGCGCATCGCGGTAATTGACGGAGCCCTGGTCAAAGGATTCGTTGCCGGCAATGAAGAGCACCTTGAGCAGTTGCCGGCGCCTGCGCTTGTTCCACGGATAATTCTTCACCGCAAAATCAATCGCCTCACCGCAATTTTCATACACGCCGTCACAATTGATGGAGCGCACCTTATCCCGCATGTTTTCCAGTTCCAACGAGAACGGAGTCAGCTCAAACGGCGCCCCGTCGCCTGAAGAGTGACCGTAAACCACGATACCTACGTTCACGCTGGCCCTCTGCCCGTTCACTTGGCATTCGCCCAGCGTCCGCAGAAGCTCCTCCAGCGAGTTGGCCACCGCCAGAAAGAGCCGATCCATGCTACCGGAGGCATCCAGCGCCAACACCACCTGCACGTCATCGTTGTAGCCCATTCCCTTGCCGGAACCGCGACCGCCATGCCCACCACCGGAGGCATCCCCCAACCCGGAACCCATATCCAGAGAAGCATCTGCCACAACGTCCTCAGAGTCATCCAGCTCTATCTCGATAACATCAGGCAGCGGCAAGACGGATGCCGTCGTGACAATCATCGGCTGCACATCTACCTGCATGGGCGTGACCGCCCCGGAAGAACGAGCCGATTCCTGCACCTCTCCGACTTCCTGCCCACCGGGAGGCTCCTGCCAGGCGACAAACGAAGCTTTAGGGGGAGGTGGCGAAAAGATTCGCACCAGGTACATGATCACGCCACTCACCAGAATAAACAGCACCGCCACAATGGCAGCGAATCGTGCAAGACGCCTGCGCAACTCTCGCCATAGGCGAGAAGCGCGACGGGTTGAACGAACGTGAATGGCCATGACTGCGTTGAAATTTATTTAGCTTGAGGTCTGAGTCCGCGGGTTGCCAGCAGGGATTCAACCATCGTCACGCCGGACATGCGAGCATAATCAGCAGCGGTGCGACCGGCAGCATCCGCAGCACCCAGCAGCTCCTGCGGCAGTTTATCCAGCACAGCATTCACCAGGTGCACATTCCCCCCCAGAGCCGCATGCATGAGCAGCGTCTCCCCTTGCTCATTCCGCACCGCCACATCCGCACCGGCCGCCAGCACAGCCTCATAAACAGGTATATCACCCCGGCGGGCCGCTTCAAACAGCGGATAACTGCCCCAGGAATCCACCTTCCCTACTGCACCGGATTGCTTCAGCACCCAGGCAACCACTTCCGGGGAGGAATGCCGTACGGCCAGCGTGCAGAGGTTGTTCCCAAAGCCGAAATGATGAGCATATATCTGAACCGCTGCCAGATTACCGCACCGCAGAATATACACCAGAGAATCGATACCGCCGGGGGAGCTGTTCCACAGAGCTTTGCCGAACGCTTCTGCTCCCACCCGAATCATATCCGCATTTCCGCAGGCAATGATGAGCTCGCTGATGAGCGTCCCGTCATTCATTGCCTCATTTTCCATCTTTTTGCCGCGGCAAAGCTCCACCGCCATCTGAGGCTGCCCTGCTTGCAACAACTTACCCACCAGGGGACCGCCGGGCAACATGGCATCCGGAGAAATACCCGCCTTGCAATACTGCCGCACCTTGCCAAAATCCCCGGCCTGAAAGGCCATATCCAGTGCCCATGTCAACCGAACGGCAAGCAGGCCGCCGCCGTCGCACTCATCATAATCCAGCGCACTGCGCCCCTCCTTATCCACGACATCCAATGCCGCATTCTCCGCCAGGAGATAGTCAATGGCCGCACCATTGCCGGCCCCGGCAGCAATCATCAGCAGAGTACGTCCTCTACCATCGCATTCGTTTACATCCTGCTTCTGCTGCACTTTCATCGCCAGCAGACGGGTTGATTTGACAATCCTGGCCACCCGCTGCTTTTCCGCCTTAATTCGCTTCTTCAATGTCGGGACAGACTTCTTGCGCTCCGGATTTCCCTGCGCCAGAGCCAGAGAGCTCTCCAGCTCCGACAACACAGCATCCTGCTCCAGTTTTTCCAGAAACTCCTCTGCCGAAAATGCAGAGACGGGAGCAGCTGCTGACCACAGACACGCTGCCCATATGACACCTCCGCATAATCTACCTAACATGATTAAAAGTCTATACCATATCGCCCCCGTCCCCGTCAATCTTTTTCAATCGCTTCGGGCCCCTCATCAAGCGCAATCCCCCGACTAACCGCTATCGGCTCACCGGGGGATTGTCATGATAACCGGAGGCGAGGGGAATTTATACACTCATACGCAATCAGATATGAAATATTGTAATAAACCCGCTTACTGTTCCCCCTATGCGATACGCATCAAAGGTAAAGTAGAAATGAACTCACATATGACTTGTCTCTCTTTCGCTTACCTGTTATCATCACCTCGCCGCCTGGTTCGGCAAAAGCCAGGCGGCTTTTACATCATGAAAAAAATAATGACCCGCCTGTCGGCAGCCCTCCTTAACCCGGTGTTGGCTGAGCAACTGATCTGGATTCTGTTCATTGCGTTCCAAAGGTGTTAGAATCCTTGCCCCGTCTCCGGGAAACCGAGGCGGGGCATATTTTTCTCAAATCTCTTGACTTTCTCACCTCTTTATGATTCAATCTCCCGTGGAGAGAAATCTCCGGTTATTATTTTATTCATGAATCAGCCCCCGGGTGTTGCCGCACCGCTAACGGGGGCTTTTTTCTTTTATCAGTACGCTGTGTTCAGCCGGATGTCGTTGACCGTTCATCATCGGGCTGTTCACGCCCGATGGTTGGGCTTGCCCCGAAATCTCGCCTGTAGCAAGACGATATCCATGCGTGCCGAGTAGATGCGAAGAGCGGCAGTTTTACAGCTGCCGCTCTTCGGGCTGGAGGCGAGGGGAATTAGGCCATTGATATTTTATCTTTTACGCCGAATCGTAATAAAGTCGTAAACTTTTCATGACAAATTTTGGTTACAGATTCAATCCAACGCCCTCTCCTCAATAGCCCGCTCTGTACGCAGCAGGAAATCCAGGATATTCGTCACCGCTGCTACGCTGTAGGATGCCGCTTTCAACTTCGCGCCACCCGCCGTCGTTGGATTACGGCTTGCCAGAATCCCGAACGTCGCTAGCGTGCGGATGAAGTTCTCCACGGCGATAGTCTTATCCTGCCAGCTACTCGGCTTCTTGCCCCAGAACACTTTGCGGAGGTCGGCAACCACACGCTCCATGTCCGCCATCGGCAGCAAGGACTGACTCGGCATCCACACTCTTGCTCCTTGCGGCAGAAACTGATTCAGAATCCCTGTGCCAGCCCCCACAAACGCGGACACCAGCGGCAACCCTGCCAGCGGCCCCAGCACAGAACCGGCCACATACTGCTGCCAGCTCCTGCGCTTCCATTGTTCCTCATCGTCAGTCATCCAATTATAAACCGCCGTCAGCACCTGGAGCGCAATACCGTGCTCCAGCCACACATACGCAGCCTTGCCCCAGTCGCCTTTTTTGCCGCGAGCCATCAGGCGCAGCACATTTCCCATGGTGTTGATACTCTCACCCCCCAGGAACAGATTACCGATACTGAACAGCGACTTCTTGCCACCCAGCAAGGCACGGCTACGCCAATCCAACGGCTGACTCTTGAACGCCAGCGCACGCCGCACCTCATCCATAGCATCAGCGTCCAGCTCCTCGTGAGTAAGTCCGGGATTCTCTTTTTGAGCCTTGCGGTACACAGCATCATAGAGCGTCACGCACGCGCGGACATTCGCCCGCATATCAATCCACTCCATCAGACTCATGCCGGCGCGTGCCGCCGCATCCGTAGCCCCCTTGGCTGAAATTACGTCTGCATCGCCCAGCAGAGCCTCCGCATTCACAGATGCAGCCCAGCCCTTGAAACGCCCATCCAGCTCAGGCCGCGCCGCCATCTCTGCCAGCGAAATCTTGCCCAGACCCAGATTCGCGCGGGCAGCCGCCTTGTGCCACTCCCACCAGCTCACCCGGTCAGAGCCCGCCAGCGTATTGAACAACGCCGTACCTTGCTTGAACAACGTACCCACGCGGTAATTCAGAAGCGCCGTCGCTGTAGAGCTACCCATGGCGGACAGACAGCGAGTCATCCAGCGGCCCACATCTTCTGCAGCAGGTGCAGCCCGCGTCATATCCTCGGCAATCTTCTTCATCTCGCCCACCGTATGGGAGCTGAACACCTTGGCCAGAGCATCACTCATTCGCAACTCGCCATCTCGATAATTCAGCACTTGGCTGATATCCGTCGGCAAGTCCTCATACCCCAGCATGATGTCCTGCTCTTTCATGGCGCACTCAAACGCCGTCAGTACATTCATCGTCGGGTCAATCTTGGCATTGTGGTGGTGGCGGCTGTAGAGAATCTTCGCCGTTCCCTTACCAGCCGCACGCCCCTCACCGGCACCGCCCATGATAGCCTCCGAATGCACCTCATACCCCGCATCAAAGTACGCGCGGAAGTAATTCTCAACCTCCGGGAACGGCATACCATACACGCGCTCGTACACCTCCTTAATCTGCTGCGTACGCGCCCCCAGCTCGTCGCGCAAGCGGTAGGCCAGAGTCATCATCTTCTCCCCGGCAAACACCTCCAGTTGGCGTACCACGCTCTCTGTGTACCCCTGGCGGCGCAGAGTCTCCTCATAGTCCGCCTGTTGGCACAACAGCACCCGGTACGCAGCCTCCGAGCGCGTCAGCTCCAGGCCGCCCTCATCCTCCGGACGCACAGCCGCATCTTTCTCCAGCTTCTCCTCCATCCACTTCTCACGCGCCTTATCAGCCCTCTTCTTCGCCGCTTTGGTCAGATTGCAGAACCGCGAGAACTCCTGCTGCGTCAATACGCTGGCCATAGCCTCAATACCATGCAACATAGACTTCTTCGCGTCGCCAATCTCACCATACTTCGCCATGGCCTCTTCCAGAATATGCGTCGGGATAATCTCGTCCCCCTGCGCCTCCAGATGCTTCATCATCGCCGCAAACGTATTCGGCGAGAAATTCTTCTTGTGCGTCTTCCGGCGCAGCAAGCCCATAAACTGCGCCCGTAGCTCCGCCGTCTCCTGTTCCAGAAAATCCGGCTCCTGCGGCCGCAGCACAATCTTCGTGCGCTCCGTGCGGTTGATGTAGTCGATGAACTCCCTGGCCGCCTTACCACTCTTGGCCCCCGAAGCATCGAACACAGCATCCATCATCGTGGCGCGGCGCTCCTTTTCTTTGCTCTCGATATACACCTTGGCGCGAGCCATGCGGTCGGTGAAATCGCGGGCAAACCCCTCCACCTCTTTCACGCCGGTCATGGCATCGAAAAACTGAGCATCATTCATCCATGAGCCGAAAAGCGCATGCACCTTTCTCGCCCAGCTCGTCATCGGCAGCACCCCGCGCTTCTCCATCTGGTGGCGGCGGCGCTCGTCATTCAGCGTCTCCGCGTGCTCCTCCATCAGCGGCGTACACATCTTGGCAATCCGCTGTCGGCGCAGCTCCTCCATATTCTCCCACGCCTGCCGACCGGTCGTAATAAACTCACCCAACGCCTTGGCCGCACTTTCAGCCTGCGCTGCCGTCATACCGTCAAAGCACGCATACGTCTCATACTCCTGCTTGGTGCAGGTCACCACCACAGGCTCGCCGTCCGCATCGTACGTATCCACCGTAATCTGAGCCTCCGGTTCCAGCTCAGCCCACACCAGACTACCATCAGGGCAATCCTCCTCGCCGGTGTAGCGTGTGCGCTCAAAAGCCAGCTGCTGCCCCTTGGTCAGTTCCAACAGGCGCATCATATCCATCACCTTATTGTAAGACCCCGCAGCCATGCGACCTTTCACCGGCTTTCCATCCTTGCCCGGCAGCGGAGTCAGAGCATTCACCACGCGGCGAATCCTGCCCAGCGTCGTATCCTTGCGGAACGCATCCAGCTGCAACGCCACACGCTCCAGGAACTTCGCCATCAGCTTATCAGCTCGCATCGAACCCAACGCCTGGAACAACTTATTCATCTCCTCGCCGAACGTCAGCTCCACGCGGGTGAACGTCTCCGTCTCAATCTGAGCCTTAATCTTGCCCTTAGCCTTAGCATTCGGTGCATCCGCAAGCCTCTCGGCATACTCAGCCTCCACCTGCTCATGCACCTCCTCCCACACTTCGCGCATAGCCTCCATACCCTCCTCAGCACCCGGCACATCCCGGAAAGCATGTTCCCAGAACTCACCGGCAGCCTCAGCCTTTCCGCTGATAAGCCGGTACACCATCCCATAGAACGAACTGTACATCTTCGCATCCCAGCCACTCATCGGCACCGTGGCCGCAGCCTTGCCCGCATCGCCACTACCGCGCAGCTTCGCATACGTATTGAAATACACCTTGTACGGCTCCAGAGCCGCGCGGTACGTATTCGGCAGCAGCGACTCGATAGAATCCATCACCGCCAGCCCCTCCGCAGCCAGACGCAGCCCATCTGCCTCCTCGCTGCCATCCGTCTGCGACCTCAGCTCGCGCATGCGGCGCATCACATTCTCACGCATCTGGTACACGCGGCGGTCAAAATGGAACTCTCCCGCCGGCATCAGACGGTCATCCAGCAGATACCCGAAACGCCCCATGTTCAGGAATGTCACCCCGCCCAGGTCAGTCGCATTCTTGCGTACAGCCACAGTATAGGAACTCGGCCTGCTCTTCATCAGAGGCTCAGCAGAACCATCAGCCATCGGATTTCCACCCTCAGTACCATACCCCTCGCCCGTGAATCGCGCCTCCTGCTCGCCATGACTCATCACATAAGTCAGAGTTATCGATGTCTCGTCACCGCTCTCCACACCCGCCTGCAGTCGCTCCAGAAACGCCAGATTATCACGGCTCCAGTCATCATTCATCCCGGCTGCCTTGCGCTGGGAAATGGCCTCACCTATATACGCCAGCGCACGAGCCTGGTCAAAATCACCCGCACCCTTGGCAAACCCCTCCATCTGCTGAATCGCATGCTGACTCTCATGCAGCAGCGTATTCAGAATCTCGCTCCGGTACGCCACATTCACCGCAATGTAAGCAGCCTGCTCGCTACCATCCTCCGGGCTGAAATACCCGCCCACCCTCGTCTCCTCCACAGGCCTGTACAACCTCACTCGCATTTCTGCCAACTGCGGATACGCACGGTACAGCTCAGGGTAATGCAGCAACGCCGCCAGGCTCACATCCTTATGCCCACCCGCAGCCACATTCAGCATCCCCGGTGTCACATCGCTTCGCAACCGCGCTCCGTTCACCGGTATCACAAACTTCCGCTGCCCATCTGCCGGGTCCACATAATCAGCCCCCTTTTCCAGATACTCATTCGCCGTCTTCGCTTTCAACCCGCAGATGGAATAATGCGTCACTCCACCCGCACCCGCCAGCGCGGCATAATACTCACTCGGTCGATACGTCAACGCGCTCCCGGTATACTCCATCGCATCATTGAACGGCTCCGCAGCTCTCTCCTCCGCACTCATGAACTGCCGCCTCGATACCGCGCGCGCCTCAATCTCTCCCGAAAGCCGCTTGTAATCATCTTGCGAATCCTCAACCTCTCCCAGCTCACCAAGGCGACCCAGACGGTCAAAAATACGCCGCACATTAGCAGGAGTCCCACCAAATGCAAAATCTTCGTGCAACTGAATCAGATGCTGAATCTCATGCAGCAGGCTCCCGCGCATCTTCTCAGGCGTCTTATTCGTACCCAGCACAATCTTCGCACCGTCTAGCCCCTTATCTCGCTCAACGGTAGAATACGAACCGCCCACTCGGTACTCCATACGCACATTTCTCAGCTGCGGATACGCCTCATACAACTCCGGATAATCCAGAATATCTCCCAGAGTCGCCCCCAGCCCATCCCAGTCATCCTTTTCCAGACCCAGACGGTCAAACCTGTTACCAAACAGATTATCATACGCTGCATCAAACACATTCCTGCTCATACCGGACTCCTGCATCCCCTGCCACAGCGCATCGCGCAGCTTCACATCCGCTACATCGTGCGCTTTCATCACATCGCCCAGAGTGGATTCCTCACTAAGCCCCAACTCCGCCAGATACTCCTCCGGCGTCTTATCATAAGCCACACTTTCCGCAAGCCTCTTCCAGTCAGAGCTCTCACCCAGCTTATCATCTTTGTGCATATACCCCTGCATTATCTGAGAAAGCAACTTCGTCTGCCGTCTCATCTGATACTCACTCGTACCATCCTTTAGAACATCCAGCATACCTATGCACCTCCTCACATCAGACTTGAATACCGCACCGGACTTCGGTGTTGCACGCAGCTTCGCCTGGCTCGCATCTATCTCCGCTCGCAGCATCCCATCATCACGCCCGGTGAACATCCGGTCGCGGTACTTGTCCCAAGTCTTCGCATTCGGCCCTATCACAGAGAAATCAATTCGCGTGCTACCCGCGTCAAACGTACCGCGATTGTCGGTGGCACTCTTTACTTGGTTAGGCTCAAAAGCCACATAATCCGTACTCGGCGGAACATCAGCGGTATCGCTAAAACCAACATCAATGACATTCTGAACTATCAATCCATCATGCCCTCTATTTCGAGCTTCCTCAGCATACCAGTTGACATCCTTGATATCATACTCTTTTCCATGCCACGTCATCCCTTCAAAATCTACAATAAAGGGATTTTTCAGGTTCATAAACAAGGGATAAATACCGCCCTTGCGATAAATCCCCCATGGCATACGTGCGTGACGCGAATCGTTAGCATCCAGAACAACATCATCTGCTTTTCCTCCGTAGTAGTCAGCAAAACTGACAGCAATCTCACGGTTATCATTCGCAAAAATTGTGCCATTAGGAGCCCCGGATTGGTGGCGTTCCTTACCATCATTGAATGCCCGGAACCACTGTGGGCTTCCATGATACACCACCAGCGGCTCACCATTCTCATCCACCACCTTGCTAGCATTGGCAGGGTCATTCTCCCAGTCGCCAAACCATGCCTTGAACGCCTTGGTTCGTACAGTCAGCCACGCATCCACAGCCAAACGGCTCGGCTTCCCATTCGGGGCTATCGGCTGTGGCACATCCGGCATACTCTCAGGCTTGTATTCCGCGGCGATAGCCGACTGTTTAGCCGCCAAGCGCTCGCGCAAATCATGCAACCTTATTCTATCGCGGCGGTACTCCTGAATCTTCTTTTCATCACCGCCAAACTTAGCAAGCAAAGACTCAATCTCTTTCTCTATCTTTCCGGCTTCTCCCTGCAACTCATGCACACGAGTCTCATCTACACGCCATGGTATCAAACCCTTTTCTCGCGCATTTCGTTCAATTTGATTCTTTTCTTTCTTGACAAACGACTCAAAAGCAGCTACTCTCACGTCAGACACCTCATTAGGGTGCTGAGCTTGCCGTCCGCTAGCCGGAGCCGCCATACCCTCAGCATTACTGATGGGGTTTTCTATTGTCAGCTCCAGACTGAACAAACGCTCACCTCCGCGAGTGAAATCAATCACCGAGATATTGGTGAGGAAAGCTTCATCCCTGCCGTCCAAATCCACCGTCACCGGCTCAAAGAAATGCCATGCAGCCTTGCGGTCATCAGCCTTGTGGTACACCTCCTCCTCAAAAAACAAAACAGACTGCTCATACAACTCACCTATCTTCATCGCTGCTGCGCGGTGAATATAAGAAGCCTCCGCTTCCGTATACCCCAAACGCGTCAGGTTAGTAATTGTCTCCGACTCCGCGCGGGCTATCTTCTTGGCACTCTCGCCCGATATTGTAGCCTGCATATCCGCAGACTTATTATAGAATTTTCGCCCGGTCAGCTCTTTCAACCGAGCTACCAATGACGGCTTATCTTCCGGCACATCAACGGAAGCCACCCGCACCATCGGTTTATCCATTACCATTCCGGAATAATCCGTCCGCTCTGTCTGCCACTCCCTCGCAGCATACTCACGGAACAACCTCTCACTCGGCGTTTCAGCCTTACTCGCCACCGCATCTGTCGGCATATCGCCGCCCTCTCGTCCACGCCACGCCTGGCGAATCTCGTCCATCAGCTCGCTATCGCTGTACGGATTCTTCCACCGCTCACGCAGCGCGTTAATCTCTGCCAGCTTCTTCTTCAGCGCCACCGGGTCTTTCACATCCACGCCATACTTCTTACCCATCGCCTCGGCATTCTTCTTCTTAGCCGTAGCATTCAGATAGCTGGCATCCTGGGCAAGCTCATTCCGGCGCCGCAGCACATACAGCGCCACAAAATCCATAAACTCGTCATTATCCAGCGTATTGCCGAACAAATCCATACCGCCATCCAGCCCCATTTCCTCCTGCATCTGCTGCTTGGCCAACTCCGCCTCCATACGGGCCAGAATCTCAGCCTTACTTCCATCCCTCAGCGCAACATCCAGACCACGCCTCTGCACCGCATCATTACCGGGGCAGAAATCCGCTATCCACAGCGCCACCCGGTCATCAATCTTACCATTCCGCAGAGCATCCATCACAGACTCGCCCGCGCGGCGACCAATACGGAAGCCGATACTCCCCAGCTTACCCTCACGCGTAATCCCCGCACGCTCCACCTCCTCATTACTCAGCGGCTTCCCGCCGGTGAACTCACCGCGCACATACAGCGCAACCTCCAGCGGCGTCGCCTGATTATCGCGGATATTGCTCTCAATATCATAGCGCCGAGCCCACGCCAAATCACGCACCTCGCTCTCGTCGTACACATAGGCCGATATACGCGTCGCACCCGCCCGCTTCGCCGCATCCAGGCGGTGGCGACCACTAATCACCATCAGAGAACCATCAGCCTGGCGCCACACACGAATCGGGTCATGGTCGGGGCGGTAATCACCTTTCAGCGGATGCACCACGCCACTATCAGCATCAGCACCCAGCTTGAAATTCGGCAATACTTGCAGCTTGCCCACCTCCAGCAGACCACTCTTGCACACAAGCCCACCCTCATCAGAAATCTCAAGGCACAATCCTCCTGCAAAATCCGCATCCTGCTCCGCACCCGGCTCACCCTGCAAGCGTTCCTCCGCAGCATCAGCGGCACGCTCTGCCGCCTCCTGCACAACCTCCTCATGACTCTTCCCGGCATTCTCCGGCTCGGCGGCATACTCCTCCAGCCGTTCACGTGCCGCCTCAGCAGCCAGCGTCTCCTCTTCCTCACGCTCGCGCTCCAGAGCCTCCTGCCCCTGCCGCGCACGCGCCTCAAACTCCTCCGTAATACTCGGCTCAGTCAGCTTCCCGGCTCCATACGCCGCATCCAGCTCACTCTGCCGTTTCTGCACCTCGTACCACGCCTGGTGGTACTCCTGCGCCTCCGGCTCCTCGCGCAGCGCAGCCTCCACAGCCTCACGCCCCGCGCCGAACAACTTCTGAGCCGCCTCTGGCAGCACCCCCTCCTGCCGCGCCTGCTGCATCGCCATAGCCAGATTCATATCACGCTCCAGCTCCAGCAAATTCAGGTCAGCCGCATTGAACAACTCTCGCGACCAGCCCGGCATATTACCATCAGCCGCCGCCTGTCGCAGCTCTGAAAGCATCAGCGTACTACCGGCCTCCGTCAACTCACGCTCCACAGCGCGGTACTCGTCCACCGTCAGATCGTATTCATTGAACCCCTCGGCCATCAGGCGCTCCGCCAGCTCCGGGTGCGTCTTATCCAGCGAAAGCAACTTCCCGGCAGCCTTAGCCACCGCAGCATTCTTGCTCTGCTTCGCCCAATCCGCAAACGCACGCAGATACCGGTACGCCTCCGTCACACTCATGCCCTGGCTCTCTCTCCAGTCATACATCACCTGCTCGCCCAGCTCCTCCGCAATCTCATCCACGCGGGCATCCTGAGCAATCCGCAACACGCGGCGCAACTGGCTACCATCTGCCGACCTCTGTCGCGTCACATTCGCACGGCTGCCAAACACACCAGGGTCAAGCTCCACTCCACGGCTGGCCTGCTCCTGCTCAAAACGCTCGCGCATATTCGTCGCAAACTGTACCAGCTCACCCAGCGTCCCTCGGTCAGAAATATCCTTATGAACCTCATTCTGCGCCTCACGGCGGGCATCAGCAGCATTCATACCATTCTGCGCCATCAGCTCCTTCACACGCGTCTCTATTCGCTCCAGCGCACGCTCTTTCCATCCCTCAAACTTTGCCAGACTATCCGCCTCACGCATCCACTCCACACGCACCTCACCTTTCAGCTCATCGCGGAAAGCATCCAGCAACCGCTTGCCACCTGCCGCCTGTCGCAGCATGCGGGCTGTACCCTCCAGCTTGTAACCAATACTCGCTTGCAGATACACATCCGCATCCTCACGCGTCAGCGTCACAAACTTCTCCCCACGCTTGAATGCGCCATCCGGCTGCACCTCGCCACCATAGTACAGATTCACCATACCATCCTGCTCGGCAGCTTCCACGCTCAATCCATACTCCTCCATAGCCGCGCGGATAGCCTCATCCGTACGCATCTGCACCGCCCTTTCGCGGTCAACCAGCTCACGAGCCTCTGTCACAGCTTGCCTGATAGAACCCTCAGCATCCTCTTCCAGATTGCGACGTCGCATCTTCTCCAGCTCACGCATCTGCTCCGCAGGCTTCATGTGGATGGTACTCTCGAACTGCTTGCGGGTAATCCCCTCGCTCAAAGCTCCTTTCAGGTCGCCAAGATACCGCACAGCCCGCATACGCGTCGCCCCGGCAGCCGGTGCGCCCAGCACAGCACCCAGCAACCCTTGCTCCGCCCAGTACGCCCCCGAGCCCATCTGCTCGCCCAACATCTCCAAATCCCGCACGCCGGTATCCAGACGGTCATCCTGCCATGGAGCCAAATCATACAGCGCATTCAACCCGTACTCCGCCACAGGCAAAGCCGCGCCAAACGTCGCCGTCGTTGCCGCAGCATTCACCCCATACGCCACAGGAGCCTTACTCAGCGCACGCGCACCCCAAGTCATACTCTGCGGCAACAAGCGCCCCACGCCGTTACGCACAAGCCAGCTGCCACCCCCCATAGGAATACTGCCCGCTATCGTAGCAGCCGCAGCCTTACCCATCACCTGGCCATCACCGATAGAATCATCACCCTCATCACGCGCAGCCTGCTGCACTCCATACCCCTGCGACAACGAATCCATCGCAAGCCCGCCCATAGCCGGAGCCTGACCAATTCCCGGCACCAACCACGGCGCAAGTCTCACCAGTCCGCTGGCCAGATTCGACGGCATAGCACTCACGCGGAAACCAATCTCCTCCCGCGCCTGTCCTCGCCCACTCTCCACAGCCTCACGCACACGGCTGCGCCACGCCGCCTTGTTTGTCACCCTCTCGCTCAACTGGGCACCGCTCAGCCACTCACCATCCGCCCCTCGCATCACTCCGGGAGAAAGCATATTCCGCTCACTCGGCAGAATACTCTTCGCCACATCCTCGATAGCCTCGACGGTGGTGGAGAAACTCCCCACCATATTCTCAAAGAACCCTCGCTTCCCGGTCTTCAGCTCCTGCTCCAGCGCATCAGCCGTAATCTGCTGCAAAGCCATCTGGCGGGCAGCCGGACTCGCCTTGCGCTCATACAGCACATCCGCCTGTTGCTCAGCCGTTGCGCCATGCCGCGCCAGCGTGGCCACATAACCGGCCAGCTGCACATCGTCATAATCAATCCCGGCCTTGGTCAGCAAGTCAAAATCCTCCGGGGAAAGCACACCGGCCTTACCCGCCAGCGTACTGCTCACCAGCCCCTGCACGCGCTCCTGCTCCTGCTGCATCACCCGCTTCTGTTCCGCGTACTGGTGGCGCGTCTCATCGCGCACCATGCGGGCGTACAGTGCATAGTAATCCTGCCTGGCATCCTGCCCGCTCATACGCAGTCGGTCAAAGTCAGCCTGGTATGGCTGGCGCTTGTCCTCCGGCATCCGCTCCAGCACCTGCTCCACCAGCCCCAGCGGCTCATCAGCTTGCCCAGGCGCCACGGCACGCGCATAGTCCTCGCCAAACGAATGCAGCGTAGCATCCTGCTTGCGTAAAGCCTCATGAGCATACACCCCATATTCCGAAGACTCATCCACAAGCCTCCGGCACTCCTCATCCTCATCATACAGCCAAACAGCATTCAATACACGCAGCGACTTATCGCGCTGCACCTGCGAATCAAAATCATTCATTGTATTCATAGTCACTTGTTATTATCGTTAAAAACTTACTTTGCTTCCACAGAACGGAAATAATAAGAAAAACCCAGATTTCCTCCGGTCTTCCAGCGCTCACCTTTCTTGCTGTTCGGCTTCTTCTGCACCTTGGCCACCGCCGGCGCATTCAGCTCAATCTTACCGCTCTTGCTGCGGCCGGTCACCATAATACGCGCACCGTCCACCTGCACATACACAGTCTGCGAGCCATCGAAGCCAAGCTCTTCAACCAGCCGCTTATACTCATCCTCGGGAATCAGGCAGCCTGGCAACGTACCATCAGGCGCATTCTTGCCGTCCCACTTCCACACAGCCTCTCGCGGCGCGCTCCGCGCCACAAACAACCTGCGGGCAGCCGTCCTCTCAGCCAGCTTTTCCGCGTCGCGGGCAGCCTTTTCAGCCTTGCGCTCCTCGGCCCTTTGCTCACGCTCGCGCTTCTTGGCCGCCGCTTCGCTGTTAGCCGCCTCGCTCTGCTTCAAGCCGCACAGCTTCGCATAGTCAGCCGCAGCAGCCTTGCGGAAAGCCGCACAGCTTCGCATAGTCAGCCGCAGCAGCCTTGCGGAAAGCCGCGCTACGCAGCGCATCCTGCTTCTGAGCCCGCAAACTCGCCGCCACCAACTCGTCAGCACCCAGGCTCCGCGGTGGCTGCACTCGCAGCACCTCACGCGCCACCTGCACATCATGACCATAGCCGGAGTAATTCACACCCCGGTCAGCATCAGCATACACCTTCTGGCGCAAATCAGTAGCAATGCGCATCATGTACCAGTCAGCCGCAGCAGCCTCATCAGCCCTTTTCAGCTCGCCGTACTTCTCGTCCATGTACCACTTATAGAACGCCTGGGCATTCTCCTCAAACTCTTCCTTTTCCAGCTCGCCGGTGGCATCAGGCTTGAACTCCTGGCGGTACTTGCCGTAAACCTCATAAAGGGCAAACCACCGCTTGCGCTCCGCTTCATTCAGGTCAGACTTATCCCAATCCTTCCCCTTGGTCAGCCCGGGATTCATCGACTTCACACGCCCCCACTCGCGGCTCTCTGCAAACTCTCGGGAAGCCAGATGCGCCGAAATCATCGGCTTAATCGCGCCGGTGGCCAGCTTCTTCGTGTCGGCACTACCGCGGGAAATCATCTCGCTCACAATCGCGCGGCATCGTTCCTTACCCACCGCCGCATCACCATCACCCATAGCTTCATAAATCCCGGCTTCGTCAAACATACTCAGAACCTGTGCATCCGTCACCCCTGGATTATCGGCCACCGCGTCCAGCGAAATGCGAGTCACCATCATCCGCGCCTGTTCAGCATTCACACCACCATGAGCATTGCCATGAGCCGCCACTCGCTGCACACACTCCGGCGCATACGGCGCAGCACTCACACTCACCCCGCCACCACTCTGCGGCAGCGTCAGTACACGAGCATCAAACGAAAAAGCATCACTCACCCCGCCGAACTCCTCCAGCGGCATCAGCGTCAGCGCATCCCTCATATCCTGCACAGGTACAGCCTCCACCGTCTCCCGCGAGGCTTCTCCTCCACTATTCAAATTCGTACTTCGTAATTCGTCATTCGTACCTCCTCTCGCATCCTCCATCGCCAGCGCAGCAGACAGCCCGCTATACTCCGCACCTCCCACATTCACACTCGCAGGATACCCATACCCCGCCGCACGACTACTGACCCGCAGCTGCCCACGCTTCAACTTCAGCAACTCAATCTCCGCCTCAGTATCATTCAGCAGACTCCCCCGCGCATCCTCCACCAGACCACGCGCAGCCCCCCAATCCTCCCGCTCTACAGCCAACTCCAGATTGTCCGAAAAAGCCTTCCGCGTATTCTCCAGCGACCTCATCGCCGTAAACTTCAACATACCCAGCGCAATATCATTGCGCATCGCCTCCTGCTCCCCCGCATAGCGCACCGCATTCTCACCCAGCGCAAACTCCCCCGGCTGAATCCGGTCGCACTCCTCCCAATACTTCGCCACAATCGCATCATACCTGTCCTGATTCACACTCCCATCAGCCCGGAAAAGCGACTCAGCGCTCCCCCACGCCACATCTGCAGCCTGCTGCATCTCCACATCCATCTCCGTGCGGATACGCTCTCGCTCCTGCGTCACCCTCTGCTGCAAACCAAGGTCACGCAGCCGGGCAATCTTAACCCCCAGCTCCTGCGCTTCCCCAATCGCTGCATCCACAGCCGCACCATTCTGCGGAATCCCCGCAAACAACGGCACCTGATTAGCCTGCACCTGGGCGGACTGCGGAGCCGCCCCCTGATATACCTGAAATTCCCTGGTCATAAAATCACTTCTTTGTTAAACGTGTTCCAAAATCTTCATGTCGGCAGAAATCCGCTATCGCTCGCTCCCTCGTGCCGTATTCCTTGCTGTGCCCCCAGTCCCGCTGCCAGCGCACCCGCTCATACGGCAACGCGCACAACACCCGCCGCAGCGCCGGCAGGTGGCTGTGCTGAAAAATGACATGCAGCGTCTCCGGTGCATCCTCACACGGCACACCCATCAGCAGGCAATCAGGGCTGAAATGCACCACTCCGCCGCGTTCTAGGCAATACGTAATCCCATCCGCAAAAGCCCCCTCGCGCATCCCCTCCAGAAACTCTCTCCCTGCAATGTAATGATTAACCATGTCTCGTAACAGCAGAAACCTTGAACCGAAGCGTCTTCACAAAACCCGGGCACAGCAAACGACAATTAGAAACAGCTGTCCCGCCACTGTACGTCGCAACCCGCAGCAGCACCCCGGTATCACCCGCAGCATAACCATCATCCCAGGAAAACCTGAGCACCTGATGCACCCTCATCTCCCGAGCATACACAACCGTAGCCCAATCACCCCGCTTGTGCCCGGTTATCCGACTATACCCATCAATATGCAAAGTCCCTGAGCCCTGTCCCACCACAGAAAACTCCCAATTCGCATTCGTTTTCTTCCGCCCCTTGCTTATTGTAAAGCCCAACCCCGCACCCGGCAACCACGGAAGCGCAACCACCTCCTCAGCCGTCGCATTCTCCACCTTAGCCATACCGCCACACTCACGTGCCGGCACACGTAACTGCACACTCACCTCGTCGCCCGGTTGCAGCTTCTCCCACAGCGGGCCATTATCGCCGAATATCACCGTGGCGCGGCCATCATACACAGCCGGATACCAATTCCCGAACGTCGCCCCCAGCATATAATCGCGCCCACCGGCCATCATCTTCATATAACACTCCGCACTTGCGCCCAACTTGGACACCGCATCCAGCGCATGCAGCCAATAGACCCAATCGAGCGTCCCCTCCACAGCCGCCACATCAAGCACACAGCTATACACCGTGTCACTCAACGTCGGCCAAATCTTCACACCATCGCGGTAAATAGCAACCACGCGCCGGTCACCCAGCCGCTTATCGTACAAATACCGCCGCACATACTTACCTATCGTCTTGCGCATCATCAATCCTCCAGAATATTATAAGCAATCTTCGGGTCGTGCACCTTAAGCGCATTGTACTCACTCAGCGTCAGATACACCTCCCCATTCCAGCTTTCCGTCTTCTTCACACAGCCGTCAATCCTGCCGGAAAGCACATCGTGGTCAGTCTTCGCCGCCGCTTTGGTCTTGTACGTCTCCGCTGCATCCTGCCGGTTCTGCTTATCGATATCATCCACCTGAGCCTTACTGTACGTCTCCTCTCGGCTGTACACCTGAGACTTAGTATAGTAATTCTCTCTCAGATAATTCACCATCGCGCTCACCGTCGGCACAAGACCGCTGCCGCTACCCACAGTCTCACACACCGTCACACCACCCAGCAGACTATTCGTCGCCGCTACCAGCTCCAGCCCTTTCTCCGCAGACTGCCGGAAAGACCTGCTCGTCATCAACCCCACCGCATTACTGTTATCCGGCAGCAGATTAACATTGATACCATTCGGCCCCCAGGTCAGCCACGTCTCCTTGAGCGCCGTACGCAGCGCACCACCCACCAGCACATTATTCATCAACTGCCCCGTAATATCGTGCCCGTCCTCATTGATAACCCCATCCTCAGCCGCGCCGACAGGGATAATCCACGGCAACCCCATACTTTGCGGCACACTGGTACCTATCCTTGTAGCCCCCCACTGAAAAGCCCCGGCACGCGGCACAGCAAACTTCCCATCCGCAGTCAGACCCACAGACCCCGTATTCTCCACCACCTGCGTGAAACTCGTCTTTCCCACCCCCGGCGTGCTCGGGTCAGCCATCCCCACATACAGCTTCTTATCTGCCCCCACATGCGTCAGCCCGCCGCCGGACGTGGAGGAGGCAGAACTCGGCAGCACCGCCCCTGGCAGCGCCGGGTCAGCAATCGGCACCGCCATCTGCCCCGCAGCATTCACCCCCACCGGCGCACCACCCACCACCTCCGAATCAGTCCCCAGCATAGTCAAGCCATGCGTACGCGCCGTCGCAATATCATAATTCAAATCTACGCGTCTCCAGCCACCATCCCCGGCAGACTCACACCACGCATACACATCATACGCCGTCAGCTCCTGCGTCTCGAAGCCCCAGTAAGCCCACGCGCAGAAATCCGCCGTCCCCACCTTACTACCCTCAGTAGCCGCCACCGCCGCCACCTGAATACGGATAGTCTCCATCTGATCCTCCGTCGGCACACTCTCCACCTGACTCAGCACCACCTTTACCCGGCAGCCCTTCGGCACCACCTCCAGCTCATCAAAATCCCACCAACTCACCTCATTCACCACCTGAGCCACAGCCTCCACACTATGCCCGGCATACACCCACGCCCCCGCCTGCTCATAGTACAAATGTGCATACAACGCCTCCGCACTCGGCTCGCCGTTCATCGTATTACTGCCGGCCATCAGCCCCATACGCAACAGGCGTCCACCGCGCCGCGTCCACGTCCTGCCATCAGAAAACACCATCGGCCCCGTCAGATTGTAATTACTCACACTCACCCCCGCAGCCACACTGCACACCTGCCTCTGCGCCCGCTCAACGCCGGCCGGAACATAGTACAGAAATCCGCCATTGCACGTCTCCCCGCTCTGCGGAATATCCTCATAGCGCTCCACCAGAACACGCCGTACAGCCGTACCATCCAGCCCGTCACGACCCTCAGCCCTCACACTCGACTTCCAATCACCGAAAGCCCAGAACCCATCCGCCGTGATGTGCGGCGTGATACCATCCTTGCCGAACGCCGGACGGTCAGAAAGCTTCTTCAACCCCACATACCAATATCCATCCGTCCCGATATGCGGCGTAATACCATCATTCCCGCGCAAATAATGCCCCGTATTCACACCACCCACCCACAAATAATTATCAATCACGCGAATCGCCTCAAACAATGCAGCATTGAAACTCTCCATGAACTTCTGCGCTGCGCTCAACCTCCCCAGCACAGTCTCCTCCGCATCCTCCGCCCTGTCAGCCGCAGCCTCAGCACGCTCCGCTGCCCTCGCCGCATCCGCAGCAAGACTCGCCGCCACACTGCATGCCTGCCACCGCAACACCAACGGCGCAGCATACCCTCCGCCAATCTCCACCATCAACTCCCGCAGAGAAGACTCCTCAGCCTCCGCCGCAAGCCTTGCCACCTCCGCACTCGTCAGCGCAGCCAGCGTACCATACAGCAACCGGCACTCCTTGCCCACCGCATCAGTCGCACGCAACTCCCACCAATAATGACCATGCTCCAGCTCCGGCACCGTCAGCCGCACCTTATTCTCAGCGCTCTCATGCTCCACCGGCAACACAGCCACCAGCTCCCCACGCTCATCGCCATGTGCCACATAACACGCCGCCTGAAACGTCGCCCCCAGCACACTCATACCTTTGCCACCCACAGAAAACGACACGCGGAACGTCTCTTCCACGCCCGCAACCACCGGAAAATTCAACCTACTGCCAGCCGTATCAAACATACAGCCATCATACCCACATCACACCACACATTCCACGTTTAATTTTATACACCCCGCGGCGCAGCCGCCATTATTCCAAATTCGTAATTCGTACTTCGTCAATCGTACTTCATTCCTTACTCCCTGCCAGATTCTCCATCAGCGTCTCAAACGACAGAGACACCGCCTGCACCTGTACCTGCTCCGGCTCATACGCGCCATCCATCTTATTGAGCTCCTTGATACACCCCACAGCATCATTCACATTCCCCGCCTCCTCACTATCCCGCGCCATGCGCCACAGCATCTCCATCCGAGCTACCTTGTCGCCGATCGCCTCGCAATCCCTCTGTCGGCTCAGCTCACGCGCAGCAGCCGTCAGCCTGTTAAGCTCCGCCTGAATATAATCACGCTTTAACAACCTGCTCGCCGCCGCAGCAGCCGACTTCAAATCGCAGCCATACGCCTCCGCATAAGCTTGCCGCCCACTCATCCCTTTGGCAAACTTTCGGCAGAACTCCTTCTGCTGTTCCGACAACTCACTCATCACCCTTACGCTTCCTCTTCCTGTTCTTCTTCAACTCCATCCCCGGCAGCATCGGCTCATCGACCCGCTCAGCCTCAACCTTACTGCGGCCCTCGCACTTCGCAACACGCACTTTCAGAAGCGCCAGCACCCGCTCCAACTCCTTACGTCCCTTATCCGTCAGCACCCAGAGCACCCCTTGCCCCTCCACATGCACATTCATCACCACACCCAGCCGTTTAGCCTCGTGCAGCTTCACCCTCCCATGCTCCAGTAAGAACCCGGCACGTCGCGCCACCGCATACGCCCCCACAGCCTCACCGGCCTCCCCCAGAGCCACCAGAACCCGGTAAACACTCATCGGCAACCGCCTGTTATCGCTATTGAGCACCTGCAACGCACGGCACAACACCTGCAAACCATTCTTGTCAAATTCCGTATTCATCCTGTTAATCATGTTGTAAAACTGTTCACTTCCGCAACTCCTGGAAAAACGCCTCCCGTTCCTCCGCACTCATCGCCGGAGCAGAGCTCTCCTGCTTCGTACTTCGTAATTCGTCATTCGTACCTCGTACTTTCCTTGGCTTCCAGCCAGCCCACTTGCGCCAGCGCTCAGCATGCGCCACCACATCCTCCAAATCCTCAAAAAACTTCCGCTGACCTCGCGGAGCATAGAAACCGTTATCCACCAGCCGCGAATCCTTGAAATACGCCGTCAGCAACTCCGCATGAACCACCGCATCCGGGAACCGCGTAAACGCATCCAGAGCCGCCTCCCGCACATCCGGCGCCAAAGTCCGGCTCTTACTCGCACTCGGGTGCGCTGAGCACAACGCCGCCAGCCAGTCAGCAAATCCATCGGGGGAGGGGGCAGGCCCATCCGGCGCTCCGTCACCAGCCACCGCGCTTTCTTTTTTCCCACATTTTTCTTTTACGTCTCCGACTCCGGCTCCGTCTATAGCAGGATTTTCCCGGAACTTCCCGGAAACTCCCGCAGCTTGACCGCCAAACCACGGCGGCACCGGCCATTTTGGCTTCGTCTTATCGCACCGCTGCCCGTAGCGCTGCACCTCCAGATACCGCTTGCCGTCAACCTCGTAGAAACGTATGAGCCCGGCGCGCTCGCACTCAAGGAGCGCACGTGACACATCGGCTTCCCGAACCTTCTCCAGCTTCGTACCGAAGAGCTGCGCCCTCAAAAAAGACGAGCGCGCATCGTAAAAACCAAAATCATCGGCCACCAATAACAGACGGTGAAAAAAACACTCATCAAACCACGTCCCCAAAGCGGAAACCCGGTCAGAATCATTAAACCCCTTTCTGATCATTCTGCTACCAGCCATTTTATCTTGACATTAAAAACTTATCTGCTACATTCCAACCCGCCGCCCCGCGCGGCAATCCCGCCAAGTGGGTGCGGCTTTTCAAAAAAATGAACAACAAACCCACCCCCATCCAAGTAGTCACAATCCTCGCGATTGTCTGGTACGTCCTTGAAATCATCCTCAAGTGCATCCAACTGCTTAGATGAAGACCAGCCCCGCCCGGTTCGCTGCCGCGGCG
>JAFUQZ010000078.1 GCA_017472085.1 Akkermansia sp. | reverse complement strand
CCATCTCATTGTACAGCGGCTCGGTATGATAATCCCACGAGGGGACGAGGTGAACCTCCATACCCAGCTTGCGCCAGACGATAATCTGGTGGTGTAACTCCGTTCCCGCGCCGCCGTAGAGGCTGGGGAACCCATTGACGACTACTCGTTTTATCTGATTATTCATAGTTGTTGGGTGGTTAATCATTGTCAGAATACGGGCAGAACCGTAAACGAACGACTCCGGGTTTATCACATTTGCCGTCGATATACAATAATGCAGCTGCTTCATTCTCTTTGTTTGCGTATTTTTTTGTAAGAAAAGGAAATCGGGTAGCCCGGTATTCGGAGGCTGAGTGTTCGCCCCTCGGGACTACGTTTTCTGCTTGACGCCGGATGGTCTGCCTGATAGAATCGGGACGGTCTCAGTTGAGATAATTTTATCAATATGAAAGCAGTAAAAACAATTACTACAGGAGTTGTTCTGTTAGCTGCAACGGCGGGAGTGGTTCACTTGTGTGATGATGAGATAATCCCCTCGTTCGCACGCAGCTCCTCCGTGGCGCTGGGTATCAGCAAGGCGCAGCTCGGTTCCTACATTGGCAGCAATGTGGATGGCTCTGAGTGGAAAGATACCAAGAGTTTGCAGAAGCGTCTGTCCCGTGAGATTCTGGAGAAGGTTCAGGGGCTCGGCAAGTCGAATATCAAGTCGTTTTTGTCCTCTCCGCGTAATCGCCTGATGCTGGCTCAGTGGCAGTTGATGGAGAATGACAGATGCTCAGCGGAGCATGCTGCCAAGCGCCTGGAGAATCTGGAGAAAGATATAGAGCGTATCAGCAAGGAGGTTGAAAAGAATGAGGCTCTAGTGAAGGCCGGAGCGGCACTGTCCAACCGTATTGCCAAGGTTCATAACGAGAATAAGAAGCGTCTGGCAACTCTGCAGAAGGAATACAAGATGCCCCACACCATCTCGGATTTTGTGACCTCTCCGGAGAGGATGAAATTCATGGAATTGCTGGGCAATAACCTGGATTGGATGGAGCAGGTTGTTTACAGCGGCGATAATCTGTACCCGGCAGAGATGCTCAACATGCTCTATGGCATGGTGAAGAAGAATCCGGAGCTGGTATACAATCAGATGGAGCGGGATATTGCCACAGCCACGGCTCTGGAGTTTGCCCGCTATGGCTGGCAGTATGAGAGAGCTCTGGCTCGCGCGGATTACTACACTCGTCATTGGAAGGCCGGGGAGCTGAATGATGTGTTCGATTCTCTGCCGTTCTGGGAGCGCCGCATGGTTTGTGGTAACAAAGGTGACAATGATTTCGGCAGCCCGGACAGCCTGGAGTGGCTGCTGGAGAATGTGAGCCTGCCGGCAGAATCGTACACCGGAGCCTGTTGGTTCTGTGCCTACCGCCTTTTTAACCCCTATGGTGAGAGCATTCACGGCCCCGGCTATGTGGAGCCCTATACGGATATCTACGGTGAAAACCGTGCCCGATTCACTCATGAAATCGGTGGTGTCTGCGGCAGCCTTTCACACTTCGGCGCCTTTGCGGCGCTGGCCAACGGTGTGCCGGCGATGACCGCAGGCGAACCCGGCCATTGTGCCTATATCGTTCGCATCGGCAAGAAGTGGGTTCCGGCCTATTCGTTGAGCTGGCAGCGCGGTTTGCACTGGCAGCCCTGGAGAAATGTGCACGTGTATTCCGCTCTGCACATGATGGAAGAGGCAACGTCTGCCGATCAGAAACCGGCTACCTCACTTTCCGATGCCTACCGTACTCTGGCCGGCGTGTATGCCGGGGAAAAGAAAATCGACAAGGCTGTCGAATGCTATGAAAAGGCAGTGGAGGCGCAGCCGCTCAATTACACGGCATGGTGTGAGTATGCGGCGCTGTTGGCTGCGGAGCAGCCCACTTCTGCATCTGCCTGGAAACAGCTCAATGGAAAAATCTGTGCCAAGTTGGTGACACGTTATCCTGAAATGGCTGCCGTGTTGGTGCAGAAGCACGTATACCCCGGCATGGCCAAGGCCATGGCCGGAACTCCTGAGGGCAGACTGGAAGCCTGCAAGCTTTTCTGGAAGAGCGTGAAGGATATGGGAATTGACCGCTGGCGCATTGAAGAGCTGCTCGGCGAGCAGCAGAAGATGGTTTGCGAAGGTGCGGAACCAGATATGAAGTTCAACTTCTTTGAGGCCGTGCTGTCAGAGATGACATCCAACAAGGATTATGCTCCTGTGACCCTCAGCTGGGGGAACAATCTCTGCGCGAAAATGAATGCTGAGGATCGTGCCCGGGTGATGAAGAGCATGATAGCGGCCATCGGCGGCAGCAATGCTGCACCGGAGGAACGCGCCAAGCTGCTGACTCCCATCATTCAGGCAGCTGAAACCGCCCGCGATCTTACTACATTCCAGTCGCTTGCCAAGATGCTGCCGGATGAATTCACCAAGCCTAAAGACAGGATTCCGGCGCACAAACCGTTCCCCGGTAAGCTCATGTCGCAGGGTGGGATGACCTGGACCAGCTCCACCTCTCAGTGGGACAAGGTCTGCGCACACTGGGGCCTGCTGGAGCCCACGGTGGGCGGGCAGTTCCATACCGCCAAGGATAATCCCGCTTGGGTGGTTGTGCAGTTGCCTCGTCAGGCCAAGATTACGGGTGTTTCCGTCATGGGAACCACCGGTAATCTTCATCGCCTCAATGGAATGAAAGTTCAGGTCTCTGAGACGGGTAAGGATGGAGAGTGGAAGGATGTGGGAGTATTCGGAAAACCCGTTGGCCGCGAATTCCGCGCGGAGGTCTCCGGACTGCCCACCGCCAAATATGTCCGTATCCTTCGTCCGGGCGGCCCGGAGTTCTTCCACCTTTCGGGTATCTTCGTCTATGGCGAGCAGGCTGCATAAACAATCAATCATACTCAATCAGTTATGAAAAAATCTCTTATTTCTGCACTCCTGGCGCTGGGGCTGGTTCCCTGTGTTCATGCGGCCAAGGTGGTGAAAAATTATGACGAGGCACAGGCCTCACTGACGGAAGCCGGCTATGTGCTGGTGGTTTATCCGGAGGACTGGAACAAGAAAGGCAAGGCAGCCGGGCTGAAGTATCTCAAGTCCGAGGCGGTGCTGAAAGCCGCCGGGGATGCAGTCATCATACCGGTCCCCCGTCATCAGGTGTCTGATGAAAAGGTGCAGGAGGCTCGCAAGGCTCTGCTGGGCAAGCTCCCGTTACCGGGTGCAAAGTCCTACCCCGCTTTCATCCTGATAGATAAGAGCGGTTGGCACTATGCCACCGTTGATGCTCCGTTCATGCGCAGCGGAGATGAGAAAAAGGCAGCCGCAGAATTGCAGAAATGCATGACGTCGAAGCGAGAGCAGAACAAGCTGCTCGCAGAGGCGGCTGAGACAAAAGACCCGCTTCTCAAGGCTCGCAAACTGGGCCGGGCCGCTGAGGTGCCGGGGCTTAATCGTCCCAGAGACATCCAGAAGATGATTAAGGCGGCAGATCCGGAGGACAAGTCCGGCTATTCCCGCCGCCTGGCATATCAGGCCTCTGCCCATGCCGAGGGGATGGTCAAGAAGAAAGATAAGACGCCCCTGGAGAAAATTGCCGAGCTGGAAGCCATGCTGGATGATTCTGCCTACACCAATGAACAGAAGCAGGGCATCGCCGCTACCTGTATCGGCATGATGCGGCGCTCCGGCGATCCTGCCCAGATGAAACGCATCCCGCTTATGGCAGAGAAAATGCGCAGCTACGCGCCGGATACCGTGCAGGCCAAGTCTGCCTCCATTGTCGTGCGCCAGTGGGTGCGCCAGCTCAGCCTCAGTGATGGTTGGTGTCCCGATGTGCTTCCGCGTGATAACAAGCCCACGCCGTTGGAAGGAGCCATCCCGATCAAGGAGGCGGGAACCTATGAGGTGACATTTACCTACACCGCCGGTACTCAGGCTCTCGGCATTGCAGCCGTGGAGTTGTATGACGGTTCCAAAAAGGTGTGCGAAGACCGCCACAACGGCAGCACCGGTCACAAGAGCTCCAACAACGTGTATGTGCTTAAAGTACCTGCCAGAGTCACGCTGCCACGTCTGGTGGTGACCTTTAACCAGAAGAACTTCGACACGCACGGCATCATTACCGTCACGAAGAAGTGAGCCGGGACTCCTGCCACATCTGATTCTTTCTCACCTCCGGGTCATACGGCCCGGAGGTTTTTTCAGGCCGCAGAAAAGCCCCCGCTGATTTGCATCGGCGGGGGCATTGGGGTAGATGTCCTTTTCGGTATGCTTTCAGGAAGATTCCTGTTGCAGCATGGCCCGGGCCATCAGATTGCCGTGCTGTGCCGCATAGCGCAGTGCCAGAATGGCCTTCTCCTCGTCTTTGTCGATAAGCCTCCCTTCAAGAAAGCACATTGCCAGCACAAAGAGAGCCACGTGGTCACCCCCCTGTGCTGCACTCTCTAAATCCCCCAGGTCGTTTCGGGTTTTGAGCCTTGCGAAATAAATGCGGGCCAGCTGGTTCTGCGCCTCCGCATGGCCGGCAAAGGCGGCGTTGCGGAGGTGTTCAGCCCCGTCTGCCGCGCGTCCCTCGCGGAACGCGGCGGCGCCGGCTTCAAACTCTTCCTGTGGGTTGATATTCATTTACTTCTGATTGGTGGGGGTAATGGTCAGATTGTAGACTTTCCCCTTGAAGGAGCCACCGAGCACGTCCAAGGGCAGCATGACGTTGGTGTTGATATCCTCAATAGTCTCGCATTCGCTTTGGAGCTCGAACTTGCCGCAGGGCTGCCCGTCAAGCATCAGAGTCACCTCACGCTTTTCGAGAATCAGCAGATTCTTGGATTCGGAAACCTGTGCGTTCTCCATGGGAGTGCAGGTGGCAATCAGCTCGAGTTTTACCCGTTTGCCGACCGGCAGCTTCACCCCGAAGCTGAAGTTGCGGGCATCCGAGCGCTGCAATCCGATAGAGGCGTCTTTCATGGCGGCCATCAGTTTGCCGAAAGGCGATTCCAGCAGAACCTGCTCCTCGCCGGGGCGGGGGGCTTCCGGCAGTTCCAGTTCCATCGTCATGTGGTAGCCCGGCATGATGGTTCCCTGATTCAGCTGCATGGGAAGCGTTGAGACGGAAATGGCCAGTGGTCTGGAGAGCTTTGTCATATTCAGGTTTTCTCCCGGAGCCATGCCGATTTCCTTCGCCTTCTGTTTCATTATTTCGAACGAGACGGAGGGTTCATGCTTGCTCCAGGCCTTTGTGCCCACCACCTGGATGGAGTCCCGCACCATACCGGCGATATCGTAGATGCTGTAGCCGTTGTAGCGGCGACCTATCATATCCTGCCAGATGGCAAAGGTGCAGCCCAGCAGCTGAGGATGCCCGGCGGGAATCGTCTCCGGGCCGATGACGTTCGGCTTCCAGGTGTTGTAGACCCAGCGGTGGTTGAGATCCATGCGGTAGTAGTTGGCCTCCGGCACGATGTAGAGGGCACCGTCATTCGTGTTGATGACGTCATAGCCTTGCTGCACAGAGTCCCATGCCTTGGCCCAACCGTCGTTCCACAGGTTCATCTGCACACCCTTGGCGCGAACGGGAGTAGTGCCCTTTTTGGTGTTCAGACTGCCCCAGATGCGCGGAGTGTACCCGCGGCTCTGCACATGCTCCAGCAGGCCATCGGCAAACTTGCGGTAGTCCTCTGCTGCGCCAAAGAATTCATCTGCGCCCACGTGAATGACTCCGCAATCGGCAAAGACGGCTTTCTTGCCGTCCCCGGCCTTCAGGTATTCGTCAAAGACCTCACCCACGAACTTCAGAGCTTCCGGGTTGGCGGCATCTATCATTTCGCAGCGGCGCTTGGCCTTGCTACCCATGGGCCCCTGGTAGATGAGGTCGGGGCGTATGCGGGTGAACGACAGAGCATGGCCGGGAGTATCAAACTCCGGCACGATGGTGATGTTGTGCTTTCGAGCATACTCGATGAATTCCATGAACTCCGCCTTGGAATAGGCCAGATCCCCGGCTGTCAGCGGTGTACCGTCGGCGCCTTTGACATCGGATTCCAGACGGAAAGCAGTATAACTTTTGTCGAATGGATTCTGTCCCAGGTCAACATAGTCCTCGTGGAAGATATAGTTGTTGTTGAGCGTGAGGTGCAGCTCATTCATCTTGTACCAGGCCATGGTTTTCACCAGCCCTCGCAGATAGTGCATGGGAACCGGCCCACGGGCAATATCCAGCATGAAGCCGCGCAGTCCGAATCGGGGGGCGTCCTCAATCTTGCCGCAGGGCAGGGAACCTTTGCCGCTGCTGACCAGCTGCAGCAGGGTGCGCGTAGCCCAGAAAAGCCCCTTGTCGGATTCGGCGGTCATGCTCACGCCGTCCGGGGAAATGTTCATGGCATAGCCTTCGCTGCCCAGTCCGCATTGTTCAACGTCGAATGTAATGTCTGCGTCTTCTCCCTGCCCGGCAGGTATCACCCGGATGGAGCGGCCGGTTGCCTGTCGCGCGACCTCTGCCAGTTCGGTCATGAACTGCTCAGCAAAGGGTGCTCCGCAGCGCACGCGGACAGTATCCGGCAGCTTGCAGACGCCAGTATCGCCGTGCCAGCTCAGAATCTCCGGAATAAGTGTTGGCTTGGGATTGGCCCCGTCGGCTGTTTTCACACCGGAGGGAATGGTGAGCAGGTAATCACGGCTCACCACTTTTTCATCGCCTTTCTGCACTTCGAAACTGACGTGTACGGGTGTATCTTCGATGACGGGGCGAATATTGCCTTCCTTATCAATAATGTGCTCGTAATCAGCACCAAGAATGCGGATTTCAGCACCGGGAATAACCGGCATCTCAAGCTTCTTTGCACCAGAAGCAGGGTTCTGCACAGTCAGCGCGTCTGCGAGCGTCTGCAAATCATTACCCATAAGCGGGGCTGCTGTGAGAGCCGTCAACATGAGGAGGTCGATTTTTCTCATACGCGGCACATTGTACCATATATAATCCTCAGGTCAAGTTAAAAGACAGTCCCTCATAGTGAGCGCGCCCGGTTGGTAGTAAGCATTGCAATATGCAATGTGTCAACTTTTGCTGCCGCGATTCCAATGAACGTCATCCTTGAATTCGGCATATAAGTCAGGAACAGCACGAAGTTCTCCCAGTTTGGCAGCCAGAAACGGTTGAGAGATGTGCAGGAGTTTTGCAACTTCTGCTCGCGTTGACGGGGAGGGATTATGTTGATAAAGCTCCAGGGCAGAGAGAAAACAAGAAAGTTCGTTCTCAAATTCGCGATAGAACATCTGTTCCCGAAAAGTACGCATGCCGCCGGCTCCGTTATGAATGCGGTGAAGGAGCTCCCGTGTGCTTTCTGCTCCCGGTATATTTTGCCGTACTTCAATATGAACCCTTTTGCGATACCAATCCGTTTGGATATCCAATGCCTCTTCAACCGGAATGGTCAGGGGATTCAGCAGAGTCGGAAACCGATGCGATTTTTTTTGGTTGCAGTACCCGCAGCTCAGGAAAAGATTATTCCAGTCCGTTGTGAGCTCCGGGGCATTCGCCTGAGACTGAAAATGTTCTATCTGGTAATGCTGCCTGACTTTGTCTTCACAGAGATAACATTTGCCATGCTGATCCCGCATCAGTTGCTCCTGAACATCCTGTCCATTGTAATGACCTGTTGTGGACAACGATGCCGGAGGTGTAGCCGCCTTTTTCAACTGAATCATAAATGGTGTCTCAACAGAAGTTGTTTCATTGCGGTATTCAGCGCAGCGTTGGCATGATTGGGAATCCTTTTCAACAGGTCAATGAGGCAGGTCTGCTCTTTCACCTCATCTTCCGTCTTGTCTGTTTTTTCAAGCAACGCATTTAAGCGTTCAAAATGGTTGCGGACAATGGCGGGTTGGATATGAACGCCGAAATATCCTTCCGCCAGCGCATCGTAAGAATACTCATCCGCATTGTCTAGCGGTAGCTGCGTTTCCAGATCGAATGCCAACGCATTTTCGATGGAAGACAAAACGAACGGCGAATGAGTAGTAACGATGAACTGGACGTTGGGGAAGAGGCTCGTGAGCAAGGGCATTACAAGTGCCTGCAATTCCATGTGCAGATGCGTTTCCACTTCATCAATCAACACAATGCCGGGTTGATTGAAATCGGCACAAAGCTTCCCTTGGCCCTGCATCTTGAGGATGAGATCGGCTACAATATCCAGCAGCGCTGCATATCCGTCGGCCAGAGCCGTCAGCGGGGACTGCTGCTCGCGAGAGATGATGGTGAACTCATAATTACTCGGGTTGAAATCCAGTTTGAGCTGTTCATCATTGAAAATTCTTCTGAGAATGTTTTCAAATTTGGTAAACCATGCGTTAATGGTCTCGGCTGCCGCTTCTTTCCCTTCATCACGGAGCATGGATCGCTGAGCTTTCAAATGCACCAGAAACATCAGGAACGTGGTTGCACGGCTGGATTGGATATCCTGAGTCGGGCCGACTTCCACCAGCTGCGGTGCATTGGGCTGAGAGAATTTGGAAATACGCTGAGCTGGATAATAGGCAACCAGTAGCTCTCTGGATTTCAGCTGTTCGTGGAAGAGTAGCTCGTTTTCTGCCACAATTTCAACGTGTTGAACCCATGCTCTTTCTATTTTCTGATTCTCTAGCAGAACCCTCTTATATTCCAATCGTTTTTCTTCAGTAGCGGCTTGTTGCTGCATGCGGAGATACATGTCGCATATCTCGCGACGTTTCGAGAGGGTGACGGATGAACGGGCGTTAGTTTTCAGATGTTCCACCAGATATTTCAGCATGCTTGTCTTGCCGCTGCCGTTGCGACCGGTCAGCATCAGATGAACCGGACCGTCAGACGGATTCGTCTTATCCACCACGTCAATGTCAAAGTCGTGTAGATGTCGAACCTGATTGACTTTAATCGCTTTGATGTAATTGCTCATATCCGTTGAACTGCTTCAGTATACTGAACTTTAGTAGAATAAGTCAAGAGAAAAGGAGAAGCTGTTCCGGCTTTAAGCCTCTTTCTTCTTCCTGCTGCGGCGTTTGGGGGCGGGGGTGTCGGCAGAGAATTTCCTGCGGCGGGGGGCAGATGGCTTCTTTTGCCCGTTGGGGGAGTTTTTACGCCGAATCGATGTATTATCCTTCCCGCGAGTTGCTTTTCTGCGGATGAGCGTGCCGCGCAGGGCGTACCCGACCAGCACCAGCAGGACGCCGATACCCAGTTCCAGCGTTTCCGTGCCCCAGATGTACTTCCACTCGTTGATGCGGGCGCCGCTGGGGTTCAGCTCAGGGGTGATGATGCTGATGTCCTGACCGATGGTGTAGTCCTTGTCACCCGCATCGGACATCAGACGGTTGATGACGAGGCCGGAGGGCAGGGCAAATCTGACCAGGGGCTGGTAGGAGGTATCGCCTGCGCAGGAGCCGCTGCCATGTACCAGGGCTTCCAGGGAGTCTTCGTAGGGTTTTTGTCGCACATCTGTCACCACGCCGGGCAGCACGACACACTCGTGGACAAACATGGCGGTAAAGGCCAGCTGATAAAGTGCCCATGCGGACAGCAGGTAGCCCGCCAACAGAAAGAGACGGTGGTAACGGTGGCCTGCCAGACGGTGGAAAAGTTGTTTCATCGGAAAATGGGTATCAGTTTACAGCCACGCGCATCTCGTAGGGTTCCACGCGGCCTCGCTCCAGACAACCCTCTGCCCAGTCCAGCACCACGGCAGTATCGGGCAGGGCGGCTGCGGCGCGGGCAGAGAAATTCCGGCGGCGGGGGTGAGCCACGGTGTGCTGGGGGATGTGGCTGAGCAGCTCGCGGGTGCTCAGTTCATCCATGCGGAAAAGTTCATCGGCGCGGGGGAGGGAGTTGAGAGCCTCCTCATCCAGCCCGATGCAGCGCAGCCCCACGCCGTGCAGCGCTGCGAGATCCGCGAGTTCCTCCACGTTGTCACACCCCGGCATGAGCAGCAGCTCCGTCTGCTCTGCCCAGCTGCCGCAGGCGAGCGCGCGGTAAAAGGCTCGGCGACAGCTCTCTGCCGATTCTCCGAACCCCACGCAGACGGCACGGTAGGCCACATGAAGCGGTTGCTCCGATGGGGCGGGGATATAGGCGCCGGCGTCATCCCGGCATCCGGCGGGCCATTGCACGGCGACCAAATCCGGATGTTCCCAGCTTTCCTCTCCGTCCACGGGGTAGACAAACACGCCCATGCCGGCAGTATCGAAGAGACGCACGGCGAGCGCCATGGCTTTGTTGAGAGCAGCCTCACCTTCGCGGTCGCCGGAATCGAAGATGTGTTGCAGCGAGGGGGTGTCGTCCTCATCCCCCCTCAGGTAGTAGCCCTGGCCGTTGGGCACGCGGGCCAGGCAGGATTCCGGGTCCAACGCCATGAAGGAGAACTGGGAGCGCAGCGAGTGGTCGGAGTAGGCATCCCCCAGAACCGCCCGCACACGGGCGATGAGCTCCTTGCCCTTGATGGCGTTTTCCTCTCGCTCCGGCAGCAGGCCGGGCAGGATTTCCGTCAGTCTGTCTCTCAGGCTCATGGTGGTGGGGGGATCAGGCGCGGGTCTGCATGCCGGCGAGTTTGAGGTTGGGGTCTACCGGGGTTTCCAGCGGCGAGAAGTCACCGTGCTGCGCGCGGAGCATGCCGGCATAGGCAATCATGGCGGCGTTATCCGTAGTCAGGCTGTTGGGTGGCAGCACCAGTTCCACTCGGGCTCGCTCGCAGCGCGCGGCCAGCTGCGCCCTCAGGGCGCTGTTGCAGGAGACTCCGCCGGAAACGGCCAGCACCTTGTGCCCGCTCTTGCGGAGTGCTTTCATGGCCTTGTGCAGCAGCACGTCGATGATGGCCTGCCGAACCCCGGCACAGAGGTCGGAGAGTGTCTGTTCCGGCAGGTCGTTCGGGTTGCCGCTCGGGGTCAGCTTCGGCAGGGTGTAGAGTACCGCTGTTTTCAGCCCGGAGAAGGAGAAATTGAGGTGGTTCTCATGCATCATCGGTCGGGGCAGCCGGAAGCGCTCGGGGTCTCCCTGTTCGGCGCGTTTGTCAATCTCCGGGCCTCCGGGGTAGGGCAAATCGAGCATCTTGGCCACCTTGTCGAAGGCCTCGCCGGCCGCATCGTCCAGCGAGCGCCCCAGGAGGGTGTAATTGCTCACGCCGCGCACATCCACCAGCAGGGTGTGCCCGCCGGATACCACCAGCGAGAGATGCGGCACAAGCCCCTGCGGACGGGTGATGAAAGGGGAGAGCATGTGCCCCTCCAGGTGATTGACCGCCACAAAGGGCTTCTTCGCTGCCAGAGCCAGCGCCTTGGCGGCAGTATTGCCCACCAGCAGTGCTGCCACCAGCCCGGGGCCTGCCGTGCTGGCAAATACATCCACCTCGTGAATGCTGCGCTCTGCCTTGTCCAGCGCCTCGCGGAGCACCACGGGCAGGTTGGTGGAGTGGTTGCGGGAGGCCAGTTCGGGAATCACCCCGCCGTACATGCGGTGCAGGGGAATCTGGGTGGAGATGACCGAGCTGAGCACGCGTGGCTGCACCTCTCCGGCTGCGGACTCCAGCAGAGCCACCGCCGTTTCATCACAGCTAGATTCTATCCCCAGTACCAGCATCTCCCGTCAGGCTTTTCTGGCCTTTTTGTGTTTGATTTTCGGCTCTGCCTTACCCAGCACCGCATCTTCCGTGAGCGTCACGGTATCGATGGTCTTGTCGCTGGGAACCTTGTACATGATGTCCAGCATGAGCCGCTCAAAGATACCGCGCAGGGCGCGTGCACCCGTGCCTCGCTCGATAGCCTGGCGAGCCATGGCGCGCAGGGCATCTTCCTCGACCTTGAGCTTCACGCCGCTCATGCCCAGCAGCTTGTTGTACTGTTTGACCAGCGCGTTCTTCGGTTCCGTGAGCAGCTTGATGAGCTGGTCTTCCGTCAGCGTGGTGAGCGGGGCAAAGATGGGCAGACGGCCCATGAGCTCAGGAATCATGCCGAACATGAAGAAGTCCTCCGGCATGGCTTTGGAGAGTACCTCCTCTTCCGTGTATTCCTTGGTGTTGCGGTCTTCTTCGATGGAGGCAAAGCCCATGGCGGAGGAGCCGATGCGCTTGCGGATGATACCCTCCAGCCCCACGAAGGCACCGCCGCAGATGAAGAGGATGTTCTCTGTATTCACGCGGATGTACTGCTCGTTGGGGTGCTTGCGACCGCCCTTGGGGGGGATATTGCACTCCGTGCCTTCCACAATCTTGAGGAGAGCCTGCTGCACACCCTCGCCGGAAACATCGCGGGTGATGCTCACATTCTGCGTCTTGCGACCAATCTTGTCGATTTCATCCACATAGATGATACCGCGCTCGGCCTTGGCCACATTCATGTCTGCCGCCTGCAGGAGACGCAGGATGATGTTTTCCACATCCTCGCCCACGTATCCGGCCTCCGTCAGCGTTGTGGCATCCACAATGCAGAACGGGACGTCCAGGATGCGGGCCAGAGTCTTGGCGAGCAGGGTCTTGCCGGAGCCGGTGGAGCCGGCCAGCAGGATGTTGCTCTTCTCAATCTCCGTGCCGTCATCGCTCTTGGGCTGGCGCAGGCGCAGGTAGTGGTTGTACACCGCCACGCAGAGCGTGCGTTTGGCATGCTCCTGGCCGATGACGTAGTTGTCCAGCTGCCGGTGCATTTCCTCCGGGGTGGGGAGCTCGTCCTGAGCCTTGGTTTCCACCTCCAGCACCGGGTCGCCCTCGGAATCGTCCTTGGGCAGCAGCTCCGGGTGCGTTCCCCGGATGAGGGAGAGAACGCGGTCAGCCGCAATATCGCCCATGTTGGACATGAACATGTGGTAGTCCAGGTTCTCAATGCAGGGGAAACAGATGTTGAGCTCCCCCAGGGAGAGCATGGGGCGGCCGGCTGCCTGTTTCTGGGCGCAGAGGTGGCAGGTTTTGTCGTGCTGTTTGGCCATGGCGGCTTACTTCTTCTGCTGCGGGTTGTGCTCCAGGATGCGGTCCACCAGACCGTAGGCCACGGATTCCTCGGCAGTCATGTAGTTATCGCGGTCCTGATCCTGCTTCACGGTGTCGAAATCCTTGCCGGTGTGCTGAGCCAGGATGCCGGTGAGGCGCTTGTCCAGGCTGAACATGAACTTGATGGTGCGTTCTACATCCGCCGCCGTGCCCTGGGCTCCGCCGCGCACCTGGTGAATCATCACATGCGAGTTGGGCAGGCAGAAGCGCTTGCCCCTGGTGCCTGCCGCCAGGAGGACAGAGGCCATGGAAGCGGCGATGCCGATGCAGTAGGTATTGATATCGCAGGAGATGAACTGCATCGTATCATAAATGGCCAGACCGGCCGTTACCGAACCACCGGGGGAGTTGATGTAGATGTGGATGTCCTTCTTCGGATCCGTCATCTGCAGGAAAAGCAGCTGAGCAATGACCGAGTTGGCCACCGTGTCGTCAATCTCGGTGCCGATGAAGATGACTCGGTCCAGCAACAGGCGGGAATAGATGTCATAGGCGCGTTCGCCCTGACTCGTTTTCTCAATCACTGTCGGTATGTAGTAGTTTTTCGGAGTATCCATAACGTGACTTTCACCTTTATACCACAGATTGGCATGGCCACAAAGGGATAATCAGGGCATACGCCCCCGTATGCCACAGAAAATCGCCTCTGCGCCTGCTTGACTAAGCCCCCCGCAGGGCGTATAATGCTGCACATGAGCACAGGTAAGGCAATAGCGGTGGATTTCGGCGGAACGAGCATCAAAATCGGAGTTACTTGCGGTGAGCGGCTGTTGGATAAGGCAGAGCCGCTGCCCACGCAGCAGTATGACAGTCCGGAGAGCATCATTGCCGCCATGTGCGCGACGATTCATGGCCTCATGCAGCGGCATCCGGATGCTGTGGCGGTGGGACTGGGAATGCCGGGATGGGTATATTTCCAGAAAGGTGTTCTCTACCAGCTGACGAACGTGCCGGTGTGGAATCACGAGGTGCCGGTGCGTGAGGTGATGCAGCGCGAGCTTGGAATCCCCGTGGTGCTGGATAATGATGCCAACTGCATGGCCTATGCTGAATGGAAACTGGGGGCGGGCAGGGGAATGCAGAATATCGTATGCCTGACCCTCGGAACAGGTGTCGGCGGCGGTATTGTGGTGAATGACCGCATGCTGCGCGGAAGCCGTGTTTCTGCCGGAGAGGTGGGGCAGACCAGTGTCTGCTACAACGGGAAGGTGGGGCCTTTCGGAAATCGCGGTGCGGTGGAGGAATACATCGGCAACAATGAGATGGCGGCCGATGCCGCTGCCCGCTATGCTGCTGCCGGCATGGCCCGCAGCGTGGAGGATTGCACCCCCTACAAGCTGGAGCTTGCCGCCCGCTCCGGGGATGCCATTGCCCGGCAGGTCTACCTGGACTTTGCGGAAAAACTGGGCTGTCTCATCATGAATCTCATGTATACCCTGGCGCCGGATGCCTTCATCATCGGCGGCGGTGTGGCAAAAGCCGGGGATTTGCTCTTTGAGCCTCTGGAGGCCCAGCTCAAGGCCCAGTTGTTCCCGGTACACTATGCCAACCTTCGCCTGCTGCCGGCACAGTTCGGGGCAGATGCCGGAATCATCGGCGCGGGGCTCATGGCCTCCGATTATGCCGCCGGTATACTGCGCTGAATCCGTCCGCCGGATCGTTTTGTCAGTACTCGGAACAGCGATTCCTTCCAGTTCGCATTGTGTAGGGTAGGAGTGCGTCCTTTTTTATGTGGTGTGAGGTATATCGTATTTGAAATGCGATGACAAGTTCAAATTTCAGTCAGAAGGGAATGTTGCGTTTTATCCGAATCCTGAACAGCTTATTTCTTGCACATCAACATGCTGACAATAAAGGAAAAAACCGCATATCGCATTTCAAAAGAGGTACACTCTCAGCCGCGCTTCGATTAAAAGATGGGCGCAGTCTGCATCATGAAACTGCATCTTCCTCTCTCTCTCCGTCTCTCTCTGCTTGCGATTTTTGCTGTGACCGTGCCTGCTCAGACGGTGCAGGCAGGTATCATGAACGATGATATTTCCCTGATTACCTATACTGATTTCGGTCAGAATAAGGGTCGTTTCGTGACGGATTCCGAAGCGAACGCTCTTCTGAAGCATTTGCGACAGAATGCCGGCGGTGTCGTCATCTCGTATGCCGGGGGTGAGATAGTGTTGCCGCACGAAATGCCGGATTTTTCCTCATCTTCCGGCAATGGATCCTACACCGTCACCGGGTACAACGCTCTGCTGAGTGTGCAGCACATGCCTGTGTACAACGGAGGCCTGACAGGTAACGATATCGGCGGCAGCAATCAGATTGTCTATCAGGCCATTGAGTATGGAACGAACCCTGACACCACATTCCTTCATTCTCCGGATGGCGGTCGCTCTGACGGTGGTGTTACCAAGGACCACAAGATATCACGCCTGAGTAAAATCGTGACGGATGTCGATGGTGTGACGCTGTTTTCCGGAACCGGCCAGGAAATGGCAGACTCTCTGTCCGGCCAGCTTGTGTATCGTGCCGGTGCCGGTAAAATGTATATTCGTTCATCGGAGGACGGGAGCATCAGTTCCCTGGCGGGCAGCCATTCCTATATCATCGGCGGCGTGGATACCCTGGATGCAACCGGTAGTACAGACAAGACGGTTGTACTCCATACCTGGATGAATAATCCGGCTTCGGCAGATGCCATCAACAACGCCAGCCCCTTACCCTACGCTTCCCACCAGGGTGATTCCGGCAGCCCTCTGTACGTGTATCACAATGGCCGCTACGAGTATATTGGCTCTGCATCAGAGGCCAACGGCACAGACTACTCGCGCTTTGTCGGGGCTGTTGAATATGATAATGCCGTATTGAATCAGTACAACAAGGTGGTTGAAGCCGATGCGTCCGTCACGGAACTGCATATCGGCGCTGTTACCCATGCGGGAACTGCGGTTTCCGGTAATGTTCATACCAATTGCTACGAACCGGGATACGATGCCTCTGTTCTTACCAACGTAACAGCAACTCCCTATTATGGGAAAATCACGACCGGTGCTGATGGTGCCGGGGAAGAATTGCAGAGTTTTGTCGGGGTGCGTTCCGAGATTAATACCTGGAACAGCCTTGCCGGCGTGATTGATAACAGAAACTGGTACAATTATGGTACCGGCTATCTGAATGCTGCATATTATCCGTCGTCCTCCGATAAGCTTTCATTCGCAGATTTGTTCCTGACGGAAAACCTCGTATTCAAGAGTGCTGCGGCAGCTACTTCCGTTGTTCTGGATGCAACTGTTGATTTAGGTATAGGCTACGCCCATTTCTCCGGGGAGGGGGCCTGCAAGGAATACACCGTCAAATCCGGCGGAACCGGCAGCCATCAATTCAATCATGCCGGGTATGTCATTGATAAG
Organism: Akkermansia sp.; assembly: GCA_017472085.1. Taxonomy (GTDB): domain Bacteria; phylum Verrucomicrobiota; class Verrucomicrobiia; order Verrucomicrobiales; family Akkermansiaceae; genus Akkermansia. The sequence goes on along the minus strand of JAFUQZ010000078.1, from coordinate 5,270 downwards.
GACGTTTCTGTACACCTGCAACTGACGGGCGATGCCGACCATGTGTATGAATGGCGAAAGGTGGGTGAGGGTGATCTGCATATTGAGGGCAGCGGTGATAATAAGATACTGTTGAATGTCGGCGGTCGGGGCTCGACCTATCTGAGCCGAACCGACGGTGGTTATGCGGCATACAATGTGCTGGCCAACACCGGCGCAACGGTGGTGATTGCCGATATCAAGCAGATTAAGCGTGACTTTACCTTCGGCAACAACGGCGGCGTGCTGAATATGAACGGTAACAGCATGGAATGGAATAACTCCAATGGTGCAGAAGAGGATGGTTTCACTATTCATGCGCTTGATGAGCAGGCTGTTATATATAACGATAATATCGATTCCGCAACGAAACTCACCTGGACACAGGGAGGAACTCAGACATTCCTGGGTTCTTTTGCAGATAATGGTGCAAACAGTGTGTTGCAGTTTGTCTACGATGGTAAGGAAGGCAGTCAGCTGACGCTGCACAGCATCAAGACCTCGCTGACTGCTCCGGGGAGTGGCATGGTGGTGAACAGTGGTACGCTGATGCTCAGCGGCACCAATACGGTGCATGGCAAAGGCTCTGCCACCGGCACGAATCCCGACCGCTATGCCCATGCGCTTGATTGGCACTATGCCGATGCCACATCCAACGTGACGGTGAATAACGGCGGCACGTTTGCGCTGGGCAGCCATGCTCGTCTGACGGGCGATGTTACCGTTCTGTCGGGCGGCAGGTTCGTGATGCATGAGGGAGTCAATCATGCAGAAGAATTCATAGAGGGCGGCCAACGTGCGGAGAGTACGGCGGCTATTGCCGATTTCTATGGACTCAAGGGTGATGTTTCTCTGGCCGATGGCGCGGTCATGGAGGTCACGTTCAGCGCAGACACCACAGCGAAGAACTCATACGACAAGAACATTTCCGGTGCCGGCGATGTGACGATTGATGCGGCATCTGCCATCCTGCAACTGGGGGGCGATAACTCGTTCAGCGGTGCTAAAACGGTGGTGCGCGGCGGCCTCGTGGGTGATTCTGTTACGGCGTTGGGCGATACGTCCGACAATAAATGGGTTGTACAGAAGGACGGCTGGATTGCTTCCCACAAGGAAAGCGCCGAAGATTTGCTGGCCCGTATTGATACATCCTCCACCGGCACTCTGGCACTATCTGCCGATACGACAAGTCAGCTGACGTTGGCCGGACACTCGGGGCTGTATCTGGGGGCTGAATCCGGCGTGACCGTGAATTATGGCGAGAGCGGCACTTCAGAGAAACTTCAGGCGGTGGAGGGTGCCTGGCGCCTGGGCGGCGGCGGTGGCACGCTGGTGGTGAACTACCTGCTGGCAGATGATAACGATTTGCTGTTGGGGGCGTCTGAATCGTCTACGGGCGTTGTGCATCTGGCGAATACAAATAACAGTTTCACCGGGTCCATCAGTTTTGCCGGGGAAAATGTTATTCTGACCTATGAGGAGGGGGCTCTCGGTAACGCTGTGGTTGATTTGGCCTATGGCAACAGCATGGTCATGAAATGGGCTCGTGAGCTGGACCTCATTTCCAAAACGGCTGAAGGTGTCGCGCTGGTGGATAAGATAACCTCTGCCGATTTGGACTTGAGCAAACATACCGCTTTGTCTCTCGGCTCGTCTGAATCGCTGACCTACACCGGGGAAATTAAGCTGGCAGAGAATCAGGTCTACCGGTTCAGTTCCGTGAACGGTGCCACATTTACGGTAGGTTCAGCTCTTCAGGCCGGGCATGATGTGGTGGTGGATGCACAGGGGAGTACCGGCGGCCGGGTGGTGCTGCTCAACCCGTCCGACATGGATGGGAGCCTGTCTGTGCAGGGATATCGGGACTCTTCTTCCGCCGGGCAAATCACGCTGGAGCTGGCTCAGGATATTGCCCTTTCCGACACCCTGACCGTGGGCTCCGGCGCTACCGTGCAGGGGAAGAATATCGAGATGTCATCGGAATCCGGATTCATTGAATTGCATGGCAATCTGGAATACGACAGCCTGACCGTGAAGAATGGCGCAACACTCAACATGCGCTCGGGCGGAAGGCTGGATGCCGATACCGCAGCAACGATTGATGCAGGCGGTATCATGCGTCTCAATACGCAGACCTTGCAGGATAAGGTGGAGCTGAAGAATGGTGGCACGATGTATGGCAATGGCGGAACTATCGGGGCCTCCGCCACGGTGAAGGTTACCGAGGGTACAGGCACTCTTTCCGCCGGTACGGGCACGTTGGAAGTCTACGGCTCGATTGGTGCCACATCCGGCAGCACCATGATTCTGGATGGCCCGCAGGTGAACCTGCGGGCATCTGAAATCAACACGGACGGCGGAATTCTGGATGTGCGGGCTTCTATCGTCAGTATGGCCAATATCAATCGAATCGGCGGTACTCTTGCCATCGGTGCCAATGTGACAGTGAACACGGATTTAGCAGCAGGACGATTGGTGACACACCGCATTGATGCCATTGATATCGGGGATGATAAAACCTTGTCCATCAGACAGACCGCTCCCAATTCATCGTCTCCCGTACATGTATGGGATATTGGCTCTCTTTCCGGAAAAGGTAATATATACTGGGCTGCCATACCGTGGTCTCACAACTATGGCGTGTCCCGTATGCTGTTATCCGGTGAAAACTCGTTTGAGGGTACTTTACGAATGGAGCAATGGTATCAGTACGTAGGATATTACCACAGCTCCACCCCCTACTGGTTGCAGCATCTGGAATTGAATAGCGATGGAGCGGCGAGAAAGATGGTTATCTCTCTGGACAGTTCTCAATATCAGCGTCCGAGCGTTGCCATCAATACGAAAAATGCTCATATCGCAGGTATCAGCAACGGCGTGAACGGGGGAGCTGATTCTCTCGTATATGCCGGAGCTGTTAAAACAGTCGGTACGTCTGCCGCGACTTCCACGGCTCTGAATACTCTCACGATAACCGGCAGCAAATCATACACTTACGGAGGCACACTGGTGGGCGATGCCACTAACGGTCTGAACATCGTGATGGATGGCACGGGAACGCAGGAATTCACCAGCGGCGCTAACGTTGTGCATGATGTGACCGCCTTGCAGGGACATCTGAACTTCTCGACCGCGCCCACAATCCACGGAGATGTGAGCATTGCGCAGGGGGCTCAGATGACGATAGGAAGCGGTTCGTATTCTCTGGAACCCGGACATAAGCTGGCCGTGCTTTCCGGGGCAGAAGGGTCGAGTGCGGTATTGAACAACACGCTGGTGCTGAACGGCGGTACTCTTCGTTTCGAGACCTATGGTTCGGAAGTTGCGGCATTGGTGACATCCGGCGTAAGTCTTGGTTCCGGGGTTGATGCGGTACAGGTGGAATTCGGCAACAGGGATGCTATACAGCTGGGGGCTGATTATCTGTTGGCCTCCGGCGATTGGAGCGCCCTGTCCGGAAAACTCACCGCGAATAGTGAGGATTATCTCAGCACCTCCATCGGAGCCGGAAGTAATGGTCTGTATGTCGGATTTTCCATGGCGGAGGGCTGGAGCGTATGGAAAGGCGATGAATCCATTCTGACGGAAGAGGCTCAGGTGGTATTCGGTCGCTTCAGCGAGTCAGATGCCGTTTCCCTGTCGTCCGATGCCCGGATAGCGAAGGGCGTGTTCGACAATGATGTGGCGGTTACCGTCAGCTCAGACAATGGTTCGACTCTCACGCTCAGTTCTCTGGAGAAGTCCGGAGGCGGGGCGCTGAATGTCAACACCGCCGTGAGTGCAGATAGCATGAGTGTTCGGAATTCTGCCGTGCTGTCCGGCTCCGGGCAACTTTCTGTCGGTGCATTGAGTGTGGCTGCCGATTCCGTTACCACGGTGAGAGATTTAGCCATTACCGTCACGGATACCCTGAGCGGAGCCGGGACTCTGCACCTGGGGGCAGATGCTTCGCTTACCACGGCTCAGACATCTCTTGATGTTGCGCTGAAACTGGGTGAAGAGGATGCCGCCTCCCGTGTGGAACTGGGTTTCACCGGTAGCGGATTGAGCCTGAACGGTGAGGTTGCGATAACGGATAACACCACGCTGTCGTTGAAAGGCTCCGGAACACTAGGCTTCAATTCCGTATTCAACAGCCTGAAGTCGCTGGAGTTACAGAGTGGCGTCAGCATGGCAACGGATTCAGCAGCGCTCTCGACTCACCTTGTGCTGGCCGGCGGTCATGCCACCCTGAGTGGCGATCGCAAGGTGAGCGGTGATATCACGGTGAATTCAGGCTCCGTTCTGACCGCCGGAGGAAGCAACGATGACACTCTGGTATACTCGGATTCATCCGGAGATTATACGCGAACCCTTACCATCAATAAAGGCGGTGAGCTGGCACTGGGCGGCCGCCGCTGGTCCATGGGCAATGAGGCAGATGAACGAGATGGTAGCGTGTACAAGATTCAGCTGAATGGCGGTACTATTTCCGGTAACGGAACGGGCGCCGGTAATCTGGACTTCTTTGATAACGGAAAGATTGATGTGTCGGGAACCACAGGCAGCATCTCTGCCGAAATCCGGGTGAGAAGTGCCGGGACTGCGGTGAACGTGAATGTTGCCGAACAAGACGACTGTCTGACCATCAGCGGCAAGGTCATCGGCAGCGGTGGTATCACCAAGGCTGGCGCAGGTGTTCTGGTGCTCTCCGGGGCGAATACCTATACCGGTATCACGACGGTGAGTGGCGGTACTCTCCGTACATCTACGAATGGATCCCTGGGTTCATCTGCCATAGTCATCAATGGTGGTACGCTGGAACTTAATCCTACCGGCGGAGGCGGGGTCAATGCTGACATCCTCCGGGGAGCCGTTACCATTAACAATCGCGGCGTGCTGCTGGTGAAAAACTCGAACAACAAGGTGATTGATACGGATGTGACGGTCAATACAGGAGGCAAACTTCAATTTGACGGCGACGGCTCAGACATGTTGGATTATAGTAAGGACAAAACTCTCACGGTTGATGGCGGTACTGTTGATTTCGGTTCCACCCGTCAGACGATTGAGGATTGGAATATCAACCTGAAGAACAACGCGACCCTTACCGGCGCCGGGGGTAGTTACACGGTAAGCATTCAACCAAAAGGCTTGTAGCCTGAGGGGGCTTACATGCGAGGGGTTCTCCTGCTCACAGGGCGACTTTCTTGCCTCCCGTCTTCTCTGTAGAGAGATTGAGTATACCCGGCAGCAGCGACAGATACCCTTCT
>JAFUQZ010000077.1 GCA_017472085.1 Akkermansia sp. | reverse complement strand
TCATCCTGTCTGTGTTTCGCCTCCGGCTTCCTTCCCACCCCACATTACTGTGACGCAGTTGCCTTCGGCTATTTGATTCCGCTCTGTCAGCGGCTCATTGGGGACTCTCACCCCAGTTACGTGTCATGCCTGACGTACAAACCCATAACGCGCTTTCTCCTCAAAAAAAGCGCGTTATGGGTACTTTCCTCGTTCGTTAATATACAGGATTCCGAATACTCCCCTCGGGAACAAGATTTAACCTGTTGCCTGCCAATCCCCCATTGAAGGGTGGGCATAAAGTGAAACACATCGCTCGGATATTGACGGATCACATAACCCATTGTATTGTACCGAATAAACATCCGATTCGGGTAAAAACAGGCAAAAAAATCTTGACCCAGTATTCGGAATACTTACCCCATCTACCAATAAAGAGTTATGAAAACAGCAGAGAGAATCATGGAGGAGTTGCCGCTGGGTTGCAAGGATGCAGCGCGCTTGGTATTAGAGATGAGCGAGGAGTTGGCTGCTTTGGAGTTGTTGAAAAGCACCGGCGTGGATGTTTTGGCAGCTGCTCAGGTGGCCTGTGCTGCGGTAAGAGCGGCCCGGCTTCGTCAAAAAGGAAACCTTTCTGTCTACGCCGAGGCTCGCGCCTCCGAAACTCCGGCGCTCGGGGTGATTCAATGTTGTATGCAAATGATTGAGTTAGGTGCAAAAGAGTTGGAGAAGCAGGAGCATACGGTCTCTTTCGAAACGGCGGTGTGGGCGAGTGTGGAAGCGCGGGCGGGACGGCGGGCGACGACGCGGCGGGATTTGCGCCACTATGCGAGGCGCTTGCTGCGGGTGGAGGGGATAGCAGAGCGTCCGCTGCGAGCGATAAGCACCCTCGAATGCCGGGAGCTGTTGCAGGCGGCGTTCGGAGGGAGTGCGTGTTCGTTTCGCAAGGGGCGTGCCATGCTGCACAGTGTGTTCGCGCACGGTCTGCGGCAGGAGTGGTGTGCAGAAAATCCGGTGGCGCGGGTGGAGATGCCGCAGGTGCAGGAGCGGGAGATTGTACCGCTGCGGCAGGAAGAGGTGGCGCGGCTGGAAGCGGCGGTGCAGCAGCCGGAGCACCGGGCGATGCAGTTATCGCTTCACCTGTTGCTGTACTGCGGGTTACGTCCACAGGAGGTGGCGAGGTTGCAGACGCAGGATGTACAACCGGAGCGCGGTTGTGTGGTGGTGCCGGGGCGGTGCAGCAAGACGGGCGGCGGACGTGTGGTGCCGCTGCGGCGGTGTGCGGCTCTGCGCGGGATGCGGCTACGAATTCCTCGCAACTGGGAAGCGCGCTGGCAGCGATTGCGACGCGCGGCGGGTTTTGCACCCGGGCAATGGGTACCGGATGTGTGCCGACACACTTTTGCGAGCTATCATGCAGCGTATTTTCGGGATTTAGGGGCGCTGCAGTTAGAGATGGGCCACCGCAGCACAGACTTGCTGCGCTCCCGCTATCTGAATTTGCCGAGAGTGGAGGAAGCCAGGCGGTACTGGGCGAATCGCTGAATAAATGCTCAAGAGCGCCCCTCCGCTTCCAGTCGGGCACGTATACCATCCAGGAAAACCTTTTCAAGCGAATTGCGGGCGGGGGAACAGGATTCCCAGGCATCTCCGGCCACACGCTGCAGCTCTGCCAGCAGCTCCGGGGAGGGGTTGCGAAGGATGACCTCGTTCCGGCGGGTATCGCGCGTAAGTTCGTCCATGGAGCCTTCGGCAATGAGACAGCCCTGATACAGAATACCCACGCGGTCGCAGATTTCCTGCACCTGTTCCAGCAGGTGGGAGCAGAGAAATACCGTCATCCCGCGTTGTTTCAGCTCCAGAATGATATCCCGAATGGTGCGCGAGCCGATGGGGTCTACCCCGGCGGTCGGTTCATCCAGCACCAGAAGCCGCGGCTGCTGCACCAGAGCCTGTGCCAGACCGATGCGTTGCAGCATGCCCTTGGAATAGCCGCCCACGCGGCGGTGCGCCGCCTCTGTGAGCCCCACCAGCTCCAGCAGCTCGGTAGTGCGCTCCTGCAAGGCCCTGCCGCTGAGCCCGCAGAGTTTGCCGTAAAAGCGAATAGTCTCCGCCCCGGTCAGGAATTTGTAGAAATACGGGTTTTCCGGAAGGAAGCCGATTTCGCGTCGGTTGGCTGCTGCCGTGGCAGGCTGGCCGAACACACGGCAATACCCGGCATCCGGCGAGAGCAGCCCCACCAGCGCCTTCATGATAGTGCTCTTGCCGGAACCGTTGGGACCGATGAGGCCATAAACTCCACCCTGAGGGATTTGCAGACTCACGCCCTTGACGGCATAGACGCCGCCCCTGCCCCAGTGGCCGGGGAAGCTCTTGTGAATCTGCTCAATCTCAACGGCATTCATGGCTCAGAGAAAGACGGAAACTCTAATAAGTCACCGGATGGGATTTAATGTACAAGGAACGAAGTACGATGTACAAAGGAAAAGTCAGGCGCGACTCCGGCCCGCAGCAAGACAAAGCGTTGGTTGCAAAGCATTTGCACGCGAGCAAAACGAGCAGGATTCTGCACCTTGTCCATCGTCCATTTGACTTTGTACTTCCTTAGCATTTCCCATTTGCCAAGCTAATCAGACTTTTTAGAAGTTCCCGGACGGCTATCAGACCCCGCCCATGAGACGCAGCAGGCGGGAGGTCATCTCGATACCCTTCTCGAAGATTTCCACACGCATGTTCTCATTGGGCGAGTGGATGCGGGCATCCGGCAAATCCAGTCCCAGCAGGAGGGCATCCTTGCCCAGCACCTGCGAAATCTCGGCAATAATCGGAATGGAACCACCCTCACGCACCAGCACGGGCCTGTTGCCGAAGGTCTCCTCCAGCGCACGCTGGGCGGCCAGACCGAACTCCGAGTTCGGGTTGCTCAGGTAAGCTGCACCGGAATGCTGACGGGTGAACTCCATCCGCACACCGGCCGGGCACACCTTGCGGAAGTGAGCCTCCACGCAATCCATCACCTTTTCCGGGTCCTGTCCGGGCACCAGTCGGCAGCTCATCTTCGCAATGGCATGCGTGGGAATCACCGTCTTGGAGCCCTCGCCCTCATAGCCTCCGGAGATGCCGTTCAGCTCAAAAGTCGGGCGGGCATACACGCACTCTGCCCCGGTGAAGCCGGTCTCCGTGCGCAGGGCATCCACCCCGGTAAGGGCCGCCAGCTCGGCATCGCTCATGCCGGGCACCCGGCGCCAGCTTTCTTTCTCCCATTCCTCAATTTCGCTCACGCCCTCGTAGAAGCCCTCCACCGCCACGTGGTTATCCGCATCGTGAGTGGTGGCAACCATCTCGCAGAGAGCCGTGATGGGGTTATTGACCGCGCCGCCGAACAGACCGGAATGCAAATCCATGGCCGGGCCGTTCACCTTCAGCTCAAAGCAGCAGAGGCCTTTCAGACCGTAAGAGAAGGAGGGAATCGTGGGAGCAGCCATACCGGTATCGCTCACCACAATCACATCACAGGCGAGCTCCTGCTGAATCTCCGGGCGCTGCATGAAAGCAAAGAGGCTCTCGCTGCCGCGTTCCTCCTCGCCCTCCAACAGGAAAATCACATTGAGCGGCAGAGCGCCGTCCTCGCGCAGCACCTTCTCCGTGCCCAGCAGCAGCGCCATAATCTCGCCCTTGTCATCGGATGCCCCGCGGGCATATACCCGGCCGTCACGAATCGTCGGTTCAAAAGGAGGCGTCTCCCAGGCAGCCACCGGATCGACAGGCATCACATCATAGTGCCCATAAATCAGCACCGTCGGCTTGCCCTCCACCTTCGGACTGTGCGCCACCACAATCGGATGAATATCCGTCAGGTGCTTTCTGGCATCGAACCCCAGCGAGCTGAGCTTCTCCACCAGAAAATCGGCACAACGCTCCACATCACCCGCATGCTCTGCCTGAGCCGACACGCTGGGAATACGCAAAAAGGCAAACAATTCTTCCAGATGCTTCATGCCCGACATTCTACACCCACCGTCATCCTTTGGCAAGCCCTATTCATGTGAGTCATCAGTCAACCAAAAACGCACTGCACGGAATCACATTCCCTTGCAGTGCGTTTAAGGGCGGGAGTGGGATTTATTTTATTGATATATCAGCTTATTACAGCTTTTTAATATACCATTTTGTATACCTTACTCCCCCATTTTCGGAAATCTGACTCACCGCTTTTTGCAGTAAACGGCAGTAGCACGCAGTAACGTGTAGTACAGGGGGAATCTACCACGGCGGGCGGCCGGTGTCAATCCCATAATTTGCTACCCAGCAAGGCCGGCTGCACGGCGGGGGGCATCGCCTGTTTTCTCCGGGGCGGGGCATCAGGTCATCGGGCATCAAAAGTGTATTTATAGTGTTTTTTTGCAAAAAAAGCGTGCAACCTTGCATTTTTTCTTCACAACACTTTTGTTATCAATACATTAACGGTTACACAGACGCGTGCAACCGCATTTTACAGCAAGCATATAACTCCTTTATTCTCTTTCGGTTATACGGTGCACTTTTCCCGTGCAACCCCGTGCAACCGCTAATGACGGGAACGGCACAAAAAAACGCGCACGGGGCAGGTTTTCATCCTGCAATCCGTACACGCTAACACCAAAAAAGAAAGCCTTACAATATCAGGCGGGCAGGAATGAATATCACTCTTTTTTGTTTCCCTCCCCTTTTTACATTGCCCCACCAGATGCCGCGGGCGTTCGCTCCATCTATCCCTTTTCGCTTCGTTGCACCCTCTGCCAGCACGCTATCCAGATTGCCCGCACCGCTCCACATTGTTTCCTTGTAGACTCTTCGCAAGCCCGGATGTGCCGGGTCTGCTTCCAGCTTGTCATCCTGCCAGCGCAAGCCTATCGTTTCCAGCGCGCGGGCATAATTGTCTTGCGTCTCTTTCGCTTTCTCGTTTATACTGACGCCTATTTTATGGCATGCTTCACGCACCGTCATTACGCCAAACTGATTGACGTGTATCTTGTACGCTAAAATCTCATCAAGGCATCTTTCCGAATCGCTTGCTTTCTCCCTGTCATCCGCGTGCCCCCGCAGCACTTCGGCGGCGTGTTCCATCTGTTCGGGCGTCAGCGGCGCGGAGCTTGTCAGCGAGTATCGGCAAGCCATCAGCACGGCAAACAGCTCGCCCCGGCGTGGGTCTACCCCCTCAAGCGTCCGCAAGTGTCGCGTCAAGGCGCGGATATTCTCTCTCAGCACCGGCAGCCCCCTCAGCAAGCGAGCAAACAGGCGAGCATGAAAGCCCAGCGTCTGCACTAGCTCGCGCCCCGCATCCTGTCCCGCCCACAAAAGACGCTTTTCTTCGTCATTGCTATACGGGCGCAGTTCCAAGCTTAGGCAGCGTGACGTGTCTGCGTCTCTTTCCAGCGTATTACCCACGGATGCCAGCGCAAAGCAATTTGATATTGTGTAGTACTTAGCCGTATGGCCGTCTTTGCCACCCATTACCATTTTCTGACCATAGCTTGCCAGCCGCATCAGCTCCAGCCACTCGCCTATGTTCTTTTTTGCTTTTTCGTTGTTTCCAGCTTCCGCTTCATCCAATATCACCGGCAAGGCGGTATTAGCTACGGATTGTCTTATCCCTGCGCTAGTGGATGCTCCACCGGCGACAGACAAACAAAAATCTCCGGCTATAGCTTTCATATCCGCAAATAGTGTAGACTTACCTGACCCGGCGGGCGCGTTTATCCAGACGTGCGGGCGTATCGGCATCGCGCCGGCGTAAAAAGCGGCAACTTGCCACCCCGCAAAGAGTTCTCCGCTCCCCTTATCTGCCCACGTTCGGGAAAGTATCAAATCTAACAGCTTTTGCCCCTCTGCATCCGTCAAGGCATCAGCGGCGGGTGCGGGGTAATCCTGCTTGTCATGGTATACATACCCACCGCGCACATTATCCACGCGAACAGCGGCGGCGTCAGCATCATCAGCGGAGCGGAAATAGCATTCCCTCCCGGCGCAGTATAGCCACCCATCGGCAACAGCCCAAAATCCGGCGTGCCTTTCTCTATCGGGTAGAAAATGCTTACCTAACGTGTCGGCAAAAAGGCGGGTTTTTACCTTGTACCATATCCGCTTTTCTGCACTTTTCATTTCATCGGGGGAAAGCCCCGGCTCTACCCATCGCGCCCAATCTTCCAGCGTTGCCATCCGCAAGAAAAAATCTCCCCTGTGTTCATTTGCTTTCAGGCGGTGGATACTTCCATCAGGGCGCGCCCAATAGACATTTTCTTTCCCCTCTTTGCCCAGGGATTCCACAGGCGGGCGGGTCTTCTCCGCTTCCTCACGGGCAGCGGCGGCGTTATCGGCGGCAAGTTCGCGCAAGTCATCCAGCGCGGCATGACGAGCGGCGGCGGTGTTATCGTTTTTCTTTGTCATTTTTTTCTGGTGTTTTGTGAAATCTTTTTCTGTTTGTCAGTATATGCTCCGCAAGTAACATCGGGTGGGCGGCATCCAGCGCGAAGCGGGCGTCCTTTATCCCAACCGGCGGTGACCATGTGAACACGCGGCGAACGCCGGCGGCTTGCAGAATGCTGGCGGTCTTTTCTGCGCCGGTGCGTCCGGGCGCGTCATTATCGGAAATCAAGGTTACAGTCTTGCCTGCCATCAGGCGCGCCCATTCATCTCTGAATGTGCCGGCGTCAGGCTTTGCCACGACGGCGGGAGTGGCGTCATCTGTGTAGTCTCCGGGGCTGTTTCGCGCCCAGTCCTCCATCCACGCCCAAAAGGCGGCGCGCACGGCGAGCGCGTCAGATTCCCCCTCAGTAATGACTACATGACGCGCACCAGCGGCGGCATCCATGCCCCACAACGTCTGCTTGCTTCCCCGCATCAGGAAGCGCGGTTCTGCGCCCGGCAGGTTGCGCGTCTTGACTCCCACCACGCGCACCGGCTCACCGGCGGCGGGGCGGTGTGTGTAGACGTACACCAGCCGCCCGCGCTCATCCAGCCCCAGCAAGCCCAGCGGGGCGGCTTCCTCTGTGCCGGTGTGGTATTCCAGCACGTCAGGCGGCAAGCCCAGCAAGACGGCATAACGAGCCACGGCAGCGGGGGTATCGGCAAGACGTTTCACCGCAGCCAACGCGGCGGCTTCCTCATCCGGCGGCAGATACTCCAGCGGCTTATCTGCGGGCGTTTTCATCGCGGGCGGGGTAACTACACCCAACGGGCGAGAAAAGCCCGTCTTGCGCTTTCTGTGGCGTTTTTTCAGCATGCCGGTGTCATCCGTCCGCAAGGTATAGCCCACGGTATCAGCCACGCCTTGCACCACGGCGGGAAAATCCTTGCGGACATCCAGCCCCATGACGGCGGCGGCAACGTCAAACACCGTGCCTCCCTGATTGCAGGCGCGGCAAAAGGCCACCCCGCATCCGTCCCTTTCGGTCACTTCCAGCTTAAGGCGGGTATGTGCTCCATACGGGCAACGATACCACGTCAGACGCCCGTGCCGCATGCCCTGCCCCAGAGCGGTGGCACAATAGGCTTGCAGCACGTCAGGCGCGCGGAGAGCAGCTATATCATCAGATGCAATCATCATTTTTTTCTGCGGGCGAGAGACGCGCGGCGGCGTTCCTGCAAAGCTGCGTCTACTTCTGCAATGTTGTATAAAGTATCTCCCTCTTTTCCGTTACCCGGAGAACCTTGCAGGGGATGAATATGCCCCTGTTTTTCCAGAGTATCAAGCCAGTCTCTCATCGTGTTAGAAGATACACCATATCTTGCTTGCAATTCATTCTTGCGAGCATATACACGTCCGCCCAGCGTAGGACAAGCAGACAGGCGGGAAACAATTGTATCCACCGCATAGCCTACCATGTTTGCAACCTCTCCGGGGGTAGCAAATGGCTGCCCACTAGTAGCGAGCTTTTGCACATCCAACATGGACGGTGTAGCGGTTACGTCTTTAGAATCAAGCTTCTTCATTACTTCACCCCCTTTCTCATCGCGTAGCGTTTGGCGTGATTTTCAAGCCATGCGCGAACTGCTTGAATGTGAAACATAGGGCGGACACGGCGAGAAGCCTCAGATACCCGCGTAAACGGGCAACCGGCTTTCATCCAGTTTGTTATTGTTTTCTCCGATACACCAAAGGTATCAGAAACTTCTTTTTTTGTTTTCATAATTTTTTAAGAATGTTCCCGTACATTCGGGAATCCGTGGACATGTTACATCATTCCGAATACCCCAGGCTTATCTGTTGAGTATGGGTATCCTACAGGCAAAAATGCTTATTCTCATGGATTTCTCTTGCAACGAATCAGAACCCCATAGTTTGCGTATTTTACGGTATTTTTGCGTGTTAACAGCATTTTGCTCTTGACCCAGTATTCGGAATACTTACCCCATCTACCAATAAAGAGTTATGAAAACAGCAGAGTATTGCACCTATCATGCGCCGCGCTTCCACCATCGGTCGGCGTTACAACTCACCATAAACAATGGGATGCGGCAGGAATGGTGTGCGGAGAATCCGGTGGCGCGTGTGGAAAAGCCCACATTGTAACTAATGCAGCTTACTTCGCGCGTGCGCGCGCATAGGGGGTGTAACAAAAAAGGATTTTCTGAGCGGAAAATATGCGTCTTTCGGGGTCGAGCCGCGCGCTCGCCGCGCTTTTCCTAACAGTACCTTTACAGACGTCTCTCGCCTTTTTTATCGTTAACAGAATTTACTTTCTGCCCTTTTTTATAAAGTGTAAAAAATGTAATTATCGCTCATTTGGCAGCGGTTGCACGGCGTGCAACCAGCGTGCAACCAGCGTGCAACCGAAAAAGCATCACATAATCTATTTATTATTATATTATTATATTACTAGGTTACACAGTTACACGCTAAAACATGCATGCTCATACACGCGCCCGCGCGCGCATGAACGGCATCCGGGAAAGGCGTGCATCGGGTTACAACAGGGGCAGGCTGCTTCACGCCGACACACAGAAAAACCCCGCCACGGCCAGCACAGGCACATGACGGGGCGGTAAATCTTTAGAATGCAGGGTTATGCTTGCTTTTTCCCATAGGAGGGCATGTCGGCCACGGCATTGATAGAGTCCGCAAGTGAGCCGTAAACGGATTTTCGGGAAGTCATATCCCCGTGGAAATATCCACGCTCCACCTGTTCGGAAGAATGCCCCACGGCATCACGTACCATATCCGGGGTGAATGAAGCATCAAGGCGCGTCATCGATACTACGGTATGCCGGATGCTATGGAACGTCTTTGCGGAAATCCGCTTGCGGCGGCCTGTTGGCTTGCCTGTGGCAACGGGGGCGGGAATGATACCCATCGTTTGCAACAGGGCGGTAAACGTGGTGGAGACGGTAGCACGCGACCCTCCAAGGAACATGTGCGCTTGCATCGGGAACAGATATTCTTCCCGTCCGCCTTGCGAGTATCGTATCCTCTTCAATACATCCAGCAGGGCGGGGATAATCGGCAAGCGGCGGCGGCGTTTGGTCTTTTCCTCCATCAGCGTTACTTCCTCTCGCTCCCAGTTGATAGCATCCCAGCGCATCATACATACATCACCGATACGCAGCCCGCCCAGATAGAAACTCACGGCCACGATATTGCACCAAGGGGCGGGCGCTTCATGCAGCAGCCGGTGCATTTCCTGCGGGGTAAAGGTTTCTTTTTCCTGCTTATCAGTTCCCCGCTCCGGGTTAATTGTCTTGGCTTCCTGTGCCACGCTTACCGGGCGCATAGGATTACGGGTAATCAGGCCGTGTATATCCTGAGCATCAGCGAACGCCCGCATGATATAGGTATGGTACTGTGTCACGGTTTTTCTGCTCACCTGTCGCAACTGTTCGCGGATAAACTCGCGGCATTGATTGTACGTCACCGCATCTATGCGTCTATCTGCATCAGCACCCAGATATTCCATAAACACATTGAACGACCGCCGCCGGTTCTTCTCTGAACTCTCGCTAGTGGTAGCAGGAATGCCGGTCAGGAACTCCCGCAAGGTAGGAACACGGGTAGCAACCCCTTGCACCTCTGCAACAGCGCGCACGGCATCCAGAGCTTTATCTACGGGCGTTCCTTTTGCGCCGGCTTCCAAACTGTATGCAATCTGTCTTGCCAGAGCTTTTGCCTGTGCCGGTGTCAAGGAATCGTTACCCGCTACGGGCATATCAGTTGACTTGAACTTGTTTTTGCCGTCTACTTTCCAGACGGCGTACCATACGCGACCGTTGCCGCGCTTGTTTGTAATGCTTGCCATAATGTGTGTATTATCGAATGCTTGCGGGGGCTTATTCAGGCAGGGTATACACCCCCTGTATACCCGTGTATACCCTGTGTATACCCTGTTGTATACCCACGTTATAGCATGCTATTGCTGCATTACAATACAAAAACGCGCAATATCAGGCAGTTATGCTTGCTATTGCGCGTTATTGAGTCTATTTTTTCAAGGCGGGAGTGGGATTTGAACCCACGAATGTCGGTTTTGCAAACCGATGCCTTAGGCCACTTGGCTATCCCGCCGTGCTGTGGTTGCGGGGTGAATATACACGAGCCACCCCGCAGAGTCAAGCAATTTTTTGAAGTTTTATGCAATCATGACAATTTGCCCGCAAAATTGCGGACTTCCTGCGGTGTGCATCAGCGGATTTCCCCCCTTGCCCGCAAATCCGCATTGATGGCATCCAGAATGGACAGCTCCGGGCGGAAGTTGGCATCGTGATGGGAGGAGCGGATGAAGGGACCGCTGGCAACGTGCCGGAAGCCCTTGGCAAGCGCCACGTCACGCAGTTCGTCGAACATCTCCGGGCGAATGTAATCAATCACCGGCAGATGACGCGCGGAGGGGCGCAGGTACTGCCCCATGGTGAGCACGGTCACTCCATGCTCCAGCAGGTCATCCATGGTCCGCTCAATTTCCTCGCGGGTCTCGCCAAGTCCGAGCATGATGCCGCTCTTGGTCACAACCATGCCGGGTGCCATCTGCAGCGCACGCTGCAACATGTGCAGGGAACGGCGGTACTGCGCGCGGAAACGGACGATGGGTGAGAGGCGCTCCACGGTCTCCAGATTATGGTTGAAGATATGCGGGCGGGCATCCATGACCAGGGAGAGGGCATCCTCGTTGCCGTTGAAGTCGGAGGTGAGTACCTCGATGACTGTTTCCGGGCAGCGGCAACGGATTTCACGGATGGTGGCGGCAATGTGTGCGGCAGCGCCGTCTTTGAGGTCATCCCGTGTCACCATGGTGATGACGGTGTGGGTGAGCTTCATGTGCTCCACGGCCTCGGCAATCTTGCGGGGTTCCTCCGGATCCAGCGGGGCCGGCTTGGCCGTGCGGGTGGCACAGAATCCGCAGGCGCGGGTACAGACATCTCCACAGGCCATGAACGTGGCCGTACCGTGGCTCCAGCATTCGCCGCGATTGGGGCACATGGCTTCCTCGCAAACCGTCACTAGGGCATTGTCCTTCACCAGATTCTGGACGTCCTTGAATACCCTGCCCTTGGGCAGTTTGACCTTGAGCCAGGAGGGTTTGCGAGCGGGTTTATCTGTCATAGCGCGGAATGTTATACTCTGAAATTCAGGAAATGCAAGTACAAAAACACCCGCGCTGCGTAGAAACGCGGCGCGGGCGGTAAAAGGATGTGTCGTATTCCCGTTTAGCGGGAGTAGAGTTCCACGATGAGCTGCACGTTCACGATCGGGGCGATTTCCTCCACGGAGGGAACGCGGGCGATCTTGCCGGTGAGCTTGGCAGCGTCAACCTCAATCCAATCGGGTGTGGTGGCATTGGCTGCCAGCTCCACGTAGCGGTTGGCGAGAGCCTGGGAACGGGCCTTGGCGGCAACGGCCACCACGTCACCCGGCTTGCAGGAGTAGGAGGCGATGTTGACCTTGCGGCCGTTCACGGTGACGTGACCGTGGGAGACCATCTGACGGGCAGCAGCACGAGTGCTGGCAAAGCCGAGACGGTAGATGACGTTGTCGAGACGGAGCTCCAGCAGCTGCAGGAGGATATCACCCGTCACACCGCGGCGACGGCTGGCTTCCTCATAGTACTTGCGGAACTGGCCTTCGAGCACGCCGTACATGAAGCGAAGCTTCTGCTTCTCGGCAAGCATGATGCCGTAGTCAGACTTCTTCTTGCGGCCGGCGCGGGCACCGTGCTGACCCGGAGGGAAGGGACGACGGGCAAAAGCCTTGCTGGCACCGAAGAGCTCAACGCCGAAACGACGGCTGATCTTAGCGGTAGGACCTGTATAACGAGCCATAATGTTTGTAATCTTTCTGGGTTAATGGAATTAGGCGCGACGAGCCTTGGGAGGACGGCAACCGTTGTGCGGAATCGGGGTCACGTCGGCAATGGAGGAAATCTCCAGACCGATGGCCTGTACGGCACGCACAGCGGACTCACGACCGGAACCCGGTCCCTTCACGCGAACCTCGACCTCCTTGAGGCCGTGGCCCATAGCCTGACGGCAAGCGTCCTGGCATACCACCTGACCGGCGTATGCGGTGCTCTTGCGGCTGCCCTTGAAATTGAGCTTACCGGCGGAGGACCAGCCAATCACGTTGCCCTTCATGTCGGTCACGCTCACCACCGTGTTGTTGAAGGTGGAGGAGATGTGCACGATACCGGTGGTAACGTTCTTGCTGCCCTTAGCCTTGAGAATCTTGACCTTGTCGTCATCATCTGCAAGCCCCAGCTCGGCAAAGATGTCGCGGCGACCCTCCGGCTTCTTCTGCTCTGCGGCAGGAGCGGCGGGCGTCTCCGTGGCGGGAGCCTCAACGGCGGGAGCCACGGTGTCTTTCACTTCTTCCTGGATGGTTTCTTCAGCCATGTTCAGTTTTTCTTTTTAAGGGGTTAACAGATGATTACTTCTTGGCGCCCACAGTCTTCTTGCGACCCTTGCGGGTGCGGGCGTTGGTGCGGGTGCGCTGACCGCGAACAGGGAGACCCTTGCGGTGGCGGATGCCGCGCAGACAGTTGATGCTGGTCAGACGCTTGAGAGCCATCTGCTTCTCACGACGCAGGTCACCCTCGATGAGGATGTTGTTGCTGGTGATTGCCTGCACAATCTTGGTCAGCTGAGCGTCGGAAAGCGTGCCCGTGCGCAGATCCGGGGAGATTCCGGCCTGCTCAAGCACCTTCTTAGCCGTGGAGGGCCCGATGCCGTAGATGTAGCACAGGGAGGCCTCAACGCGCTTCTCATTGGGTATTTCGATACCGAAAAGACGAGCCATAGTGGTGTGTGTTTCTTATTCGTTTGTTCCTTCGCTGCCTTCCGACAGCGCTTTTGACGCGCCGATTCTACTCCCTTTTTCGCTTTTGGCAAGCAAAATTTCATCCATTTTTACAACTTTGGGTAAATTTGGGATTTTCTGCTGTCTTTTTTTTCGCTACACGCGCGAGCGAGCGTAGGGGTATATATAGGACGCATTTTGGGCTTGCAGAGGCAGGCAAGGGGGCGTATACTCCCGGGGCTATCATGGATTTTTCTACCTTAAAACACCCGGAACAACCGCCGCAGGCCACCTGGCCCACCCGCCTGTGGGGATTGGGTATTGTGCTGCTGGCGCTTGCCTTTGCAGCAGCACTGCTCACCTACAACAGGGGTGAGATGGGCTGGATTGTATTCAACCCCGTGGATGCCGCAGCTGCCGCAAAAGTGCCCTCCACCAATGCGCTGGGCACAGCCGGTCTCTACATGGCAGGTTTCTGCTACTGGCTTCTGGGAGCAGCCGCGGTTTATTGCATGCTGCTGCTGAGCATTCTGGGCACCTGCATTCTGCTTTTCCCGAGCCGGAGATTCGCCGGGCAGGTCATTGCCACGATCTGCATGGTTCTCTGTGCCTGCGCAGCACTCTCCATCCAACCCTACATTCTGCAGGAATGGGCTGCCAACACGGGTATTGACAGCGTGGGCGGCAAGCTGGGCTATCTGGATGGCAGCTGTGTGGCCGAGCCGCTGATGGGACGGGACTGGGCATTGACCCTGTTCATCTGCGGGCACGGACTGGCGCTCATCTATTTTGCACGCATGGGCTTCATTGAGTTCTGCAAGGCATTCTGGGCAGATGTGAACGACATCGCTGACCGCATTCGCACGCGCAGAGAGCACCGCCGCAACAAGATTCAGGAAATTCAGGACAACTGGCAGCAGCATCGCGATAAGGCCAGGGAAGAATCACAAAACCCCATTTTCAACCCTGCACTACCGGAGGAAGCGATGCAGGCAGAAGCGCCCCGCCCGGTATCGCCGGACTATGCACAGCCCATGCCCCGCCGGGAGCAGGCCCCCCGGCGCCCCGTCCGCGAACCGCTCCAGATTCCGCCGCGTCAGGCCCCGCTGCCTCCCCGACAGAACTCCGGCATTGCGCGCAACATCTCGCGCGAGCAGCGCACCCGCCATCTGGATGAAGAGCCAACCACGCAGCTGGATCCGGATTTCGACAATCACTTTGTAGCAACCCCGGAAGCCCCTCGCAGACGCCCTGTGCCGACAAGCAGCCTGCCCGGCATGCGAGCAGCCGACAAACCGCTGCCGGCACAGCCTGCACAGGCAGAGCCCAAACGGGAAACAACAGTTCAACCGGTCTCCAGACGCCCCCGCGACCACCGGGACACCCCGGCGGCCCGCAGTAACGGGGAAGAACGCCACAACAACCTGCTGGACCTCATGGGGCAGGTGGAAGAGGCTATTGAGTTGAGCAACGCCCCCGGCGCTACCGAAGAACAGGAACGCGAAGCTCTGAATCTGGAGAAAAAAGCCGCCGGCGGAAAACTCGCAGACCTTTTCAGACGCGGGCGGAAAGCCGTCACCGGCAAGGATGAGCCGGAGGACGACGACAGAACGCCGGACAAACCCGGCATCAAGTTCCCGAAATCTCCCGCCAAATCCGCAGCGGTATCTACGGTTGACCGCCGCCCGCAGGAGGCGGATTATCCCCTGCCGCCTTACGAGCTGCTGGACTATAAACCGGTGCCGATAGAGGTCACGGAGGCCGCAGCAGAGGAGATGCAGGAAATGCAGCAGCGCATCATCGATACGCTGGACACGTTCAAGATTGCTGTCACGCCGGGTGATATCACCCGTGGCCCCAGTATCACCCGCTACGAGTTCTTCCCGCCGCGCGGTCTGCGCGTGAACCGCATTGCCACGCTCAATAAAGACCTCATGATGTCCACCCAGTCCAAATCCGTGAACATCCTGGCTCCTATTCCCGGCAAGGCAACGGTGGGTATTGAACTGGAAAATGCGCAGAAATCCCCCGTTTACCTGCGCGAGCTGCTGCAATCGGATGCATTCAATAACCCGAAGCTGCGTATCCCCGTGGCTCTGGGTAAGGACGTATACGGCAACCCGGTCATCGGCGATTTGGCAGCCATGCCGCACACTCTCGTGGCCGGCACCACCGGTTCCGGTAAGTCCGTCTGTATCAACAGCATGATTCTCTCCATGCTCTATAAGTTCCGCCCGGACGAGCTGAAGCTCATCCTCGTGGACCCCAAGATGGTGGAAATGCAGCCCTACCGCAAGCTGCCTCACCTGGCCTGCCCCGTGGTGACGGTGGCGGCACGCGTCATCGGGGCGCTGCGTTGGGCGGTCAATGAGATGGAACACCGCTACAAGCTCTTCAGCCAGGTCGGAGTCCGCAACTTCGAGGACTTCAACAACCGCCCGCCGGATGAGGAACGCGAACCGGAACAGGAGGAAATCGATGAAAGCTATGTGGACTATGATGCCATCGACCGCATGGAAAGTGAAATTCTGCGCCAGGCCGATGAGGGACGCGAGCTGACAGATGAAGACCAGGGCGAGTTCGACTTCGAGGAGGAGGAACGCATCCCCACCCGCCTGCCCTATGTGGTTATCATCATTGATGAGCTGGCGGACCTGATGGTGATGGTGAAGGATGACCTGGAAAGCAACATCGCGCGCCTGACTCAGAAAGCGCGCGCCGCCGGCATCCACCTGGTGGCCGCCACTCAGACCCCCCGCGCCAACGTGGTAACGGGTCTCATCAAGGCCAATATCCCCAGCCGTATCGCGTTCCGCGTGGCCAGCCCGCTGGACAGTCGCATTATTCTGGACACCACTGGCGCAGAAAACCTGCTGGGTGCCGGTGACTGCCTCTTCCTGCCCCCGGGTGGTATCTCCAAGATGACCCGCGTGCAGGGTGCCTGGGTATCCGACCGCGAGATTGCCTCTATCATCCAGCACTGCGCCTCCCATGCCAAACAGAAGTTTGAACAGGGCGTCACCGCTGAAATGAATAACAGCGAAGGCGGCGGCGACGGCGGCGGCCGCATCGGCCCCAAGAACCTGAGTGAGGAGGATTCCGAGCTCTATACCCGCTGCGTCAACCTAGTCATCACCTCCCGCAAGGCCAGCACCTCCATGCTGCAACGCCATTTCAGCATCGGCTACGGCAAAGCGGCCAAAATCATGGACATGATGGAAGCCAACGGCATCATCGCCCCCTCTCAGGGCTCTGCCCGCGCCCGTGAGGTTCTGGTGGACCCGCCCAATTAACACACGGGCACTCCCCTGCCCCGCTCAGGAAAGCCAAGCTTCAACAAATCGCCTCCGCAGGTCACCCTGCGGAGGCTTTGAGCACAAACTACAATATCACAACGTTTTTACACCATTATCATTCAGCACACTGAATCTTGACGAATGCTTCCTCCTGCAGGCGTGTGGCTCCGCAGGCGAACTTGGCACGAATCTGGAGGGCTTCATCCAGGTCATCTCTCACGGAGAGTTTCACCTTGAAATCATCCCAGATTCCGAACTGAGCACGGCTCTTGACCCAGGCCAGGCAGGAGCGGACTCCGCCGACAAGGGGCAGCTGTTCCGTGCGGATGATGCGGAAGCCGAGGAAGGTATCAATCTTCCCTTCTGCCAGAGCTCGCACGGTGTTGTAATCATAGCTGGTCACTTCCGGCTGCTGAAGCAGGGCGTTGATCTGGCTGCCGGTACAGGCCAGCACCAGCTCATCGCCATAGGCACGGCGCTCATCGCTCCATGCCTCGGCCTTCTGCAACATGGTCAGGGCGTGGCGCAGCTTCCCGACGGTCAGGTTGCATTCTGCCGCTGTACCGCTGTCCACGAAGTCCGAGGCAATCACCTGAGACTCAGGGAAAGCAACGGTCTGCGTGCCGTTTTCGCCGATGTAGGCGGTGCCCAGGAAAGCATCCAGCATCACCTTGTCCATCGTGCGCCCGGCTGCGGAGCGCAGGCTTTCGATGGTCTTGCTGACCGGCACATCGATGTTGGCCAGCTTCTTGGAATCGAATTCATCGAAACCGATGGCCTTGGTGTAGATGTGCGGGAACATGACTCGGCGCGTGGTCGGTGCCTCATCCAGCACGGTGGAGCCCATGCGCCCGGTCTTCTCCGTAAAGGAAAGGAGACCGTACTGGTCAAAGGCAACCATCTTGCCGGAAAGCCCGGTTTCCACGGTCACATACTTATCGAGACGGGATGCCTCCTGCTGGAGGTAAGAGCCCCACTTCTCGGAATACTTAATCTGGTAGTTCTGTTCTATATCTGCCATTTTTATATAAGGGTTGTTGTTTGCGGCAAATCGGCTGCTGTGGATTTACCCGGATTTTTCATCCCGGGGGTCCGGCCGCGCGGCGCATTTCATCGGTTTCCTCACCTCCCTCGGTGACGAAATTGGCAATTCCCTGCGCTCTCGCCGTATCTATTCAAGCACATTTTCCGCGTTTGTCACTATAAACGCAGAGAATCGCACTTCCTGCCCTCCCTTATATATTGAAAAGCGATATGTTACAGACACAAATTCATACCATCGTATGCGGGCTGCATGAAAGGAGGCAGCTTTGTGCAGAGGTCATCATAGTCTACCTCATGTCCGCAATGCGTCACCAGCCCCAGCCTCGGGCAGAGTTCCTGCATGTGTGCCACGTTCTGTTCCACGTTGAAATGGGTGCGATGCGGACGGAAGCGAAGCCCGTCCATGGCCAGTGCATCCAGCCCCATCAGCAAAGGCTTTGAGCCCTCCGGCAGCTCCTGAATATCCGGCACATAGCCGAAGCTCTTTCCGCCTGTCTGAAATACATAACCAAACGTCTCAACCGTGGCGTGTATCACCGGCACTGGGATAACCTCAATATCACCAATGGTAAAGGGTTTCCCCTCATGGTCATGCGCAGCCGGTCGGACATAGCCCTGATAGGTATTCGATTCGGCAAAGGCCCAGCCGAACATCCGGCGCAGCTGCTCCAGACACGCCGGGCCGGCATACAGAGGCAGGCGCTCCGTGCGCTTCCAGCAGAAGGCGCGCATCTCATCAAATCCGGCCGTGTGGTCAAGGTGCTCGTGGGTGTATATCACCCCGTCAATCGCCGTCAGTCCGTGCTTCAGCGCCTGAGCACGCAAATCCGGACTGGAATCCACCAGCAGTGTCGTCGTTTCACTCTGCACCAGAACCGAGGAGCGCCACCGTTTATTACGCGGGTTATCCGACACGCAGACCGGGCACTCACAACCTATCACCGGCACGCCGGTAGACGTTCCGCTGCCAAGAAAAACTACCTTCATCATCGAAATTGGGATTTGATTTCCGCGCTTATTATGCCATAATAGGCGCGGAACTGAAAGCTAAATATGCTCGCTCTGCTCAAGATACGCAACCTCGCACTCGTCGATGAACTGACATGGGAACCCGGAGAGGGGTTTCTGGGAATCACCGGTGAGACCGGCGCCGGCAAATCCGTCATCATGGGCAGTATCTCCCTGCTCATGGGAGAGCGGGCCGATAAAAGCCTCATCCGCAGCGGGGAAACCCAGTGCAGCATTGAAGCGATTTTCAGATTACGGTCACCGGAGGAGCTCAATGCCCAGCTGGCAGAAGCCGGGGTTCCTCCCTGCGAAGAAGGAGAGCTGCTCATCCGCCGCGTCATGACCGCCACCGGCAACCGACAGTTCATCAACAACAGCCCGGTCACTCTTGCCATGCTGCACCGCATTGCCGGCGGACTGGTGGATATGCACCACCCGGATTCCCACCGCTCGCTCACATCGCAGGAGCGCCAGCTCTGCCTGTTGGATGCCTTTGCCGAAGATGCGCCGCTCCTCTCCGATTATCGTACGGTCTACCGCCGCTGGCTGGAGGCACGCGCCGCCTATCGGGAGCTGTTGGAAAATGAGATGGCCAACGAGCGCGAGCTGGACTTCCTGCGCCACCAGGTGGAGGAGATAGAATCCGCCGCGTTCACCGCAGAAGAAGTAGCCGGGCTGGAAGCCCGCTGGCAACGCGCCCGCAATGCCAACCGCCTGCGCGATACGGCGCTTCCCATGGCGCAGATGGTGGACGGCGAGGAGGATTCCCTGCTGGACAGGCTGCACACCCTGGTGCGCGCAGGCAGGGAGCTGGTGCGACTGGATGCCGACTGTCACCGTTGGATTTCCCCGCTGGAAGGGCTGATTGAAGAGGTGGAAACCCTGGCAGATGAGCTGCAAGGCTATGTCAACCGGCTGGAGTGTGACCCGGAGGAGCTGGCAGAACTGGAAAACCGCATTGCCCTGCTGGATTCGCTCAAGCGCAAATATGGTGCTGATTTTGAGACCATTCAGCAACACCTTCTGGAATGCCGAGCCCGACTGGACGCCGTGGACAATCGGGAAGAGCTGCTGCGGGTTCTCAAAAAGGCAGAAGAAGAAGCGTACAGCGCGGTTCTGCAGGCCGGCACGACTCTCTCATCGGCCCGTCGCAAGGCCGCTCCGCATCTGGAAAAAGAATTCCTGTCTCACGCCGGGCAACTGGGATTCCGGCAATCGCTCTTCAGCGTTCAGCTTTCCCCGCTGCCTGCTCCCGGCCCACAGGGCATGGAAGAATGTGACTTCCTCTTCGGCCCGAATCCGGGTGAGCCGCTCAAGGCGCTGCGGCTCATTGCCTCCAGCGGCGAAATGGCCCGCGTGATGCTGGCACTCAAGAGTGCTCTGGCCGCCCAGGATGACACGCCTCTTCTGGTATTCGATGAGATTGATGCCAACGTAGGCGGCGAAATCGCCCGCGCGGTCGGCCTTAAGATGCGCGAGCTGGGAGGGGAGCACCAGGTCATCGCCATCACGCATTTCCCGCAGGTGGCGGCGCTGGCGCAGCACCACTACCTCATCGCCAAAGGCCTGCGCGAGGGGCGCACGGTTTCCCATCTGGAAGAAATCGGGGGAGACGCCCGAGTGACAGAGCTGATGCGGATGCTGGGCACTTCCGGGGCATCAGCCATGGCACATGCCCGCGAGTTGTTGAAATAAAAGCGGCAGTAAAAAACCGCGCTGCCCGAAAGCAGCGCGGCTGAAACAATTACTCGGTCAACGGGCCATCAGTCTTTCTTCTCCCCGGCAATGCCCATGGTGTAACCATTGTATTCGCGGGTATTGTAAAGCGGCTGCCCCTCCGGCACAGCATAACCGATGTTCTTGCGGATGGTCAGGAAGTCGGCTATACCGGCCTCGTTCACCTGATTGAGCTTGCCGCCGTGCATATCGGCGTAGAGCACCATCTTGCAGTAGGCATCGGCATTCTCCATGAACCACTCAGCCTCTTCGATGTGGCGGGCTCCGGTAATGACGCCGTGATTCTCCATGAACACCACGGTGCTCTGGCGGGAGGCTTTCGCAACGGCCTCAGCCGTTTCGGGAGAACCGGGTGTGCCGTAGGGAGCCAGCGGTATCTGGCCCAGGAAGATATCGGCCTCGGGGTTGATGCCGTTGGGCGGCACCAATCCGGCAAAGAGGAAGGCATTGCAGCAGGGAGGATGCGCGTGGATGCAGGCATTCACGCCCACTTCCTTCATCATGGCAATGTGGGTTTTCACCTCGCTGGTGGCGGGACGATACCCGCAGAGCTGACCGGCGTTCATATCCACCAGGCAGATATCCTCCACGGTCATGAAGCCTTTGGAGCAAAGCGTGGGGGAACAGAGGACAAGGTCTTTTGCCACACGGACGGAGAGGTTGCCACCGTTACCGTCCACATATTCGCGGGCCCAGAGACGGCGGCCCATATCGACCATGCGCTGTTTGATGACGAGGACTTCCGGGCTGTTGAAGAATGCGTCGATTTCCTCACGGGTCTGCGGATCGTAATTCTCCCAGGGGAAGATGCGATCCGGCAGAGCGGGTTTGATGTAAAGTTCGGGATTAGCCATAAATTGATATTGTTGTTTATTGATAAAGTTCAGCGTAAGCCGCCTGCTGCTCACCGGGCTGAATCGTGGTATAGGTGATGCCGAAGGAATCACGGCAGGACTCCGGCGATTCAAACTCCCCTGCACCGGCAAAGGCATACATGGCCGCCCCCAGCACGGTGCTCTCTGAGACGTTGGAGATGCGGATAGGCAGGCCGAGGATATCGGCACGCATCTGCGTCCACACCTTGTTACGAGCACCGCCGCCCACCAGCAGGAGATCGGTGGATTTGAAGCCGCCCACCTTTTCCAGCTTCTCCAGACGCTGCTTCAGGCGAAGGGTCAGTGCCTCCATGGCGGCGCGGTAAATGTGCGCACGGGCACGTCCCAGCACCAGTCCCTGGATGCTGCCCGGCACAGCATCGCTGGGCAGGAAATCGGGGATGAGTTTCACCCCATCGCAGCCGGGGGCAATTTTCTCCGCCTCGGCATCCATGGTGTCAAAGCTTTCCCCGTTGTAACAGGTGGCTTTCACCCACTCGATGATACCGCTGGCAATCCACTGCAGGCCGGGGTTGAGCAGGCCGGCCTTGCTGTCGTACTCCACGGTGGCGCCGGCTGCATAATCGGAGGGTTCGAGTGTGGCCCTGGCTGTGCGCAGCATGAGGATTTCCCACGTACCGCTGGAAAGGAAGGGCTGATTCTCCTGCACACCGCTGCCGAAGAGGGCAAACTGCGTGTCATGCCCGGTGGAAATCACCGGAACAGCCGCCGGCAGTCCCAGCAGCTCGCTGGCAGCCGGGGTAAGCTTTCCGATAACATCCCCGGCATTCACCATGGCCGGGAAGAGACTCTTGCGAATACCGATGGCGGACAGAATCTCCTCCGACCAGTCACCCGTGGACAAATCAGTCATCTGGGAGGTACCGGCCATGGTACGGTCGGTTGCCATGACCCCGGTAAGGCGGTGCGCCAGGATGTTGGAGATAAAGAGCCAGGCATGTGCCTGCTCCAGCAGCTCCGGGCGATTCTCTTTCAGCCAGATGAGCTTGTAGATGGTGTTGAAGGCAAACTCGCCCACCCCGGAAACAGCGTTGAGCTTCTCCTGCGGGATATACTGCGCCACCCGCTTCATCACCTCTGCCGTGCGCGGGCACTTCCAGGAAATAACCGGATACAGCAGCTCGCCGGATTCATTCACAAGCGCACCGTCCACACCAAAGGTCGTGATGGTCACGGCTTTCACCTCCGCAGCATCAATCTGCGGGAGAATGTCGCGGGCACAGGCTGCCAGCTGGTTCAGAATGCGGTCTGCATTCCAGACATGAAAATCCGGGTTCTCCGCTCCGGTATCGGTAGCGTTCGGCTGGCTGGATTTGGCCACCAGCTGCCCCTTATCATCAACAAGGATGGCGCGCACATTGGTCGCGCCGCAGTCTAAGCAAAGTACGTAGGCCATGCTGTGAAAAACGGGCAGGCTGCCGGGACGTTTGCCGACAGCCTGCCATGGGAACAGGATTAATACTTACCGTAGATGGGACCGAAGTTGGCGCAGGCGCGGAAGTCGGCGCTTTCGGGGCACTCGGTACCGAAGAGACTCCAGGCAGCCGGGCGATACACCTGGTCCTCCGGCACGTTGTGGGCATACACGGGAATGCGCAGCATGGAAGCCAGGGTGATGATATCGGCCCCGATGTGACCATAGGTCCAGGCACCGTGGTTGGCACCCATGTTGGCCATGACGGTGTACACATCCTTGAAGCCGCCCTTGCCGGTCAGACGCGGGGCGAACCAGGTGGTCGGCCAACCCGGGTCGGTGCGCTGGTCAAGCTTGTCGTTCACCTCCTGCGGCAGGTCGCAGGTCCAGCCTTCCACAATGGTCAGCACGGGGCCCTGCCCCTTCACCAGGTTCATGCGAATCATGGTCACGGGCACATTGCCCTTGGACACGAAATGCAGAGAGTAGCCGCCGCCGCGGAAGTATTCGCGGTTGGCCGGGCACCACTCAGAGGCAGCCATCATGGCTTCGATATCGGACAGCGTGGTCTCGCCGGTCTTCTTCATGATGGGCGTACCATCGGGAGCAGTGGACTGCATATTGCCGTCCAGAGCGGTGGAACCGGAGTTGATGAGGTGCATGATACCGTCCTTGGCAAGGCCTTCCATGGTGTAGCCGGTCACGCGCTTCACAGCAGCAGGGCTCCAATAGGTGCGGATGTCGGAGAAGCAGGCGGAGCGGCCGGTCAGCTGGTGCAACAGAAGCATGCAGACGCCGTTCATGGCATCATTTTCCGTAGCAAAGGGAATGGCCTCACGCGGGCCGTTCCAGTCAAAGGTGCTGTTGAGGATGGATTCCGCCATATCGCCGTTCGGGTAGAAGTCCGTCCAGTGACGCTGTCCCTGGAAGCCACCGCAGATAGCGTTGAAGCCCAGCCCCTCTTCCTCGCAATCAATGGTCTTGAGGTAGGGGTTACCGTGCATCATGTCGCGGAAGATAATGGTCATGAGGATGGATTCACGCAGCGTGCGTTCTTTCTCCTCGGGGGAGAGCACCAGGTCGGGACGGTTGCGATCCGGACCAATCTTCACATACTTCCCGGCCCATTCCATGGCGAGGTCGAACTCTGCCTTATCATAGATACCCAGCTCCATACGGCGGCGCACCTCAGTCATGTCAACCGGCTGAATACGCATGCCCAGGTAGCTTTCCCAGAATGAGTGGTCAATGATGGAACCGGCAATACCCATGGAGCAGCCGCCGATGGAAAGGTAGCCCTTGCCGCGCAGGGTGGCCACGGTCAGACCGGCACGGGCAAAGCGCAGAATCTTCTCTGCCACGTCCTCGGGGATGGAGGTATCATCTGCATCCTGCACATCATGACCGTAGATGGAGAATGCAGGCACACCCTTCTGGGCATAACCGGCCAGAGCAGCGGCCAGATACACGGCACCGGGACGCTCCGTACCATTGAAGCCCCAGATAGCCTTGGGCGTGGTGGCGTCCGTCTCGAAAGTCTCCGTGATGTAGCACCAGCAGGGAGTCACGATGAGCGAACAGCCCACGTTGTTCTCTGCAAACTTCTGGTTGCAGGCGGCGGCCTCAGCCGGGCCGCCGATGGTGGTGTCGGCAATGATGCACTTGACGGGCTGACCATTGGCGTGGGTCACGTTCGCCTCAATGAGAGCGGCAGCAGCCTTGGCCATGTTCATGGTCTGATCCTCCAGAGACTCACGCACGCCGAGACGGCGGCCGTCAATCGTCGGGCGGATACCGATAGTGGGTAGCGTATCGTATTTCATATTGAGAATGATTTTAACGGTTGTTATTTGTCAGAAGAAGTAACGGGCTTGCGGAAAATGAGACTGTACAGCAGCACCACCGCAAAGCAGATGGCAGGCACAATGAACGAAGCGCGCACAGCCGCAGAGCTGGTGCCCAGATTCGAGTCCCACGTGCTGTCAAATCCCGGCGTCAGGAAAAGCCAGCAACCCTCGGCATCGCCGATGATTCCGGCCATCCACGGCGTGATGAGCGCACCACCCAGAATCGCCATGATGAGCCCGGCTGCGCCCAGCTTCACATCACGCTGGTTCAGTCCGCCCAGGGCGATACCGTAGATGGTGGGGAACATGAGACTCATGCAGCCGGACATGGCAATCAGGCTCAGCACATTGGCAGAGAAGCCGAGCCCGCCCACCGTGAACAGGATATCGGACGGCAGGTAAATCGTTCCGGCACAGGTGGCAATGGCCGCCAGCGCAAACAGACTCATCATGCTCGCGGGGTTAAACTTCTTCATGTAGTAGGTGGCACCCCAGCGGCAGACAATGAAGAGAATGATGGAAATGAGGTAGTAGGTAGCAGCCGTGGCCGGAGTCACGCCAAGCTCCTTGCAGCAGTAGACATTCAGGTACGTCCAGGCGGCAATCTGCACACCCACATAGAAGAACTGAGCAATCACACCGCACCAGTAGCGCGGCTGGCGCAGCAGAGAGAACAGCATGGAGCGGTAATCCCCCACCAGGAACAGGTACACAATCGGCCCCAGCGTTCCGTAGAGAATCCAGTGCACCTTATCCATGTCCGGGAAGAGGAAATACAGCACCGTCAGCGGCACAACGGCAAACAGCGCGGCCACCAGCACGCGAAGCCCGCCCCTGCGGCTTTCCGCTGCGGGAGCGGCAGAGCTCCCCTGCTCCTCTTTCGCCCGCAGGAAGAACAGCCAGATGAGGAAAGCAATCGCGCACAGACCCACATACGGCGCGCAGACCCAGAAGAGTTCCTTGTGCACAATCTCCTTCAGCTGCTCAGCCGGCATCACCGCGCGTTCATCAGCCGTGGCAGGATTCAGATTACTGAGGATGAACTGCTGAGCCAGCAGAATACCGGCAATGGAACCCACCGGGTTGAACGCCTGGGCAAAGTTGAGACGGCGCACCGCCGTCTTCTCCGGCCCGAGGGAAATCACATAGGGGTTACAGGTGGTCTCCAGCACAGAGCAACCGGCAGCCACCACGAAAATGGCGACGAAATAAATCTCAAAACTCTGGTGAATACAAGCCGGGATATAAGCCAGCGCACCGGCAATATAAACGCCCAGACCGATGAGCACGCCTTTCTTATAGGAGAACTCCTCAATGAGAATGGAGGCAAAGATAGCCAGCACCGCATACGCCCCGTAGAACGCCACCTGTACCAGAGCCGCCTGCTCCTGAGGAATCGTAAAGATATTCTTGAACGCCGGCACGAGGTTATCCGTCATGTTGTTGAGCAAACCCCAGAGGGCAAAACAGCTCACCAACATAAAAAAGACAGGACGGAACTTGCGCGGCACAACGGGAGTCAAATCTCGTTTCTCGCTCGTACTCATAACCCCGACAGTTTACCAACTTCAACCGCCATGTCAATCAGGAAAAACATCCCAGAGCTCATCTTCCACCTTTTTTTGCCATTTTTCAAAAAAAGTCTTGCTTTCACGCAGCATCACCTATATAATCCGCCCGCACCCGCCGCAAGGAGGGAGCAACAAAGGCAAGGAGCGGTAGCTCAGTTTGGTTAGAGCGCAGCCCTGTCACGGCTGAGGTCGCGGGTTCGAGCCCCGTCCGCTTCGTGTACAACAAAAAAGGATGTCCCACCGGGGCATCCTTTTT
>JAFUQZ010000076.1 GCA_017472085.1 Akkermansia sp. | reverse complement strand
TCCACTGTGCTTGGTTCAGCTCGAAGACGAAAATGTTGCTATTGACACCTCCTGAGCATAAAGTTTTCGGCTCTTTTCCATAACTCCGCTTCTCATCGGGCTTTCGCCTTATGAGCCAGGAAACTTTGGGACACATGTGGTATTTTTTCTTTCGCGCCTGCCTTTTTACGTGAAATTCGGAGGTCTGAGATACGCGTAGAACTTCTGAACACCGCCGTAATTATTCATCCTCGCCCTCGGCGCGCTCCAGACGCCGGGTTGCGTCCTGATAGATGCGATTGGCCTTTTTGACATTGCCGGCGTTTTCGTAGAGCTCTACGAGTTGCTTCTGGATTTCCACCTCTTTGGAGAGCTTGAAATAGTCTGCGCCGCTGCTGCGGATATGCCGCTCGAAAAGTTTTTCCACTTCCTTGGCCAGACTTGCCCACTCCCGTTCGGTGGCTTCTGCCTCGCTGTAATGCATGATACACTGCGCCAGAAGCTCCTGAAAGACGTCGCCGCGAGAGGTAAATCCTTTCAGCTCTTTCTTATAGAGTCGCAGCAGTCCGCGCACGTCCCCCTTCTCCGCAAGGAGAACGGCCTGACGATTGATGGCTTCTACCACTAAATCACTGCGGGCATCCCCCACATTGCGCCGCATGTTGCGGATGTTACGCTCCATGGCAGCTTTCCGCGCGGCGGCGTTTCCCGCATCCATCAGGTACTCATCCTCCACGTAGGCAGCCAAATCATTCAATTCCGTATTTTTACGGGTATTACGGAGAATGCGGCGGTGAATCTGTTGCCATTCCTCCGGCGTCACATTCGGGCCGTTTTCAGCTTCCATCACTTCCACCAGATTATCCCACGCAGCGGTATTTTCGGGAAACGCACCCACCACATACCGCGCAGCACCGCGTGCTTCTGCATGTGCCCCGATGCTTACCAGGAAGCGGGAAAAGACCAGTCCATCGGCCAGGGCATTGAACTTTTCAGGGTTATCACGTTTCGTGCGGGTGAGCAGCATGGATTCATGGTGCTCCCGCCCGGAGCAGGGATTTTCAAACACCCCGGTGGTGTAGCCGTATGAGTTCACTTGCTTCCATTCCGTATCCGATACCTGGGTCACCACCCAGGCATGCGGCCCGCGGTCACCATCCCCCACGGCAATAACAGCCGGAATACCCATCACCTTGGCCGAGTAGGCAGCAAAATAGGCCTGATCCCGGCACACGCCTCCCTCTTCCAGGATTTCTTGAAAGGTGTAGGTCGTGTAGGGGTCAGTATCCTTCGTGGCACGCTCCATGAGGTAGGACACGGAGTTGTAGGCCTTGTGAGCCCATGTGGCGCGGTCATATTTCATATTTTTTGTCACCCAAGTGAATTCCGACATGGGCAGCCGCACATCCACCACCATCAGCAGGCGCTCTACGCTCATTTTCCTGATATCCGTGAGCAGGCGGCGGTGTCTGTCCTGTTCCCGGAAATACCGGAATATCTGCACCGGTGTGAGTCTCTCCGTCTTCACACGAATCAGGCCGGGAGAATGTGCCACCTCCGGGCTGACCAGCGAGCAGGCAATGGCCGGGTTCAGGTAGCGGCCACGTTCCTGCTCCGGCGTGATTTTCCAGATGTCAAAGAATGTACGGAGGGCATACGCCATATTCTCAGGGTCTCCCTCCTGAGCCATGAAGTTGCGAATGAATGCACGCAGCGGGCGCGCCCGATCGCGCAGCAGCCAGTTCATGAACATTTTCCCCTGCCCGGCTTCCTTTCCCATGGTCAAATCCCGGAGCTGTTCTTCACCCGCCGTCTTGATGAGGGTACACAACTCCACCGCAGACATCAGGGAATCGGAATGACGGTAAGCGGCATAATTCAACTTACTGCCGTTGAGCAACTCCTGAGATGCCTCCCGAATGCCGGGGATGAGAGCTTCTGCCAGCAGCCCGTATTGTCCTTCCTCCAGGGCACGGAAAACGGCAGTATCGAACGCGGTCGGGTTGGTAACCTCTACGGGCTGCATGGCGGTCTTTTGCGCGGCTTCAACAGGCTCCGGATTCCGGGGAGCAACCGCCCGGGGCGGTTCAGGAGGCGTCGGCTGCGGAGTCTCGGGTACGGCATCCGGTTCAGCTTTCGGCTCTGCTTTCGGTTCGGATTCCGGCTCCGGGGCAGGCGCGGGCGCATCTGTTTCCGGTTGGGGAGTTACAGAGGCGGCGGCGGCATCTGTCGGGCGCGGCTCTTCATGGGATTCCGGGGATGACTCCTGTGCCGGCTCTGTGTCTTCTGTCGGTTCGCCGACTGTTTCCGAGGCGATTTTTTCGACACTCAGCTTCTCTTCTGCCCGGCGCGCCTTATCGGCAGCGCGTTGTCTCAGACGTTCTCTAGCCTGCGCTTTTGTGCGGGCTTCCCGTGCCTGCTTGCCCTCCTGTTCAGCATGGTGAGCACAAACAAGCACCGCACCGGCAATAATAGCCGTCAACACGGCTAACGCAACGGCGATGATAATAATAATACGTTTTTTTACCTTATGGACGGAGGGTTGACTCTCAGCGGGCAGTTCAGGCATGTCTTCCATACCCGCTATGCTAACTTATTTTTATCGCAAGTAAAGCAAAAATTATTTATCCAGCGCATAGCGCAGCGAGGAAACGGCCATGAACACAGCCGTTTCCACACGCAGGATAATGGGGCCAAGTGACAGGGGGGTATATCCGGCCTCCATGGAGGCAGCATACTCAGCAGGAGAAAAATCGCCCTCCGGTCCGATGAGCAGAACGGCATCTTTCTGTCCCGAGGTGCGTGCAGTCTCCAACACCTCGCGCATGGGTCGCGACTCCGGCAGGATGGCACACACCAGACGCAGAGCCGGAATATCCTCCCGATTCAGGAAACACGAATAGCTCTGCGGCAGCTCCACCACAGGCAGCGTGTTGACACCACACTGTTTGCAGGCTTCCAGCGCCGTACGCTGCCATTTGGAGGCCTTGGCGGCGGCTT
Source organism: Akkermansia sp. (assembly GCA_017472085.1). Taxonomy (GTDB): domain Bacteria; phylum Verrucomicrobiota; class Verrucomicrobiia; order Verrucomicrobiales; family Akkermansiaceae; genus Akkermansia. The sequence continues at coordinate 19,009 of JAFUQZ010000076.1, read as the reverse complement.
CTTTGCCGTTGAGACGCACTATCGTGCGCTCCGACACCAGGGGGATGATTCGTTTCACCCCCAGTTCTACAGCTTTCTGCACAATCAATTCCATGTTCCCACCCTTGGGAATAGCCAGCGCCAGCGTGATTCCCGCCACGGGGGGAAGCGGCGGAAGCGGGCGGAGTTCCCCCAGGGTGAGCGCCCCACCTCCTGCAACGAGGATGCGAGCGCGAGCTGCCTTGCCCGCGCCGTCAAACACCTCGCATTCATCCCCGGCACGCAGCCGCATCACCCGCAGCGCATGATGCGCCTCCTCACCCTCCAGCGTGAGGGTGGGAGAGGCAAAATCAGCAGCGGGGAGGTAGCAGCGATGCATGGCCGGGATTGCTCTATCTTCTTACTTCATGAAGCGAGCGGCGCGCTTGCGGAAATCGTTCACTTCCGGCTGGTTGGAATCCTTGAGAGTCTCGGCAAATGCCGTCAGCGCCTTTTCCTGTGCGGAGGAGAGCTTGGTGGGCGTTTCCACCTGCACCTCCACCAGCAAATCTCCGCGCCCGCTCCCCTTGAGCGCAGGAACACCCTGGTTTCGAATGCGGAAGATGGTACCGCTCTGTGTTCCGGCAGGCATCTTGAGCTTGGAAGGGCCGTCCAGCGTGGGCACGGTCAGCACGCCGCCGCAAACGGCATCCGTGAATGACACAGGCATGGTACAGAGCAGGTCCGAGCCCTCTCGGGTGAAGATATCATGCGGCTTCACCTCAATGAACACATAGAGATCCCCCGTTTCACCCCCATGCACACCGGCATCGCCATTGCCGCTGGAGCGCAGCTTGGTGCCGGTATCCACCCCGGCCGGTACATGAAGGGTAATCTTCACATCTTTGTGAACGCGTCCCTCGCCGTGGCAATGGGAACAAGGGTTGCTGATAGTCTGCCCCGCGCCGCGACAGCCGGGGCAGGTGCTCTGCTGCACAAAGAAGCCGCTCTGGCGGGTCACCACACCCGTACCGTGACAAGTGGGGCACTGCTTGAAGCCGGAGGCTCCGTCTTTCGAGCCCGTGGCTCCGCACTTATCACAAGGCACCATGCGCTCAATCTCCAGCGTCTTGTCGCAGCCATGGGCCGCTTCCTCCAGCGTGATATCCAAATCATAGCGCAGGTCGGCCCCGGGGCGCCGGGGGTCTGCCTGGCGCTGACGGCCACCGCCGCCAAACCCGCCAAAGCCCCCGAATCCACCGCCGAACATCTGGGCAAAGATATCCATGGGGTCGGTGAAACCGCCGAATCCGCCACCACCGGCACCGTTCATACCGCCGTTCTTAAAGGCTTCATGCCCCATGCGGTCGTAGGCCGCGCGTTTGTCTTCATCGCTGAGCACCTCATAGGCTTCGCCGATTTCCTTGAACTTCTCTTCGGCCTCCTTATTGTCCGGATTGCGATCCGGATGATACTTCATGGCCAGCTTGCGGTAGGCCTTCTTGATGGTGGCGTCATCCGCATTGCGGTCTACGCCCAGCACCTCGTAATAATCCTTGGACATGACGGGAAATGCTTAGTCTTTCTTCTCCTCGGTCTCCGGGACGGCAGCTGTCACCACATTGGCCGGGCGCAGCAGACGACCGCGCAGGTTGTAGCCCTTGCGCAGAATGCGCAGGATGGTTCCTTCCGGTTGCTCCGACGGCTCGCTCATGATGGCCTCATGGATATTGTGGTCAAACATCTGTCCCACTTCCGTGGCAATGGGCTCCACCCCCTGCCCCTCCAGGAAATCCACCAGTTGCTTCTGCACCATGCTCATGCCGATGTATATCATGGACGAGGTATCCTGACCGGCCATCTGCATGCCCATCTCAAAGTTATCAATCACCGGCAGCAGTTCCTCCAGCAGACTGCGGGTGGCATACTTCGTAAAATCCTCGCGGTCCTTGACACAGCGTTTGCGGTAATTGTCATACTCTGCGGCCGTACGCAGCGCCAGATCGCGCCATTTGGTCAGCTCATCCACGGGAGTCTCCTCCGGGGTCTGCGTTTCCTCTGCAGTCTCAGGCATGGGTTCCTCGTTAAGAGGCTTCTCCTCATCAGGTTGGGGCTGATTCTTCGTTTCTTCCTTGCTCATGCCTGCATCCTACCGCAAAAAGCGGCTTCCGTCAATAGCTGCATGTGACAGCTTGCCCCTTCCTTGCGGAAAGAAAGAGCGCTTCTTCAGACTTTATCGGGTGTGAAAATCATCAGGACACCAGAAGAGCCTCCCGATTCACAAAATAAACCGCTCCCATCACGCACAGCAGAGCCCACAGGTAATCCCACTTCCACTGCTCACCCATATAGAACAGCATGAAAGGCACAAAGATACACAGCGTGATAGCTTCCTGCATAATCTTGAGCTGTGCCAGCGACAGCCCCACCGAGCGACCGATATGATTGGCCGGCACCATGAAACAGTATTCAAAAAAGGCCAGTCCCCAGCTCAGCAGCACCAGCTTCCACCACGCATGATCTGCGCCCTCTCCCGGTTTCTTCAGAAACCCATACCAGGCAAAAGTCATAAACAAATTGCTGATGCACAGCATGCCGATGGATAACGCCAGTTTATACATAACTCTTGAGCGCGCGCATCATACTCTTCCACCACCCTCATGTCAAGGCATTATCGGGTGAAGCGCATGAGCTGACGTACCCCGGGCTTGATTTTTGCGAATGAATGCCGTAGTGTTAGTCATCACAAACATGAAGAAAGCACATTTCAGAATAACAGGCATGAGTTGTTCGGCCTGCTCTGCGCGAGTGGACAAATGCGTCCGCACCCTGCCCGGAGTCCGAAAGGTGGAAGTGAATTTGCTGACGGGCAGCATGACTGCGCTTTTTGATGAATCCCGTCTGCGAGAAGACCATATCATCGCGGCTGTTGAAAACGCCGGCTACGGAGCCGAGTTGCAGGAGACATCCGCCCCACCGAGCACTCGGAGAGAAAGCGCCCCCCTGCTCCGGCGTTTCCTGCTTTCGCTGGCATTTCTGCTGCCCATGATGGTGCTGCACCATACGGTTCAAAGTGATTGGGGCATCGTTTTCCAGGCAATTCTTCTGTTACCGATTCTGTGGCTTAATCGCCGTTTCTTCACCTCCGGCACACGCGCGCTGCGGCAGAAAGCCCCCAACATGGACACCCTCATCGCGCTGGGAGCAGCCGCCGGCATCCTGTACAGCATCGTGGATGTGTGCTGCCTGCACAGCGGCGTCATCTATCTGGAATCAGCCGGCATGATTCTGACGCTCATCACCTTCGGAAAATGGCTGGAAGCTCGCGCAACCGGCAGTACCGGCTCTGCGTTGGAAAAGCTGCGCGAGCTGTTGCCGGACAACGCCACGCTGCTGCGGGACGGGCAACCCATCACCGTGCCGACGGATGCGGTCAAGCCGGGCGATATCCTGCTGGTACGTCCCGGCGAGAGGATTCCGGTGGATGGAGAAGTCCGGCAAGGCATTTCGACTATTGATGAATCCGCGCTCACCGGCGAGAGTATGCCCGTGGATAAACACCCCGACAGTCCCGTTTACGCCGGAACGGTCAACGGTCACGGAGCTCTGCATATCATTGCCCGGCGTCACAGAAAAGATTCATCGCTCTCCGATATCATCACCATGGTGGGAGAAGCCGCCGCGGCGAAAGCACCCATTGCCCGTCTGTCTGACCGCATCTCCGGCATTTTCGTGCCCGTGGTGGTCATGATTGCACTGCTGACCGCAGTCATCTGGTTACTGTGCGGCAGCACCATTGCATTTGCCATGGGCTGCGCCATCTCCGTGCTGGTCATTTCCTGCCCCTGTGCGCTGGGACTGGCCACCCCGGTTGCCATCATGGTGGGAGCCGGCAAAGGCGCGGAAAACGGCATTCTCTTCCGCAGCGGGGAAGTGATGGAAAACGCCCGCAACACCACCGCTGTCATTCTGGATAAAACCGGCACCATCACCGCCGGCAAACCGATTGTGACCGATATCATCCCGATGAATGGCATCTCTCGGGAAGAACTCCTCCGCACAGCCGCCGCGCTGGAGACGGGGAGCCAACACCCCATAGCCGATGCCATTCGTCTGGCGATATCAGACCTGCCGCACCCGGAACTGCAGCAACATACCTACCTGCCCGGCATGGGGGTGCAAGGTGTGCTGGGCGATGAGCTGTATTCTGCCGGGAATGCGGCCTTGATGCAACAGCTGGGACTCACCCCGGACGATGCTCTCACCACCCGACTGGCAGACGAGGGAAAAACGCCTCTGTACATTGCCCGCAGCCAGACATTACTGGGTATCATTGCCGTGGCAGATGCCATCAAACCCGACAGCGCCGAAGCGATTCACATCATGCAGCAACACGGATTGCGAATCATCATGATGACCGGGGACAATCTGCGAACGGCAACCGCCGTTGCCGCGCAAGTGGACATCCGTGAGGTGTGGGCCGATGTCCTCCCGGCAGACAAGGCTGCCATGGTCCACACTCTCCGTGACAAAGGGCACAGGGTAGCCATGGTGGGCGATGGTATCAACGATGCCCCGGCCCTCACCTGTGCAGATGTCGGTATCGCCATTGGGGCAGGAACGGATGTGGCCATCGAGAGCGCCGATATCGTCCTGCTGCACAATAGCCTCCGCGATGTGGCAGCGGCCTTCCGACTCAGCAGCGCCATCATCCGCAACATCCGCCAGAACCTCTTCTGGGCATTCTTCTACAATATCCTGACCATTCCCCTGGCTGCCGGAGTCTACTATCCCCTGCTAGGCAAAACCCTCAGCCCGGGCATAGCCGCCGCTGCCATGAGTCTCAGCAGCTTCTGCGTCGTAGCCAACGCCCTGAGACTGCGCCGACTGAAATTCGGACAAAAGGAATCCGCCACCGTCCCGTTACCTCAACAAAACACCCCCATCACCATGAACCACACCACAGTCATCACCGTCACCGGCATGATGTGCCCGCACTGCGAGCGCCACATGACAGAAGCCATCCTCGCCATTCCCGGAGTCACCGCCTGCACCGCCTCCCACAAAGAATGCAGCATCCGCATTGAATCCTCCACCCCCATCAGCGAGGATATCCTGCGCAGCACCGTCGAAAAAGCGGGCTACCAATACGGAGGTATCAAGAACTGATTAACCACGGCGCAAACGCTGCTCCAGCGCCGCCAGCACCTCCACATCTGCCGGCAGCCAATCCACGCTGCGCAGCTCTTCCACGCTCAGCCAGCGGGCATCGGCGTGCTCCCGCAGCCGGATAGTACCGGAAATCAACCGACATTCCAGACAATGCATCCGCAGGTGGAAAGTCGGGTAGTCCCACTCCACCGTACAGAGCAGTTCACCAGCCTCGACACAGACATCAAGCTCTTCGGCCAGCTCCCGCACCACAGCATCCTGCGGCAATTCCCCCGGCTCCAACTTCCCGCCGGGGAACTCCCAACCTCCCCCATGCTTGTGCGGTGCACACCGCGTTGCCAGAACACGGTCGTCCTTTATCACCAGCGCCGCCACCACCTCCACCGTTTTCAATTTTTCTTCCATGCCGTCCTCAGCCTACCACATTCCTATCCATTGCACAACAAAAAAACTCGAAACGCTGAGACGCCGTGCATACGCGTGTCCCAAAGCTTTGGGCCTCGTGGATTCACGAATGGCGAGTCACCCGTCTCTGCCGAAGGTCGTCTCCGTGGCAGGCGATTTGCGAATTAAAAATTTGCGACTTACGTCGATACCGAAATACCCCCCCCGACACTCACCCCCATTGAGAGTTTATGCCTGACGTAACCGCAAAAGCCCCGTTGCAGGCAACTGCAACGGGGCTGAAAGTATTGCGTAAGCGCAGGGCTTTACTTGTCGGAGGGGCTCCACTCCTCGGACTGCAGGGCAGCGAGGTTGAAGGCCTGCTCCAGACCCACCATGTCGCCGGCACGCACGGTCTCGAAGGCGGCCGTCTCGCGGCGCAGCTGCTCGGGATCGTAGTTGACAGCCTTGATGGAAAGACCGATGCGGCGCTCGACCTTGTCGACCTTGATGACGCGGGCCTTGATGGCGTCGCCCACCTTGATGACGTCCTTGACGCGCTCCACGTGCTCCTCGGAAAGCTGGGAGATGTGGATGAGGCCGTCGATGTCGCCGTCCAGGTTGACGAACGCACCGAAGGAAGCAATCTTGGCCACGGAGCCGGAGACGAGGTCGCCCACCTTGAAGCGGGAGTCGATGGATTCCCAGGGGTCGGACTCAAGCTGCTTGATGCCGAGGGAAACGCGCTGGTTCTCCTTGTCGATGTTGAGCACGCGAGCCTCCACCACGTCGCCCTTCTTGAGGACTTCGGAGGGGTGGTTAATCTTGCGGGTCCAGCTCATGTCGGACACGTGAATCATGCCGTCAATGCCTTCCTCCAGAGCCACGAAGGCGCCGTAGGGGGTAAGGTTACGCACAGCGCCGGAGATGATGGTACCAACCGGGAAGCGGGTTTCGATGGCAGCCCAGGGGTTCTCGTCGAGCTGACGGATACCGAGGGAAATCTTCTGCTCCTCGACGGAGATGTTGAGCACCACGGCCTCGATGTCCTGATCCAGGGAGAGAACATCGCTGGGACGGGTGATGCGCTTGGTCCAGGAAAGCTCGGAAACGTGCACGAGACCTTCCACGCCCTTCTCCAGCTCCACGAAGGCACCGTAGGCCAGAAGCTTGGTCACGCGGCCGCTGACACGGGAACCGATGGGGTACTTCTGCTCGATGTCGGCCCAGGGGTTATCGGAGAGCTGCTTGAGGCCCAGGGAGACGCGCTCCTTGTCGCGGTCGACGTCCAGGATGAGGACGTTGAGCTCCTGACCGATGTGCAGCACCTCGGAGGGGTGATTGACGCGGCCCCAGCTCATATCGGTGATGTGCAGCAGGCCGTCCATGCCGGACAGGTCCACGAAAGCACCGAAGTCGGTGATGTTCTTGACGATACCGGTCACGCGGTCGCCCACCTTGACGGTCTCCAGGAAGCGCTGACGCTGCTCGCTGCGCTCGGCCTCGATGACCTCGCGGCGGGAGAGCACGATGTTCTTGCGCTCGTCGTTGACCTTGACAATCTTGAACTCATAGACATTGCCCACGAACTCGTTGAGGTCCTTCGGGGGAATGATGTCCACCTGGGAGCCGGGAAGGAAAGCTTCCACGCCAACGTTGACCATGAGGCCGCCCTTGACCACGCTCTTGACCTTACCCTTGACGAGACCGCCGTCCTTGTACACGGCAACAATCTTGTCCCAGTTCTGCTTGTGAGCAGCCTTCTCTTTGGAAAGGACGACGAGACCCTCGTCGTTTTCGAGGCTCTCCAGGAGCACCTCGATCTGATCGCCCACTTCAATTTCCTCGTCCTCAAACTCGGAGATGGAGATAACACCCTCGGACTTGTAGCCGATGTCGACGAGAACAACCTGCGGGCGGATTTCAAGGATGGTACCGTTCACGATGTCACCCTTGCGGAAAGAAGGAAGCTTGGAATCAATCAAAGCCTCCAGTTCGGAATTAGTCATTGTAATTATGTTTAGGTTAATATGTTGCCGTTTCCTCAAAGGCCCTTACAACGGTGGTTAAGAGGGCGCCTGGCGCCACCGTGCGGAAAACGGTGCACGATGATACCTGCTCCCTCCCACCTTGGCAAGCCTTTTTTTACGGATTTATTGATTTTTACTGCCTTACTGTCAGCTGAGGCGTGCGAATTGCAGGTGCATCCAGTCATAATTGCGCTCGCGCCCCAGAGAAACGGCCCCATGAGACTCCCAAATCTGCCACCAGGCCTCGCATTCCGGGCGGGAGAGTGAGGCTCGCGGCGATTGGTAGCTGTAGGCGTTGGCATCCGGGGAAAAATCCAGGGCAATGCCCCAGGCATGCATGGAGAGCGCCCCGCCACCGCTTGTGGGGCGGTAGTTGTAGCAACCGCCGTACAAATCCAGACCAAGGCGGTGAATCTCTTCTGCACCATAGTGTGCCAGGACCTCGCGCAAGGCCTGCTGCACATGGAGGGCAATGGCAGAGTGCACGCGAATGCTGCGCACGGGGCTGCCCTCATACAACAACGGATAGGGAGGCGTGACGGAGGTGAGTAATTCCTCATTCCCCGGTCGTCCGAATCGACTGGTTCCGCGCCGCACTTCTGACTGCGTGGGCCACGCCGGAGCCGGAGGCGTTTCCGGGATTCTGAGGGCGCGGCTGATGGCGCTGAGGGTGCGCGGGCCAATGATACCATCGGCTGTCACTCCCACCTTTTGCTGAATACGTCGGATAGTTGGTTTCATGATGGCGGTGCGATTAGTTTCCGATGTTCTGTTCCATGCGGGAGAGCCGCATGTCCATGGAGCGCAACACCTCCACCGTATGAGCCGAGGTGGAGGCCTGGTCCTGCACTATCTGTTTGAAATCGGTGTACACAAAACACATGAGGCACATGCCACCGAAAGTGATAATCTCGCGGGTATATTCCCGCAACAAGCTGAGGTAATCTCTGAATGGTTTACACATAACCATTCCTTTACAACAAGTTTCCGCATCTGACAAGCCTGTACAAAAGCATTTCACTTCCTTTTCGCAGAGGAAAAGGAAGTGAAATGAAAAAAAACGGTCTTTTCTCCCTCTTACGGAGCGGGTGTTGCAGCGGCAGGAGCCAGGGCAGCTGCGGGAGCGGGCTGCTCAGGAGCCGGAGCGGGCGCAGGAGCGGGCTGCACCACACGCGGCTGGGGCGGAGAGGTGTACACCACCACGCCGTCCAGGCTGGTCTGATAGATACCACCGGGAATCACGGCAATGCCGATGGTTCTGCCGGCATACTGTGCAGGCGGCTCCACCTTGTAACGACGAATCTCCGGGGTATCGGGTTTATCCGGGTCACGCACCACCACCGTAATCGGCCCCTTGATGGGGGCTACATTCTGCATGGGCGCCTTGATGCTCTGCATCGGCGAAATGAAACCGCAGGGATAAATCTCACCCTTGGCATCCTGAGCCTCGATGAAGAGACGTCCGGGCGTATTGTTCACAAAATTGACGTTGTAGCTGATATTGCCACCCACTGCGGGGTCGGGAGTACCCACGGACATGCCGGGAGTGGTCACCATGGGCGTGGTGACGGGAGTCGGAGCCGCCACGGGCTGAACAACGGCGGGAACTGCGGCCACAGGAGCCTGCATCGGGTCAGGCGTGGTGACGGGGGCGGCCGACACCATCGGAGTCTGCGGCACGGCAAGAGACACCACGGCAGGAACGCCCACAGGAGCGGCCGTACCCTGAGTGTAAGCAACCACCTGCTGCTCAAATGCCGCATCCGTATCCGTAGTCACCGACTGAACCGCCTGCCCGGGAAGAGCAATATACTGCCCGGAACGGGCAGGAGCGGCAGGCACAACATTCGCCTGCGGGGTATTACCGACCGTGGGTACAGGATAGGGCTGTACACAGGAAACTACCGCCAGAGAAGCGGCACCGATGATGACATAATGACTTCCTTTCATCTTGACACGGAGTCTAGCATATTGCCAGAACAAAATCAAGCCCTATGTGAGCCATAGGGCCTGATTTTTGAAATTTTATCGAAAACAAGCGGTTAATGAGCCACTTCCACGGGTTTGTGGGTCAGGGGGCGCCCCAGGATACGCTCAGACGCGGGAATATCACGCAACGTTATCCAATTGAGGCGGAACCAGCCTTCCGCATTCGCCCGTTCCTCCACATTTTCTGCCGCCCGGCGCAGCATCGCCCGGAAATCAGCCTTTCCCCCCTCATCGAGCAGATGTTTGCAGCGGTCGTAGGTATAGAGAGCAAAGGTCAGGTTGGAGGAGACAGGGACCCGGCTGCGGAAATCGGACGAAGCAAAAGACCAACGCGTCGTCAGAGTGCCATGCTCATCCACTACCGTGCCGTAGCGCATATTGAGGTCACCGGCAAGAGATGAAGGGGGATTCACCTGAGTAAGCGCCAGCAGAATCAGGCCGGCCATCAGCCCATACCCTGCACTCTTCAGGAAACGTCCGCTGATCATGTAGCCCAGCAGCACCACCAGCCCGATGACGCCGAAGAGCATCATCTCGCCAGCCACCAGACGACGAACAGTAAACCCGAAATCATCTATCTGGTAGAAGAGGCGCAGCAACACACTGACAGCCAGCAGCATCGTCTGCCCCACCAGAAGGTAGCCCAGACCGCGGGACATCACACCGTGCCGGGCATGGCCACGGGCGCGGAACAGAAAAATGAGGATGGCCGAAGCAATGACGGAAGCCCAGATAATACTGTCTGCCCCTTCATGCAGATACTGCGTCTGCGACACACCCTCCGGCACACGCCGAAACCAAAGATAGGCCATATCGGACGCATTCACAATCATGAACGCCGCATTGATACCCAGGAGCACCATGAGCGGCGCCTGCGGCAGAATGCTGCGACCGGGCACAACGGGAACGGGGGATGCAGACTCTACTGCCGGCGGGCGCTTCATGGCAAACAGCCCGAAGAGCAGAATACCCAGTACCCAGAGCAGCACATGCACCCCGAAATCCCAATCAATACGCAGGAATGACACCAACCGATTCCAGGCATCGGTGATATGGTTCCAGACAAGTTCCACCACGGGATTACCACCGGCAAAAATGCAGAGGAAGAAGATGAACAGCACCACCCCGATGAGGATGCTCACAAGCCAGGGCAACAGGGCTGTGATGCGGGTAAGGCGGCCGGTGCGCTGCGCGGAAAACCAATAGCTCCACCATGAGTAGTAGCGAGCGTTCTTCTCCGGGGCATACTTTCGGGTGGGCACCATAGCCAGAAAGAACAGCGGCACAGCCAAGGCCATCACCCAGCAGATGAGGGAACCGCTCACCGCCAGCGCAGCCCCGCAGCTCAGCGCCAGGCCGCCCAGAAACAACATCTCCGAGCGCACCAGATCACGGCGGAGCAAAAGAATGGCCAGTACCAGCACCACGCTGCCCAGAGCCGGCCCCAGGCCGAAAACGACGTCTCCCCCCGACAGGAGCGAAGCACGCGGTGCCAGCAAATCCCCTGCGGCAGCCGCCAGCAGCAGTACCACAAACGGCGTCCACGCCGACCGCCACCACAGCGGATATCCGGGGGGAGGAATCGCGGGAATTGCCGGCGGGTGCGCAGAAGCCGGAACGGGAGCGGAATCGGCAGGCGGAGCGGATTGAGGAGAGGCGGGCGTGTTCTGTTGCTGTTCCATGACGAAGAGTGAGATGCAACATCTAACCGATTTGTTCAATATACGTGTCATTTTGCTGACCTTCAGGTGCGATATGATGTCAGATAAAAAACTTCAATTTTGATAAGTGTTGGCAGAATTTTTGCTTGCACCGGGGAAGCCGGAGAGTATATACTGGCGCGCATGGAGTGGAACGACCGATTCATGATGCTATTCCGGGAAGCCGTAGAGCGCTATCATCTCAACACGCGCACTCCGGTGGACCGATTCTTTCTGCCGGAGGAATGTGATTTTCTGGCAAGTATCGGTCAGCAGCCGGGAGAGCTGCATGGGTTTATTCAGGACTACGCCGTGCTGGGAGAACCCAGTCCGAGCAGCGCCCTGCTGATAGCCGCCACCCGCCGCTCCTTCTTTCTGACCGCCCAGCGAGGCATCTCCGGCAATGCCGCCCCGGTGAAGGCTGCCAACCTGCCGCCGGAAACAGATGAATTCCAGGAGATTGCCTACCTGCCCCGCATCATCCGCAAGGCAGAGGCCAAATTGTTCGGCACACTGGATGCCTCCATCATGTACCCGGATGCGAAAGACCGCCAATTCCTGCGGGAGCACGGAAACATCCACCCGAACGATTTCCTGCAACTGGTGTGGAGCACCCGCAGCGACCGGCAGAAAATCATTACCGCCGTACTCCACGCCATCCAGCAGCAGGAGAGCCAGGACAACATCCCTGCCCCGGCTCCGCAGACGGAAACGCCGGAGTCCGCACCGCCCCCCGCTCCGACTGAACAAACGCCCAAACAGACTGAACTCAACCTCGGTTAACGACCTATGAATCCGCAGCCCCCCTCTCACCCGGACGAAAGCGTCACCACAGAGCCCCAGCGCCTTGCGCTGGAGCGCATGTCGGCAGAGCTCATCCACAATCTCAACGTCATGATAGCGGAGCAGGAAGAACGCGTGCGCATCTTTGCAGAGCAGCACCATTCCGCATCTCCCCTGCCGCAGCATCCCGCCCCGGAAAAACTGCCGGAGCCGCCGCCTGCCTCCGTCATGCAAGAGCCGGAATCTGCCAAACCGCTCATTGCCAAATTCAAGTCCATTGCCCGGCGAAACGTACCGCCGTTAGTCACGACCTCACCGAATGAACAGCCGGAGCAACAGCCTCAGCCGCGCCCGTTTACAGTACTCAAAGCCCCGCAAAAAACAGCTGAAGGCAAGGAAGAATCCTCCATCGGCGTGGGCACCATCGTCACCTTCATCGTCATCATCCTCTTCCTGCTGAGGGCGTGTTCATAATTACTCCACCTTTCACTATATGACCAGACAGACACTTATCACCCTGGCTCTGGGCAGCTGCACGCTGGGCATGCTGCCGGTTGCCTGTAACAACGGAAACCGGGAGGCCGACAAGGCAGCGGAAACAGCGCCGGCCATCCGGGTGTTTCCCATTGTCCGACAGAATGTCACCGACTACGGCGAATGGTTCGGTTATCTGCGCGGCGAAAAGGAGACCGACATCCATCCCCGCGTGAGTGGCTTCCTGAAATCTCAGAACTATCGCGACGGGCAGTTTGTGAAAGAAGGGGACGTGCTCTTCACCATTGAGGATGACTTATACAAGGCCCGGCTCCGCCAGGCAGAGGCGAACCTGCAGGCGGCAGAAGCCTCGCTGGAAGCGGCTAAAGCGCAGCGGGAAAAGGCTGCTCTGGATGTGAAACGCTACGAGCAGCTGGAACCCAAAGCCGTCTCCGAAAAGGATTTGTCGGATGCCCGCCAGAATCTGAAGGCAGCCGTGGCCAATGAAGAGGCAGCCAAGGCCAATGTGGAACAGATGAAAGCCGCTGTCAAGCAGGCAAAAATCAATCTGGACTACACCGTCATCAAGGCGCCGTACGACGGCGTGGTCGGTGCCGCGCAAGCCTCGCAGGGTGACATGGTATCGTCTGCCACCAACCTGGCCAACATCACGGCAGTAAACCCCATCCGCGCCAAATTCTCCGTCAACGGCAAAATGCTGCTGGATTCGTTCAAAAAACACGGGCATCTCTCCACGGCAGAAGAAGCCCCCCCGGTCTACCTCATCACCGATGACGGGATTGAACACCCCTACGCAGGCCAATTCAAAGCCATGGAAAGCAAGGTGAGCGATGACGGCACCATCAACTTCGAAGCCGCGTTCCCGAATCAGAATCAGACCCTTCGCGCCGGTATGACGGTGCGGGTGAAAATGCCGCTGACCTCATACGATGCCCTGCTGGTGCCGGCAGATGCCCTCCGCCAGGTCATGCGTAACAATTTCATCATTGTGGTGGATAAGAACAATGTACCGCACATGGTTCCGGTCACGGTCGGCAAGCGCTACACCATCCCGGTAAAGGAGGCAGACGGCTACACCTCCGAGCAACAGCTGGTAGCTATCTCTGACTACGGCAACAACAAGCTCAGCGATATTTTCCGACAGTACGGCTATGAAGACGCCACAGAGGTGCCGGTGGTGACAGATAAGGACCGCGGAGTGCAGGCCATGACCGTCTCCTCAGCCAACAGCCGTCTGCCGGAGGGAGCAAAACCCGCCACCATCAGGACAACGGCGTTCTCTTTCAAGCCCGTGGCCGACCCGGCCATGATGGCCGCCCGGGCGCCTCAGGATAATGCCGGCAAGAAAGCCGAAGCCACCCTGCCCCCCTTCCCCGTAAAAGTGGCCCCCATGCGCTGTCAGGATGTCAAGGTGCAGAGCGAGTGGTTCGGCAAGCTGCGCGGCGAGGAAGAAACGGACATTCGCCCGCATGTGAGCGGCTTCCTCAAGAGCCAGAATTTCAAGGACGGCAGCATGGTGAAGAAGGGCGATGTGCTCTTCACCATCGACCCTGCCCCTTACCAGGCAGAGGTGGAAGAAGCAGAAGCCAATCTGGCTGCCGCCAAGGCCGCGCGCGAGCAGGCTGATGCCGAACTGGCCAAGAACACCGTCAATTACGAGCGTCTGGAAAGACTCAGCAAAGAAGCTCCCGGCGCCGTGGCAGATAAGGACGTGACGGACGCCGCCACCTCTGTCAAGACGGCCAAAGCAGATCTTCTGAAAGCAGAAGCCACCGTGGCACAGATGGAAGCAGCGCTGCAACTGGCGAAGATTAATCTGGGCTACACCACCATCACCGCCCCGTTTGACGGGCGCGTCGGCATTCGTAAACCCTCCATCGGTGCGCTGGTGTCTCCGCAGGATAAAGAACCGCTGGTCACCCTCTCCTCCGTCAATCCCATGCGGGTGGACTTCCAGGTGAGCGGCAAGAATGCCCTGACCGGCTTCACCCGCTTCCGCAAGAACCAGAGCGCCGGCAATGAACGCAAGCGCGAGGACTTTGACCTCATTCTGAACGATGGCAGCACCTATCCGCACAAGGGCATGATTATCAATTCCGACAATGCCCTGAGTCAGTCCACCGGCACACTCACCGTCATCGGGCAGGTGGACAACAGCGAGGGCAACCTGCGCTCCGGCATGCCGGTTCGCGTCCGCGCCGGCATGCAGGGCGGCCGGAACTCCATTCTGGTGCCGGCGCGCGCGCCGATGAACGCCAAGGGCAAGGATTTGCTGGTTCTTCTTCGCCCGGACAACACGCCGGACATGCTGCCCATCACCAAGGGTGCGCTGGTCAATGTCCCCGTGAAGGAAGCAGACGGCAAGGAAGTGCTGCAGCCCATGCAGATAGTGGATGTGGATCGGCCCATGCTCAGTGCCGCTATTGCAGCCAAAGCCGGAGTCCCCGACACGGCGGCTATGATACTGGGAGGAGCCGGGGTGAAGGATTGGGGCGAGCTTCTGCTCAAGCAGAGCGGAGCAAAGGACTTCCGCGAGCTCCTGGAGAAACAGAGCGGCGAAAAACTCCCGGATGATGCCCCGCAACAGGCTCATGTCAACGACTGGAAAGAACTCTACCTCCGCCGGAGCGGCGCCAGGAGCTTCCGCGAACTCGTGCTGGACAAGGCCGGAGCAAAAGATGAGCTGGATCTCATCGCCGCCGGCCAGGGATTCTGGACTCCCATGGAAATGATGCTCAAGGGCATGGGCTACGACAGTCTGGAATCCGCCCGCGTGGTGGCAGAGGGGTCTCTCATGGCCGCACAGGTCTACGCTGCCAACGCCGCCGCCGGAGCCGGGGTCAACAAGCTGACCCCCATTGATTACCATTACAAGGCACCCACCACCGTGGTGGGCTCCGTCACCGCTGAATCCAAGAACTAATCACTTCAACAAGAAAGAGAACGATGTCACCCTTCTTCATCAAACACCCCATCATCGCAGCGGTTATCTCCATTGTGACCACGATGCTGGGTATCATCAGCATGCTGGCCCTGCCCATCGCACAGTTCCCGGATATCGCCCCCATCACCATTGCCATGAGTGCCTCCTACCCCGGCGCGAATGCCCAGGAAGTGGCCGAATCCGTGGCAACCCCGATTGAGTTGCAGCTCTCCGGCATTGAGGGCATGGACTACATGAACTCCATCTCCTCCAACAACGGTTCATGCAGCATTAACGTCGTCTTTGAACCGGGAACCAACGCCAATACGGCCCAGCAGCTCACCTACATGAAATACAGCCAGGCAACCTCCCAGCTGCCCAGCATGGTTTCACAGATGGGTATCACCATCAAGCAGTCCTCCGGTCTGCCCATGATGCTCTACGCCATTGATTCCCCGCAGGGATTCTTCTCCCCGATTGACCTGACCGGCTATGCCTACGTGAACCTGGTGGATCCGGTGAAGCGAGTCAAGGGTGTGGGCGACGTGATGGTTTTCGGTGCGCGCTATGCCGTGCGTATCTGGCTGGATTCCGAAAAAATGGCGCAGAAAGGCATCTCTGTCAACGAGGTGTACAATGCCGTCAACTCCCAGAACACCATCAACCCCGGCGGTTCCGTGGGTGCAGAGCCCATGCCGGACGGGCAGGAATTCACCTACACCATCCGCAATTCCGGCCGCATGACCAGTGTGTCGGAGTTTGAGGACATCATTGTCCGCCAGACCGGTACTCAGGCCGTCAAACTCAAGGACATTGCCAAGATTGAACTGGGAACGCAGAGCTACTCACTCGCCAGCCGAGTGAACGGCAAACCGGCCATCTGTCTCGCCATCTATCAGGGCGCGGAGGCGAATGCCATTGAGACGGTGGACAGCCTCAAGGCGCTGTTTGCCGAAAAGGAAAAAAACATGCCGGAAGGTATGCGCGGGTTCGTTTCTCTGGACTCCACCATCTCCGTGCGGGACTCCATCGATGAAATCATCCACACCCTTTTTGAAGCCCTGGTACTGGTGGCGCTGGTAGTATTCATTTTCCTGCAGGGTTGGCGCGCCACACTCATTCCGCTCATCGCCGTGCCGGTATCGCTGGTGACCACCTTCTGCTTCTTCCCCATTCTGGGCTTCTCGCTCAACACCATCTGCATGCTCGGCATGGTGCTGGCCATCGGTCTGGTGGTGGATGACGCCATCGTGGTGGTGGAAGCCGTGGAATCCCACATGGAGAACGGCATGACAGCCCGCCAGGCCACCTTTGCGGCCATGAAGGAAGTGAGCGGGCCGGTTATCGCCATCGCGCTGGTGCTGGCCGCCGTGTTCCTGCCCTCCGTGCTGCTGCCGGGTATCACCGGCACACTCTTCCAGCAGTTTGCCGTGACCATCGCTATCTCCATGCTCATCTCGGCATTCAATGCACTGACACTCTCTCCGGCACTTTCCGCCATTCTGCTGAAACCGAAGAAAGAGCACAAGTCCCTGCTGACCCCGCTCTACAACATTTTCAACCGCAGCTATGATGCCGTGGCGCTGAAATACTCTGCCTGCTGCCGCTTCCTGTGCCGCCATCTCATCATCTCCATCCCCCTGCTGGCACTCATCTCTGCCGCCATTGTCCCCGTGGCGAAGCAGGTGCCGGGCGGTTTCCTCCCGGCAGAGGACCAGGGCTTCCTCATCTGCGGTGTCATCATGAAACCAGGTGTCTCCCTGCAGCGTGCTTCGGAACAGGCCAGGGTGGTGGAAGGAGTCGTCATGAAAGACCCGGCGGTAGAATACATGACCTCCATCATCGGCATGAACCTCATGATTGGTGTGCAAACCACCAATGCTGCCACCTTCTTCTTCACCCTCAAGCCCTATGCCGACCGCCCGGTCATGGAGAACGGCGAGATACCCACGGCCAACGATATTCAGAAACGCATCAGTGGCGCTCTGGCTATGGCCGGAGCAGACGGTATCACCTTCGTGGCCTCGCCTCCCGCCATTCCGGGCGTGGGCACCGGCAACGACATCGCCTTCGTGCTGGAAGATACGGCGGGCCAGGGTGTGGCCGCGCTGTATGAACAGGTCGTGAAGCTGGAAGATGCCCTCAAGAAGAACCCGGCCATTACCAACGCTTCCGACATGATGCTGCCGGCCGTGCCGCAGAAGAGCATCACCATCGACAAGGACAAGTGCCTCGCCATGGGGGTGGATTATTCCGGAGCCAACACGCTGCTGCAGTGCTTCAACGGCTCCCGCTTCGTGAACTACTACACCGAATTCGGCCAGCAATGGCAGGTGTACCTCCAGGCTGCCGGCGAGGACCGTTTCAACACCGACCAGATTGCCAACTTCTATGTGACCAACGCCAAGGGTGAGCAAGTACCGCTCAGTACGCTCGTGACCATTGCAGATATTGCCGATACGGAGTTCGTGCAGCACAACAACAACTACAACTCCGGCAAAATCACAGTGGCACCGGCAGAAGGCTACTCCACCGCCCAGGCCATGGCCGCCATTGAAAAGGTGTTCAGCGAAACCATGGACCCCACCAAGTTCGCCATGGAATACATCGACATGAGCTTCCAGGAAAAGAAGGTGCAGGACGGTCTGGGACTGGGCTCCATCTTTGCCCTCTCCGGCGTGTTCGCCTTCCTCATCATGGCGGCTCTGTATGAGAAGTGGACGCTGCCCATCGCCATCTTCCTGACGGTGCCCATCGCTGTGTTGGGAGCTTTCATCGGGCTGCTGCTCTACGGCATTGAGCTGAACCTGTACGCCCAGATTGGTCTGGTGATGCTGGTGGGCCTTGCCGCCAAGAACGCCATTCTCATCGTGGAATTCGCCGTGCTGCAGATGGAGAAAGGCATGAGCCTGCTGGATGCTGCCGTGGAGGCGGCCCGTCTGCGACTGCGCCCGATTCTCATGACCTCGTTCGCCTTCATCCTGGGTTGTGTGCCGCTGCTCACCGCCGTCGGGTCCGGTGCGCTCGCCCGCAACTCCATCGGCGTGGTGGTAGTGATTGGCATGACCATTGCCACCGGCGTGGGCGTGTTCTTCATCCCCTGCTCCTTTGTGTTCGTGATGAAGCTCTTCCGCTCACGGATTGAAAAGGCACACCACGGGGATGACCCCGATGAGGTGTACGCCTACGCCCGCCTGGCGGAGGCAGAGAATGAGACACAGAAATAATTGTCAATCCACCATTCATCGCACCTCTTTTCCGGAATTTCGGAAAAGAGGTGCAGCTTTGTCGGAGAGTACAAAGTCCGATGGACGATGGACAAGGTGCAGGACACGGAGCAGATGTAGAGGAGTGGCTTCGTTGGCATCCCACCCGGTAATTGCGAAACGACTGAGCGAAAATACGCTTTCTGTCGCCCCTTGCGGGGCTTGATTATTATTTTTTTACTTGATACCGGGGGCTGCGTGCACGGAGGAGCTTCGGCTACGCCTGCGCCCTCCGTTGCACTTACCCCCGGCTATGATTCCCGCGCCCTCCGGGCGCAATTTACATCCGCTCCGGGCCGGGATATTCTC